>JBOGOE010000256.1:0-5856 GCA_050747445.1 Candidatus Polarisedimenticolia bacterium | reverse complement strand
ACGCCGCCTCCCGGCCGGCCGCCGCCGTCATGATGGGGGTGACGCCGGCCCCGAAAGCGCCGGTCGCCGGGATGCCGCCGCCCGATGCCGCGCCACCCGGCGCCACTCCACCCGATCGATTGCTGTTTATCGCGCCGGGCGGGGCACGGCCGGGGGCTCCGCTCCCGGAACCGGAGACCGACCGGCCCGACCGCGCCGGCGAAGCAAGCGTCAGCGGCGAGGAAAGCCTCGGCGGCGAGTCCGGCCTCGGACCCTGGGCCGGGCTTGACGCCGCCCTGAGGACCTGGGAAGAGGGGCCGGTGGCGGACTCGCTCCGGCGCCAGCCGGAGCGGCGGCCCGAGTTCCGGCCGGACGGGGGCGCCGTCCTGAAGCGGCTCTACACGCCGCTCGATGCCCCCCAGGAGCGTTATCTCGAGGAACAGGGGTTCCCGGGCGAATGGCCGTTCACCCGCGGCGTGCAGCCGACCATGTACCGGGGGCGCTTCTGGACGATGCGCCAGTACGCCGGGTTCGGCGACGCGCGCGAGACCAACCGGCGGCTCCGCTACCTGCTGGAACAGGGTCAGACCGGTCTGTCGGTCGCCTTCGACCTGCCGACCCAGATGGGGTACGACTCCGATCACCCCCTGGCCCAGGGGGAGGTCGGACGGGTCGGCGTCGCCATCGACTCGATCGAGGACATGCAGGCGCTGCTCGACGGGATCCCCCTCGACCGGGTCTCCACTTCGATGACCATCAACGCCACCGCGGCGATCCTGCTGGCGCTGTACGTCGCGGTGGCGCGCTCCCGGGGCATCGCGCCTGAGGCCCTGTCGGGGACGGTGCAGAACGACGTCCTCAAGGAATACGTGGCGCGCGGCACCTACATCCACCCGCCCATCGCGTCGCTGCGGATCGCCACCGACCTGTTCGCCTGGTGCCGGGAGCGCCTGCCGCGCTGGAACGCCATCAGCGTCAGCGGCTATCACATCCGCGAGGCCGGCTCGACGGCGGCCCAGGAGCTGGCGTTCACCCTCGCCAACGGCATCGCGTATCTCGAGGCAGCCCGCCATCGCGGGCTTCCGGTGGAGGAGATTGCCGGACAGATCTCCTTCTTCTTCAACGCCCACAACAATTTCCTGGAGGAGGTCGCCAAGTTCAGGGCGGCGCGGCGGATCTGGGCCCGCATCATGAAGGAACGGTTCGGCGCCTCATCCCCGCGGGCGATGCAGCTCCGCTTCCACGCCCAGACCGGCGGCTCGACCCTGACCGCGCAGGAGCCGCTCAACAACGTCGCGCGCGTCGCCCTGCAGGCGCTGGCCGCGGTGCTGGGCGGGACGCAGAGCCTGCACACCAACGGCCTGGACGAGGCGCTCGGGCTGCCGACGGAGCGGGCGGCCACCGTGGCCCTCCGCACCCAGCAGATCATCGCGCACGAGAGCGGGGTGGCCGACACGGTCGATCCTCTGGGGGGCGCCTTCGCGGTCGAGGCGCTGACCGGGGAGATCGAGTCGAAAGTGTGGGACTACCTGAAGGCGATCGACGCGCAGGGGGGGACCGTCCGGGCGATCGAGACCGGCTACCAGCAGCGGGAGATCCAGGAGGCGGCGTTCCGCCACCAGCAGGAAGTCGATCGGGGCGACCGGGTGGTCGTCGGCGTCAACCGGTACGCCTCCGCCGGGGACGCCGGCTCCGCCATCCCGCTGCAGAAAATCGACCCGCGTCTTGAGACGGAGCAGCGCGAACGGCTGCGTGCGCTCCGCGAGCGCCGCGACCCGGCGGCCGCCGCCCGCGGGCTCGCCGGTGTCGAGCGGGCCGCCTCCGGGGATTCGAACCTGCTCCCCGCCATCCTGGAGGCGGTCGAGGCGCGCGCCACCCTGGGCGAGATCGCCGACGTCCTGCGCCGCGTCTTCGGCACCTACCGTCCCGCCGCGCGCGTGTAGACTCTTCCCCCCGGAGGGACGCGGCCTGGCCACCATCCTGAGCGTCGAAGACCTGTCGGTCCGCTTCGAAACCGAGGAGGGGACGGTGCGCGCCGCCGACCGGCTGTCGTTTCGCGTGGACGAGGGGGAGACCCTGGGCCTGGTGGGGGAATCGGGGTGCGGCAAGAGCATCACCGCACTGGCCCTTCTCCGCCTGGTCCCGCCGCCCGGCCGGATCACCGCGGGGCGCATCATCTATAAGGGGACCGACCTGACGGCCCTCCCCGAAAAGCGCATGCGCCGCTACCGGGGGAAGGAGATCGCCCTGGTCTTCCAGGAGCCGATGGCGGCCCTGAACCCGGTGTTCACCGTCGGCTACCAGATCGCCGAGGGGCTGATCGTCCACAAAATGATGCGCAAGCGGGAGGCGCTCCTGGAGGCGGCGCGTCTCATGGAGATCGTCCGGATCCCGGACGCGGCGCGGCGGGCGCGCGACTACCCGCACCAGCTCTCGGGCGGGCTGCGGCAGCGGGTGATGATCGCCATGGCGCTCGCCTGCCGGCCCTCGCTGGTGATCGCCGACGAGCCGACCACCGCCCTCGACGTCACCATCCAGGCCGAGATCCTCGATCTGCTCCGGCGACTCAAGGACGAATACCGGCTGTCGCTCATCCTGATCAGCCACAACCTCGGGGTGATCGCCGAGACCGCCGACCGGATCGCCGTCATGTACGCCGGGCGGATCGTCGAGACGGCGCCGGTCCGGGAACTTTTTTCCGCGCCGGGGCATCCGTACACCGTGGGGCTTTTGCGTTCGGTCCCGCGGCTCGGGGAGGGAGGGCTCGACGCCCGCGGCAGGAAGAAGCGACTGTCGGCCATCCCCGGACAGGTCCCGGATCTGGCGCGCCTGCCGGCCGGCTGCGCCTTCAATCCACGCTGCCCCGACGTGATGAGCGAGTGCCGCGACACCGAGCCGGCCCTGCTGCCGGTCGGAGACGTGCGGAGCGGGGCGGCCGCCGGCGGCCGGGACTCGCCCGACCCGGCGGTCCTCAGGCCGGTCCGGGCGGTGGCCTGCTTCAAGCACCACGACGTGGAGGGACGGCCGCGATGAACGGCGGGACGGCGCAGGCGGGAGGAGCGACGGCGCAGCCGCAGCGCGCCGGGTCGCCCCTCCTCGAAGTGCGGGACCTCGCCAAGCACTTCCCGATCAGGCGCGGCCTGTTCGGACGCCCGTCGGGATGGCTGCGGGCCGTGGACGGAGTGTCGCTCCACATCCACGAGGGGGAGACCCTGGCGCTGGTCGGCGAATCGGGCAGCGGCAAGACCACTACCGGGCGCTGCATCCTGAGGCTGCTCGAGCCGACCACCGGCTCGGTGCGCTTCGACGGGGTGGATCTGCTGTCGCTCGGGCCCGGGGACCTCCGCCGCATGCGGCGCCGGATCCAGGTGATCTTCCAGGATCCCTACGGGTCGCTCAACCCGCGGCTCAGGGTCGGGACCACGGTGCGCGAGCCGCTCGAGATCCACCGGATCGGGCGCAACCGCAGGGAGCGCGACGCCATGGTCGCCGATCTCCTGAAACGGGTCGGTCTCGAGCCGACGATGATGCGCCGTTTCCCGCACGAGTTCTCCGGCGGCCAGCGGCAGCGGATCGGCATCGCCCGGGCCCTGGCGCTGCGGCCGCGTCTCATCGTCGCCGACGAACCGGTGTCGGCGCTCGACGTGTCGGTCCAGGCGCAGGTGATCAATCTGCTGATGGACCTGCAGGACGAGACCGGGATGGCCTACCTGTTCATCGCCCACGATCTGGCGGTGGTGGAGCGGATTGCCGACCGGGTGGCGGTCATGTATCTGGGCCGCCTGGCCGAGGTGGCCCCGAGGGAGGAGATTTTCAAGAACCCGCTTCATCCGTATACTAAGGCGCTCCTTCAGGCGATTCCGATCCCCGATCCGGGCCGCGCGCGCGCCCGGACGGTGCTGCACGGCGACCTGCCGTCGCCGGCCGATCCGCCGCCCGGGTGCCGTTTCCACACCCGCTGCCCGGAGGCGATCGAGGTCTGCCGGCGGGTGGAGCCGCCCCTGGTCCGGGTCGGTCCGGGCCGCCTCGCGGCCTGCCACCTGGTGCCGGAGGCCGGAGTGGCGCCCGCGGGGCCGGCGACGCCCGGGGAGCCCGCGACGCCCGGGGGACCTGCGGGACCGGCGGGGTGAAACTTCCCGGCGGTGCGGGGCGTAGAACCGGTGTTCACATCCAAGGCCGAGGCTTTCGAAGTGCGATTCGAGGTGACGCGATGAGACGACGACTGGCCGTTCCCGCCCTGGTCCTCCTCCTGGCCGCCCCGCTCCTTTTGGGGCCGGGGGCACCGCTGGCCCAGGAGGGGGCCGAGGAGGTCCCCGCTCAGGAGGGGCCGCCCCAGGCCGCGGAGCCGGGCGATGAAGCCGCAGCGGAGACCGCCGTGCCGGCCGCCGAGGGGGATGCGGTCGTCCTGTCGCTGGAGGAGGTCCTCACCTCCGCCCTGGAGAACAACCTCGACATCACCGTGAGGAGCTACGAGCCCCTCAAGTCGGCGGCGCTTCTCCTGGGGAGCGAATCGGTCTTCGACCCGTCGGTCACCGGGATGGGGAGCACCCGCACGCTGCAGGATCCACGGCCATCGTCGTTCCTGCGATCGCTCGACACCGAGACCTACACCCTCGCCTTCGAGGACCCGCTGACGTTCGGGGCCAGCTACCGGCTCGATTTCATCGCCAGCGACAGCCGCAGCGTGACCCTGTTCAGCCCCGCGGGGTTGGACGAGATCAACACCACCTGGCGTCTGACCTACACCCAGCCGCTGCTGCGCAACCTCGGCCGCCAGGCCAACCGCTGGCGCATCCTGGTGTCGCGCAACAATGTCAGCGCCAGCGAGTCGGTGTACCGCCAGGAGGTGCTCGACACCCTGGCGGCCGCCGAGAAGGCCTACTGGAACCTCAATTTCGCCCTGATGGACCTGAAGACCAAGCGGGGCTCCCTGCAGCTCGCAAAGGACTTCCTCGAGCAGAACCGGATCAAGGTCCGCGTCGGCACCCTGGCGCCGATCGAAATCACCCAGGCGGAAGCCGGGGTGGCCGACCGGGAAGAGGCGGTGATCCTGGCGGAGAACGCCGTGAACACCGCCGAGGACGCGGTGCGGCGGATCATCAACGTTCCGAAGGACTCTCCGGTCTGGTCGCGCCCGATCCGCCCCTCCGCCGTGCCGCCATTGAACGAAGTCACCCCGGACATGGCGGCGGCCGTCGAGGAGGCCGCCATCCACCGTCCGGACCTGGAGCAGGCCCGGCTCCTGGTGCGGAACCGCGAATACGAGATGGTGTACCGGCGCAACCAGCGCCGCTGGGCGCTCGACCTGCAGGGGATCTACGGCAACGACGGCTTCGACCCCGCATCCTACAGCGACGCCTTCGAGGACCTGCGCGAACGGAACCAGGAGGACTGGACCGTCTCCCTGACCCTCGGGGTGCCGATCGGCAACCGCCTCGCCAAGGCCTTCTACCGGGAGACCGAGGCGTTCCTGATGCAGGCCCGTCTCGACCTCGATCGCCTGGATCAGCTGGCCCGGGTCGAGGTCCGCAACACGGTGCGGCTGGTCGAGACCAACCTGAAACGGGTCAGGGCCGCCCAGGTCAACGTCCGCCTGCAGCGCGAGAAGCTGGCCGCCGAGCAGAAGAAGTTCGAGAACGGCATGAGCACCTCCTTCCAGGTGCTGCAGTTCCAGACCGACCTCTCCTCCGCCGAGAGCCGCGAGAACGCCGCCATCGTCGACTACAACAACTCCCTCGTCGAGTTGGAGCGGGTGAAGGGGACCCTCCTGGCCTCCCGCAACCTGGCGCTGCCGGGGATGCCCGAAGGACCGGGCGCCGGAGAGGGCGAGGGCGCCCTCATGCGGGAGATCCTCCACGACGGATTCCCCGGCGCCGC
>JBOGOE010000255.1:0-17385 GCA_050747445.1 Candidatus Polarisedimenticolia bacterium | reverse complement strand
AGGCCAGGGTGCGTCTGATGCCTCGCAGCTCCCGTTCGAATCGGGCGAGCGCGCGCCGGGTCTCCGCTTCATTGGTCCTGAAGATGCCGCGCCAGAGCGCCGGGTCGCTCTCCGCCACCCGGGTCATCTGCCGGAAGGCCGGCCCCGCCAGCCCCCTGCCCGGACGGCCGGCGCCGCGGCCGGCCGCCAGCGCCAGGGCGAGGCTGACCGCCTGGGGCAGATGGCTGAGGTGGGCCACCACCCGGTCGTGCCGCCCTGCGTCCATCACCACCGGCCGCCCTCCGAGCCGGCGGATCGCCCGGCGCACGAACGGCAGCGCCGCGCCCCGGCCGGCGGGGCAGAGGATCCAGGGCGCCCCGGTCAGGAGCCCCGCGTCGGCGTGACCGACGCCGGTCCGCTCCGAGCCCGCCATCGGATGACCGCCCACGAAACGGCTCGCGAGACCGGCGCGGCGCGCCGCCTTCAGGATCGCCCCCTTGGTGCTCCCGACGTCGGTGACCATAGCCCCGGCGGGAAGGTGGCGCGCCAGACGCGGCAGGATCGCCAGGATCGCCCCGACCGGCAGGGCCAGCACCACGAGGTCGGCGTCGCGCAGCCCCGGCCCCAGCCGCGTTGCCCCCGCGTCGATCACCCCCCGCCGCCGCGCCCCGCGCAGCACCGCCCCCCGGTCGACGCCGGTGACGGTCACGCCGCGCAGGCGGCGCCGCGCCATGAGCCCGATCGACCCGCCGATCAGCCCGACGCCGACGATGGCGATCCGCCGCAGCGGCCGCGACGGCACGAGGCCCTCCTAGACTGTCCGCCCGATGGCGGGGGCGATGATCCGGAGCTGGGTCATCAGCTCGGCGAACTGCTCGGGATAGATCGACTGCGGTCCGTCGGAGAGGGCCTTCTCGGGCTCGTGATGCACCTCGACCATGATCCCGTCGGCGCCGGCGGCGACCGCGGCGCGCGCCATCGGGATCACCTTGTCGCGCAGACCGGTGCCGTGGCTCGGGTCGGCGATCACCGGCAGGTGGCTCAGCTTCTTGAGGATCGGGATCGCCGAGATGTCCATGGTGTTGCGGGTGAAGTTCTCGAAGGTGCGGATGCCGCGCTCGCACAGCATGACCGCGTGATTGCCGCCCGCCATGATGTACTCGGCCGACAGCAGCCACTCCTGGATGGTCGCCGACAGCCCGCGTTTGAGCATGACCGGCTGGCGGAGCCGCCCGACCTCCTTGAGCAGGTTGAAATTCTGCATGTTGCGCGCGCCGACCTGGAGAATATCGGCCCAGCGCGCCACCACCTCCACTTCCTTGGTGTCCATGACCTCGGTCACCACCACCATGCCGTGCCGGTCGGCGACGGTGCGCAGGTGCCGCAGCCCCTCCTCGCCGAGCCCCTGGAACGAGTAAGGCGAGGTCCGCGGCTTGTACGCGCCGCCCCGCAGGACCTTCGCCCCGTAACGCGACACGCTCGAGGCGATGATGTCGAGCTGCTTCTCGCTCTCGACCGCGCACGGCCCCGCCATGACCACGACCTCGCGCCCGCCGATGGCGACGTCCTTGATCCGGATCACCGTGTCCTCCGGACGGAAGGTCCGCCCGGCGAGCTTGTACGGCTCGGTGATCTTGACCACCTCGTGGACGCCCGGGAGAATCTGGAACTCCCGCGGGTCGAGCGGCGTCGGGCTCATCCCGACCACGCCGATCACGGTGCGCGTCGTTCCCGTCGAGCGGTGCGCGTCGTATCCCTTCTGGGTGAGGGCCGCGATCACCTTCTCGATCTGATCCTCGCTCGCCTGCTCGTTCATCACGATGACCATGTCGTTTCCCCGCTGCTCCTGGTTCGATGCCGCCTCAGTCCCCGCTCCCGCCTTCGGCGTCCGGCCCCGGCTCCGCCGCCGGATCCCGGCGTTCGGTCGCGATCCGCTCGAGACGGCGCGACTCGTCGATGATCCGCTCGAACAACCGCCGCAGCGCCTCGTCCACGAGCGGCCCCCCGTTGCTGCCCTGCACGTTGCGCAGGACCTCCTCCTCCCGCTCGGGCTGGTAGATCGGCAGCCCCAGCCCCCGCTTGATCCGCCCGAGCGCCAAGGCGTGGCCGGCGCGCTCGTTCAGCAGCGTCACCACCTTCCGGTCGATGTCGTCGATCCGCCGCCGCAGCTCCTGGAGCGACGCCGCCGGCGGCTTCTTCCCCGCCATCCTCAACCCGCCCCGGTCCCGGCCAGGTCCCGGACGAACGCCTCGACCCGGGCCGGCAGGTCCGGGACCGCTCCGGTCTCCTCGATCAGACGCACCAGAGCGCTGCCGACGACCACCCCGTCGGCGAACGCACCCACCGTCTCGACCTGCCGCCGGTTGCCGATGCCGAACCCGACCGCGACCGGCACCCGGCCGCCGGCCGCCGTCCGGGCCGCACGCACCTGCCTCTCGAGATCTTCGGGAAGATCGGCGCGCGCCCCGGTGACCCCGGTGCGCGCGATGAAATAGACGAAGCCGCGCCCGGCGTCGAGCACGCGCGCGATCCGCTCCGGACCCGAGGTCGGCGCGAGGAGCGCGATCAGGTCGATGCCGGCCGGCCGCAGCGCCTGATCCAGCTGGGCGGACTCCTCGATCGGCAGGTCGGTCACCAGGACGCCGTCCACCCCGGCCGCCTGCGCCGTCGCGGCGAACCGGTCGATCCCCATCCGGTGGATCGGGTTGTAGTAGGTGAACAGGACGAGCGGCGGCGCGCCGTCGCGGCGCAGGACCGCCGCCAGGTCGAGGATCCTGCCCAGCGTGACCCCCTGCTTCAGGGCGCGTTCCGCGGCCCGCTGATTGACGACGCCGTCGGCGATCGGGTCGGAGAACGGCACGCCGATCTCCACGATGTCGGCCCCCGCGCGCCCCAGCGCCAGGACGATCTCCCGGGTGGCGGCGAGATCGGGGTCCCCCCCCGTGACGTAGGGGATCAGGGCGGGGCGGCCGGCGCGTCGCGCCGCCGCGAACGCCGCGGCGATCCGTCCCGGGCGCTCCATCCAGGCGACGCTCACAACCCCTCCATCTCCAGCCCCTCGCGGGCCGCCACCTGCCGGACGTCCTTGTCGCCGCGACCGGACAGATTCACGACGATCAACCGTCCCAGCTCGCCGCGCGGCGCGGCGCGCAGCAGATGGGCCACGGCGTGCGCCGACTCCAGGGCCGGCAGGATCCCCTCGCACTCCGCCAGCGCGTGGAACGCCTGAAGCGCCTCGTCGTCCGACGCGTGCGTGTAGACCGCCCGCCCGGCGTCGCGCAGGTAGGCGTGCTCCGGACCGACCGCGGCGTAATCGAGACCGGCCGACACCGAATGGGTCTCCTGGATGTTGCCGTCGTCATCCTGAAGAAGGAAGGTGCGGGTCCCCTGCAGGACTCCAAGGCTGCCGCCCGCGAAGCGCGCCGCGTGCCGCCCGGGGGCGATCCCGGTCCCACCGGCCTCGACACCGACCAGCCGGACCCCCTCGTCCTCCAGGAAGGCGGAGAACAACCCGATCGAGTTGCTCCCGCCGCCGACGCACGCCACCAGGCTGTCGGGCACGCGCCCCTCCGCCTCCAGGATCTGCGCCCGCGCCTCCCGCCCGATCACCGACTGGAAGTCGCGCACCATCGCCGGGTACGGGTGGGCGCCGAGGACCGAACCGAGGATGTAGTGGGTGTCGCGGACGTTGGTGACCCAGTCGCGCATCGCCTCGCTGATCGCGTCCTTGAGGGTGCGGCTGCCGGCGCCGACCGGCCGCACCTCGGCACCCAGGAGTCGCATGCGATAGACGTTGAGGGCCTGACGCCGCATGTCCTCCTCCCCCATGTAGACGGTGCAGCGCAGGCGGAACAGGGCGGCCACCGTCGCCGTGGCGACGCCGTGCTGCCCGGCGCCGGTCTCGGCGATCACCCGGGTCTTGGCCATCCGTCGGGCCAGGAGGGCCTGACCGATGGTGTTGTTGATCTTGTGGGCCCCGGTGTGGGTCAGATCCTCGCGCTTGAGATAGACGCGGATCTTCGGGCCGCAGCGGGCCGCCAGGTTGTCGGCGCGATAGAGCGGCGTCGGACGCCCGGCGTACTGGCGCAGCCAGTAGGCCAGCTCCGTCTGGAACTCCGGTTCGAGACGCGCCTTCCGCCACGCCTCCTCCAGCTCCAGGAGTGGGCTCATCAGGGTCTCGGGGACGAAGCGGCCGCCGTACGGACCGAAGCGGCCGTGCTGGTCCGGCACGCTCACGCTGTCACCTCCAAGCGGGTGGCCGCCGCGCGGGCGCGGCGTACGAAATCGGCCAGCCGGGCGCCGTCCTTCACCCCCGGGGCGCTTTCGACGCCGCTGTTGACGTCGACCGCCCAGGGACGGGCCGACTCGATGGCGGCGGCGACGTTCTCCGGCGTCAGACCGCCCGCCAGGATCACCGGTCCCATCGCCGCCGCGCGCCGCGCCACCTTCCAGTCGAACGTTCTCCCGGTCCCGCCGGCCGTGCCCCCGGCCGCCGTGTCCAGGAGGAACGCCCCGGTCCCGTAGCGCCTGATCCCCTCCGGGTCGAAATCGGCCCCCACCCGGTGCGCCTTGTACCAGGGGACGCGGAGCGCCCCGCAGATCCCGGGCTCTTCGTCGCCGTGCAGCTGCGCCACATGCAGACCGGCGTGGCGCAGGGTCTCCTCCAGGAGCACCGGGACGGCGTCGACGAACACCCCGACCCTGACGACGTACGGGGGCAGCGCCGCCGCGATGGCGCGCGCCGCGTCCGGGTCGATGCGGCGCGGGCTCGCGGGGGCGAAGTTGAAGCCAACCGCGTCCACCCCCGCCTCGACCGCCGCCAGGGCGTCCTGAAGCCGGGTGATGCCGCAGACCTTGATCCGCAGACTCACGCGCCCCCCTCCCCGCGCAGCGCCCGCAGCGCCGCCCCCGGGTCGGTCTCGCGCATCAGCCGCTCGCCGACCAGCGCCGCCTGATAGCCGGCCTGCCGCAGCCGCTCGAGGTCCGCGTGGCTCTCGATGCCGCTCTCGCTGACCCGGATCATGCCGGCGGGCAGGGCCGCGGCGAGCCGCAGCGAGGTGTCGATCGACACGGCGAGGGTCGCGAGATCGCGGTTGTTGACGCCGACGATCGCCGCCCCGGCGGCCGCGGCCCGCGCGATCTCCTCGGTCTCGTGGATCTCCACCAGCGCTTCCATGTGGAGCGAGCGCGTCACCCCGACCAGCCGCTCCAGATCCCGGCGCTCCAGCACGCGGGCGATCAGGAGCACGGCGTCGGCCCCCATCAGGCGGCTCTGATACACCTGGTACTCGTCGAACACGAAGTCCTTGCGCAGAACCGGAAGCCCGATCGACTCCTTGGCCGCCGTCAGATCCTCCGGCGAACCGAGAAAGAAATGCTGCTCGGTGAGCACCGACACCGCCGCCGCGCCGGCCGCCTCGTACGCGCGCGCGATGGCGCCGACGTCCGCCCCCTGCCGGATGCCGCCGCGCGAGGGCGAGGCCCGCTTGATCTCGGCAATGACGTGCAGGCCGTCCGACGGACGACGCAGCGCCCCCGCGAAATCGCGCGGCGGCGGCGCCCCCTTGGCCAGCTCGATCAGACGGCGCATCGGCAGCGCCTCCTGCTCGCGCGCCAGGTCCGCCCGCTTGGCGGCCAGGATCCGCTCCAGGACGCTCACGCCTCCGCCCCTCCACCCCGCGCCGGAGGCGGACAGATTTGCCGCAGGCGCTCCAAGGCCTCCGCGGCCCGTCCCGAGTCGATGGCGGCGGCCGCCTGCGCCGCCCCGTCCTTCAGGTCGTCCGCCAGACCGGCGACGTAGAGGGCGGCCGCGGCGTTGAGGAGGACGATGTCGCGGTGCGGACCGCGGGCGCCGCCGAGGACGGCGCGGGCGATCGCCACGTTCCGCTCCACGTCGCCGCCCAGGAGCGCCTGCCGGTCGGCGCGCGGCAGCCCGGCCTCCTCCGGGGTCAGCCGTCTCGTCCGCACCGCGCCGTCGCGCAATTCCGCCGCCAGGGTCTCGCCGGTCGTGGTGATCTCGTCGAGACCGTCGCCGTGCACCACCAGGGCGCGCTCCGAACCGAGATCCCGCAGCACCAGGGCGAGCGTCTCCACGTGGCGCGCATCGTACACGCCCAGCACCTGCCGGCGCGCCCCGGCCGGATTGGTCAGGGGACCGAGCAGGTTGAACACCGTCCGCACCCCCAGCTCGCGCCGCACCGGGGCCGCGTGCCGCATCGCGCCGTGAAGCGCCGGGGCGAACAGGAAGGCGATCCCGGCCTCGCGCAGGGCGCGCTCCAGAAGGGCCACACCGGTCTCCTCGACGCCCACGCCGAGCCCCTGCAGGAGGTCGGCGCTGCCGCAGCGGCTGCTGACCGATCGGTTGCCGTGCTTGGCGACCGGCGCCCCGGCCCCCGCCGCGACGATCGCCGCCAGGGTGCTGATGTTGAACGTCCCCGAGCCGTCCCCACCGGTGCCGCAGGTGTCGACCACGGCCTCCAGGCCGCTGCGCACCGGGGTCGCCCGCTCCCGCATCACCCGCGCGAACGCGGTGATCTCGCCGACCGTCTCCCCGCGCTGGCGGAGCGCGACCAGGAACGCCCCCAGGAGCGCCGGCGGGACGTCGCCGTCCATGATCGCCCCGAAGGCGGCGCGCGCCGCCTCCCCCGACAGGGTCCCTCCCTCGAGGATGGCGTGCAGCGCCTGCCGCACGCCGCCACCCGCCGGGTCGCGCCCGCTCATGCGCGGACCCTGTCGAGGAAGTTGCGCAGCAGGCGCTTGCCGACCACCGTCAGGATCGACTCGGGGTGGAACTGCACCCCCTCGGTCGGGTGGGCGCGGTGACGCAGCCCCATGATCACCCCGCCGTCGGTGGTGGCGGAGACCTCGAGCACGGCGGGGAGCCGGCCGGGATCGACCACCAGCGAGTGATAGCGGGTCGCCTCGAAGGGAGTGTCGATCCCCTCGAACAGGGTCCGCCCGTCGTGCCGGATGGGGCTGGTCTTGCCGTGCATCAGGGTCGGGGCGCGCACGATGCGGCCGCCGAACGCCTGACCGATCGCCTGGTGACCGAGACAGACCCCCAGGATCGGCAGCCGCCCCGAGAACGCCCGCACCGCGTCGAGGGTGACACCGGCGTCGTCGGGCGTGCGCGGTCCCGGGGAGATCACCAGGGCCGCGGGTCGGCGCGCGGCGATCCCCTCCGTGGTGATCCGGTCGTTGCGATGCACCTCGACCGTGGCGCCCAGCTCCTCCAGGTACTGGACCAGGTTGTAGGTGAACGAATCGTAGTTGTCGAGGACCAGGATCACCCGCCCGCCTCCGCGCTGTCGATCGCCTCGATCAGCGCCCCCGCCTTGCTGACGCACTCGCGATGCTCCCGATCGGGCACCGAGTCGGCCACGATCCCCGCCCCCGCCTGCACGTGCGCCGTGCCGCGCGCCACCACCGTGGTGCGGATGGTGATGCAGGAATCGAGCGTCCCGGAGAAGTCCATGTAGGCGACCGCCCCGGCGTAGGGGCCGCGCCGGGTGGTCTCCAGCTCCTCGATGATCTCCATCGCCCGCACCTTGGGCGCCCCCGACACCGTACCGGCCGGGAAGCAGGCCAGGAGGGCGTCGAAGGCGTCGCGGTCCGGTCGCAGCCGGCCGGACACCTCCGACACCAGGTGCATCACGTGCGAGTAGCGCTCCACCGTCATGAAGCGGCTGACCTCGACCGTCCCGCCGCGGCTGACCCGCCCGACGTCGTTGCGTCCCAGATCGACCAGCATGACGTGCTCGGCACGCTCCTTCGGGTCGGCCAGGAGCGCCTCCTCCAGACGGACGTCCTCGCCCTCGTCGCGCCCGCGCGGCCGGGTGCCGGCGATCGGCCGGGTGCGGACCCGGTCCCCCTCGACCCGCACCAGCATCTCCGGCGAGGCGCCGGCCAGCGCCACCTCCCCGAAGTCGAGAAAGAACATGTACGGCGACGGATTGATCCGCCGCAGCGCCCGGTAGATGCTGAACGGGCCGGCGGTGGCCCGCCGCTGGAAGCGCTGCGACAGGACGACCTGGAAGACGTCGCCGTCGCGGATGTATCCCTTGGCGCGGCGGACGCCGTCGCGGAAGCGCCCCGCCTCGACGGCCGCGCTCCAGCGCCCGCCGCGACGCCGGCGCCCGCGCGACCGGGAGACCGGTCGCAGGAGCAGCCGTTCCATCGCCTCGATCCGCCGCCGGGCGCGCCGGAACCCCTCCGCCAGTCCGCCGTCGCGGGCCGGACGCTCGGTGCGGATGTTGGAGACGATCTGGATCCGCTGTCGCAGATGATCGAAGGCCAGGATGGTGTCGTAGATCCCGAACAGGATGTCGGGGACCCGCAGGTCGTCCGGCACCCGCTGCGGCAGCCGCTCGAGAAGGCGGACGACGTCGTAGGACAGGTAGCCGACCGCGCCCCCCGAAAACCGCGGCAGGTCCGGCAGGGCCACCGGCCGGTGCGGCCGGATGGCGCGGCGGAGCGCCCCCAGCGGATCCGCCCCGGCGCCGTTCTCCTCGAGCCGGACCCGCACCACCGACGACGGATCGCGTCCAAGGAACGAGTAACGGGCCACCGTCTCCCCCCCCTCCACCGACTCCAGCAGGAAGGGGTGGCGCGCGCCGCGGGCCATGCGCAGATACGCCAGGACCGGGGTCAGCAGGTCGGCCGGGATCTCGCGGCACAAGGGGATCAGGTTGCCGCGCCGGGCGAGCGCGCGCAGGTCGGCGGGCCCGATGTTGAAGCCGTCGCGGCTCACGCCCCCTCCCCGTCGATCACGGCCGGGGCTCCTGGGCGTCCCGCTCCCGGCGCTTTTCCAGGATCCCCAGCGTCCGCGGCACCTCGAACACCGCCACGATCGGATCGGCGAGCCCGCGCACCGCGAACACCAGCCGCAGCGGCACGCCGTTCAGCCCTCCCTCCGGCACCGGGAAGTAGAGAACGTCCTCCATGTAGGTGCGCGGCGGCAGCGACACCTGATCGATCAGGATCGTCCGCCGCGCGGTCGAGGGGAAGAAGTCGCTGTCGACGCGGGTGAACAGATCGACACCGACCGCCGTGAACTGCCGGTTCTGGCGGAACAGACGCCGATCGATGTCGATCCGGTGGTAGCGCTCGGACAGCTCGCGCGCCGGCGCCAGGGCGTACTGCCGTCCCAGCGAATCCTCCAGGAGGAACGACTCGCGGGTGATCTCGAAGGTGTCGTGCGTCCGGTTGGCGACCTGGACGAACAGCGGGAAGTACGGCTCGTCCCGGATGAAGCGGGCGCCGTCCACCCCCACCACGAAGCGGGCGACCGCCCCCTCCTCCTTGTAGTTGTAGGGGCTCAGCTTGTCGCTGTAGGCGCCGACGACATCGGGATTGCGCTCGAGACCGGCGCACCCGGCCGCGAGCGCCGCGGCGGCGGGCAGGAGCGCCGCGAGCCGGAGCGCGCGCCGCGCCGCCCCCGTCACGCCCCCTCCCGCGCGAACTCGTGCATGAACCGCACCATCGACTTCTCGTACTCCCGAAGACCCGCGATCGAGGCGTACTCGCTGCTGTGGAACGCCCGCCCACCCGACCCAAGACCGGCCACCACCAGCGGAAGGCCGAGGTCGTCGAACAGGCTGAACGAATGGGAGGTGCCGGTGCTCGGATGGATCTCGGCCTCCATCCCGAAGGCGCGATAGGTCCGGCGGGCCGTCCCGACCAGCGGATGCCCCCGGTCGATCGACCAGGGCCGGTACGCCAGCCGCGTCACCACTTCGATGTCGGGGAAGCCCTCCTTCGCCAGGTGCCGGCGCAGCGCCGCGACCACCGCGTCCGGGTCCTGATCCGGCACCAGCCGGATGTCGATCTGGGCCCGCACCTCGCACGGCAGGAGGAACTGCGACCACGGGCGGCTGCTGTGGATCAGGAGGTTTCCCAGGTTGAAGGTCGGGGCTTTCAGATAGCGCCGACCCAGCGCCGTGGGCGGCAGGTCGTGCTTGAAGCGCAGCACGTGACGTCCCTTCAGGTACTCGTACTGATCCTCGATCCCGGTGAGCCGCTCCCCGGCGTCGTCGTCGATCGTCGCCACGACGTCGTCGTGGAACCCGGGGATCCGGACCTTCTCGGCGGCGTCCACCAGGGTGCCGAGGGCGCGCACCATGCGCCACGCCGGCGAGGCCACCCAGGCGGCGTTGCCGCTGTGGATCGAGGTCCGCGTCGGCCCGCCCCAGGAACCGCCGGCGCAGATCAGATCGAGCAGCAGGACCCCTTTGGTGCCGAGCGGCAGGACCGGCGTCCCGGAGCGCCCCTGGCAGAGCCGCGGGTGCAGGACCCCGTGCGCCAGCTTCAAGTCTTGGTGCCGCTCGCGGATCACCTTGCCGAGGGTGGGGCTGCCGAGCTGCTCGTCCCCCTCGAGCAGGAAGACCAGGTTGACCGGTGGCTTCGCCTCGGTCCGCACCCAGGCCTCCACCGCCCGCAGCAGCAGGACCAGCGGCCCCTTGGGGTCGCAGACGCCGCGGGACACGATGCAGTCCCCCAGCCCCTCGATACTGCGGACCCGGCCCGCGTAGGGAGGCGCGCTCCAGTCCGCCCCCTCCGGCGGGACGATGTCGTAGTTGCGGTACACGACGAGGGTGCGTTTCGCGCCGGCGTCGATGCCGCCGTACACGAACGGCAGATCGCCGTAGTCCAGGATGGCGGCGCGGCCGCCGAGGGCCTCGATCTCGCTCCTCAGCCGCCGCGCCATCTCGTGACAGCGCTCGCGGTTGGTGATCAGGTTGTCGACCTTCAGATACCCCTGAAGGTCGGCGAGGTGCCCCTCGAAATTCTTCTCGACCCACGCCAGGGCCCGGCCGGGTTCCGGCGCCGGCCGCGCGCCGCCTTCATGTTTCACCGCCATGCTCTTTCCTCCGCTCTCGCCGCGTCCGCGGCGGCCGCACGCGCGCCGCCGCGCCGTCGCGCGATCCGGGACCATGATTCGATGGGACACGGCCGGATCGCGGCGCCCGGGCACGCACGGAACGGAGTCCGGCGGCCGGGCGATCGATCAGCGCCAGTACCAGCCGTGAAGTTTTGCGGGATGAAACGGTACGTTCGGGCGGAAACGCCGCACTCCGCGGAGGGCGAAGGGAGCAAAGCCATCCTCCATTCGGCACGGGCGCACGACGAATCTCCCGAAATGGGGCCTCACTTTAACGCAGCGGACCGGGGGTGTCAATCGACGCGCGCGGGACGGCGCGACCGGGGACGCACCGCCACCGGCCGCGTTGCGGCCCCCAGCGCCGCGAGCACCGTCCGCTCCAGAAGCGGCAGCGGCGGCTCCTCTCCGGTGAACAGGCGGAACTGCGCGGCCGCCTGGCCGACGAACATCGGGATCCCGCCGAGGGTCACGGCGCCGCGCTCGCGCGCCTCGCGCAGCAGCCGGGTCTCGCCCGGGTTGTAGATGAGGTCGTACACCACGGGGGCGAGGATCCAGGCGGCCGGGATCGGCGTGCGTTCGATCCCGGGCGTCATGCCGACCGGCGTGGCGTTCACCAGCAGATCGCACCGCAGGCGCCGCAGCCGGTCCCACGGCAGGTGGCGCGCGCCGAGCGCGCGCGCCAGCGCCCGCGCCCGCTCCGCCGTGCGGTTGAACACGGTCACCTTCGCTCCCTCCTTGAGGAGCCCGTGGACCACCGCGCGCGCCGCCCCGCCCGCCCCGAGGACGGCGACCCGCGCGCCCTGGAGCGACAGCAGGGGCCGGAGCGGCGCGATCGCCGCTTCGACGTCGGTGTTGAAGCCCCACAGCTGGTTCCAGCGCTTGACCACGGTGTTCACCGCCCCCACGACGCGGGCAACCTCGTCCACCACATCCAGGTGGGCCAGGATGGTCTCCTTGTGCGGCAGGGTCACGCTCAGACCCGCAAGACGGAGATCGCTCCACAACGGCAGGAACTCCACGAGGGACTCGGCCTCGAACGGCAGGTAGCAGTCGTCGCGTCCCGCGGCGCCCAGGGCCGCGTTGTGCAGCAGCGGGGAGAGCGAGTGGGCCACCGGGAATCCGAGGACCCCCAGCAGGCGGGTCTTCGGAGTGAGCCGATCGAAACGATAGACCTCGAACAGATCCTCCAGCGGGATCTGGCCGGGTGCCGTGGGCGGCGCCCCGCGGCGCGGCGCGAACACGGCCGCCGAGCTCCACGCGCACGCCAGGACCCGGCTGGCGATCCCCTTGGGGCCCATGCAGAAGGCGGCGAGCGTGCCGGGCTCCGAGCCACGCAGGAGATCGCGGATCCGCACGTTGTCGGAGGCGGCGTCCGCCAGGGTCACGATCTTCAGCAACGCGCCCGGCGCGGCGGCGCGCATCCGGTCGCGCCGCTCCGGCAGATCGGCCGGGGTCTCCAGGAGGTCGTGGTGCGACAGGATCCGCCGCGTCCGGGGGTGGGCGTGCAGGAGCGGTGCATCGGCCCCCTCGAACTCGACGTCGAGGTACTCGACCCCCGCCCGCAGCGCCCGTTTCAGCAGGGGCTCGCGATCGGAGGGGGAGGCGCTGCCGCCCTGGGGACGGCTGCGGACGGTTACCAGCTTCGGCTTTCCCTTGAGATCGAGCAACCGGTCGAGCGACGACGCCGACCGCAGATCGCGCAGCAGGTCGAGACGCAGCTCGACCACGTCGCTCCTGGGATCGGCGGCCAGGTAGGCGCGGCGCAGATCCTCCACGGTGCGGCAGGCGAGCGATTCGATGACCAGGGGGCGGGGCGGCATGCGTGCTCCGTCGGGACGCCGGCGGGACCGGGATCCGGCTTCAGGATGGATCGGGTCCTTTCGGGAACAGCGTGGTGCTCAGATATTTCTCGCCGCGATCCGGCAGCAGGGTCACAATCCGGCCGCGACGCTCCCGCCGGGCGACGGTGATGGCGGCGTGCACCGCGGTGCCGGAGGAGATCCCGGCGAAGATCCCCTCGCGCCGCGCCAGATCGCGCGCCGCCCTGCAGGCGTCCTCGTCCACCACCTCCATCCGCTCGTCCACCAGCGACCAGTCCATGATCTCGGGCACCCGCGACTCGTTCATGTTCCGCAGCCCCTGCTGCGTGTGCTTCATCTGCGGCTCGACCGCCACCACCTTCAACCCGCGCCCCAGCTCCTTCAGGCGGCGGGCCATGCCGACGAAGGTGCCGCAGGTCCCGAGGGTCAGCACCAGCCAGTCGATCGCCCCGCCGGCCTGGCGCCAGACCTCTTCCGCCGTCCCCTCGTAATGGGCGCGCACGTTGTCCGGGTTGACGTACTGGCCGATGCGGAAGAACTTTCCCGGATTCTCCGCGTACAGCCGGTCGGCCAGGTCCCAGGCCTCGTCGGAGCCTCCCGACGGGGTGGTGAAGACGATCTCCGCCCCCAGCGCCCGCAGGATCTGCCGCCGCTCCACCGACACCTTCTGCGCCATGGCCACCACGACCCGGTATCCCCGGACCGCCCCGACCATCGCCAGACCGATGCCGGTGTTGCCGCTCGACGATTCGAGGAGCGTCATCCCGGGCTTCAGCTCGCCGCGCTTCTCCGCCTCCTCGATGATCCGCAGGGCGATCCGCTCCTTGACGCTCCCCATCGGGTTGAACCCCTCGATCTTGGCGAGCAGGGTCACCCCCGGCTCCGGGGTGAGCCGGTCCAGACGGACCAGCGGCGTCAGACCGACGGTGTCGAGGATGCTGTCGCACGCCTTCAGGGGATCCCTCATGGCGGCGGATTATAGCGAGAATTGACAACCCCGCGCGACGGACGCTAGGATCGCCGCGTCCGGCGCAATCGGGCGTCAACAAAGGACGGAAGCGATGTCGGAGCAGACGGCGGCGCGGCTCACCAGTCACGCCCGCTCGGGCGGCTGAGCGGCAAAGCTCAGTCCGGTGGACCTGAGCGAGATCGTCAAAGAATTCGCCGGGGCGGCAAAGACCGACCCGAACCTGCTCGTCGGTTTCGAGACCGGCGACGACGCCGGGGTGTACCGTCTCACCGACGACGTCGCCCTGGTGCAGACGGTCGACTTCATCACCCCCGTGGTCGACGATCCCTATCTCTACGGCCAGGTGGCGGCGTCCAACTCGATCTCCGACGTCTACGCCATGGGCGGCCGGCCCCTGACCGCCATGAACTGCTGCATGTTCCCGGCGAAGAACATCGACACGGCGTCGCTGCGCCGGATCCTCGAGGGGGGGTACAGCAAGATCAAGGAGGCCGGATGCACCCTGGTCGGCGGCCACACGGTGCGCGACGACGAACTGAAGTACGGTCTGTCGGTCACCGGTCTCATCGACCCCAGGCGGATCATGACCAACGCCGCGGCGCGGCCGGGGGACGCCCTGGTCCTGACCAAGCCGATCGGCACCGGGGTGATCATCACCGGCTATCGCCGGGGGCTGGCCGACGACGCGCTCCTGGACAGGGCGGTGCAGTGGATGGCGGCGCTCAACAAGCAGGCCTGCGAAACCATGCTCGAGTTCGATCCGCACGCCTGCACCGACATCACCGGCTTCGGTCTGTCCGGTCACGCGCTGGGGATGGCGAAGGGGTCGGACGTGAGGATGCGGATCCGCTTCCGGGACCTGCCGAAGTACGAGGAGAGCCTCGATCTGATCGGGCAGGGGGTGGCGACCTCGGTCACCGCGTCCAACCTCCAGGTCGTGGCCGACCGGCTGACCTTCTCCGGCCCGTTCACCGAGGAGGAGCGCTGGCTGGTCGTCGACCCGCAGACCTCGGGCGGTCTCCTGATCTCCCTCCCCGCCGATCAGGCCCCGCTGCTCGCCCGGCGTCTCCGGGAGCGCGGCAACGCGGTCGCCGCGGTGGTGGGCGAGGTGGTCCCCGCCGACGGCAGCCCGGGTCTCGAATACATCAAGTAGGTCTCCTTCACAGCGTCGACACCGGATCGACGTCGATCACCAGCCGCTCCAGCCGCTCCTTGCGCCGATCGAGGGCTTCGAGCATCCCCGCGAGCGTTTCCTTGAGGAGCGTCCGACCGTCCGCCTTGAGGAGGATCTGCACCCGGTACTCCCCCCGCAGCCGCAGAAGCGGCGCGGAGGCCGGACCGAGGACCTGGATCCCCTTGGGCGCCCCGGCGCGCAGGACCAAGGCGACGACCGCGGCCGAGGCCAGGGCCTTGTCGAACACCCGGTCCTTCAACAGGAGGACGGCGAGGGCGCAGAAGGGCGGGTAGCGCGCCGCCTTGCGGAACGCCGCCTCGCGTGCCGCAAAGCCGTCGTAGTCGTGCGCCGCGGCCGCCCGGATGGCGTGATGGTCCGGGTCGAACGCCTGCAGGATCACCTCGCCGCCGCGCGCGCCTCGACCGCTGCGCCCGGCGACCTGCGACAGGAGCTGGAAGGTCCGCTCCCCCGCCCGGAAATCGGGGAGCCCCAGGAGGGCGTCGGCCCCGACCACGCCGACCAGGGTCACGTTGGGGAAATCGTGCCCCTTGGCGATCATCTGGGTCCCCAGGAGGACGTCCACCTCCCCCCGCTCGACCCGCAGCAGGCATTCCTCGACCGAGCCGCGGCCGCGCGCCGTGTCCCGGTCGAGCCGCTCGATGCGGGCCCCGGGGAGGGCGGCGCGCAGCGTCTCCTCCAGCCGCTCGGTCCCGGTCCCCCCGAAATGAAGATGGGGGCTGGCGCACGCCGGGCACGACTCGGGCACCGGCCGGCGGTCGTCGCAGTAGTGACAACGCAACCGCCGCTCCCGCAGATGCAGCGTCAGGGCGATGCTGCAGCGGCGGCACTCGACGGTCTCGCCGCAGGCGCGGCACAGGACGAAGGTGGAGAAGCCCCGGCGGTTGAGCAGCACCAGGCTCTGCTCCCCGCGCTCCAGACGCTCGCCCAGCGCCTCCAGGAGACGGCGCGACAGGATCGATTCCCGGCCGGTGGCGGCGAACTCGCTCCGCATGTCCACCCGTTCGATCGCCGGCAGACCCGCGGCGCCGATCCGATCGGGGAGACGCAGCAGCCGGTATTTGCCGCGCTGCGCCTGGACGTGCGACTCGAGGGACGGGGTCGCCGAGCCGAGCACCACCGGCACGCCGGCCATCCGGGCCCGCACCACCGCCAGGTCGCGGCCGTTGTAACGGGGATACTCGTCCTGCTTGTAGGAGGGATCGTGCTCCTCGTCGACCACCACCAGCCCCAGATCGGCGATCGGCGCGAACAGGGCGGAACGGGGGCCGAGGACCACCTGCGCCCGGCCGTCGCGCACCCGGCGCCATTCGTCGAACCGCTCCCCCTCCGACAGCCGCGAGTGCAGGAGCGCCAGGGTGTCGCCGAACCTCCCCCGCATCCGCCGGGCCAGGAGCGGCGTCAGCCCGATCTCGGGGACCAGATAGAGGGCCCGCCGCCCGCGCCGGAGCGCCGTCTCGATCGCCCTGAGATAGATCTCGGTCTTGCCGCTGCCGGTGACCCCGTGCAGGAGGAAGGGGGCGAACCCTCCCCGCTCGAGGCTCTCCTCGATCGGCGCCAGGGCCGCCTCCTGCCCCGGCGTGAGCCGTACGACCGCCGGCGGCTCGGCCCCCTCCTCCGGCACCGCGGGGCGCCGCAGCTCCTCGCGCGCCTCGATGGCCACCAGCCCGCGCCGCTCCAGCGAGCGCACGACATCCCGGTCGCCGCGGAGCGCCAGCAGGCGGAACGGAAGCCGCCCCCCCGCCCCCTCCAGCCGCCGGAGCAGCGAGGTCTGACCGATCCCCAGCCCCTTGCGCGGATCGCGCGGCGGCCGGCCGGGCATTCCGGGCGCACCGATCGTGTCCGCTCCCGCCGGTGACGCTGGCATCGCGACCGGGGCCAGGAGGACGACCTCCTCCCTGGTCTTCTGCCGCGGCCCGCTCGCGGTCGGCGCCTCGTCGATCCGGGCGAGACCGGCCTCCACCAGACGGGCGAGGATCGTCGGGCGGAAGCGCTCCCCCAGGACGCGACGCAGATCCTGGACGCGCATCCCGCGGCCGCGGCGGTCGGCCTGCGCCGCCAGCGCCCCGAGGATGGCCCGCGAGCGGGGATCGCGCAGCGGCCCCGGCCGGGACCAGGTGTCACCGGGACTCTCGACGGCGGCCAGGGCGGCCCGACCGGCCTCGGTGATCGAGGCGCTGCGGCGGACCACCGCCGCCATCCCCGGGAGCGCCGCCCGGATCATCTCCCCCCACGAGGTCACGTAGTAATCCGCCGCCCAGCGGGTCAGCTCCAGGACCGCCTCGTCGAGGACCGGCACCGGATCGAGGACCTCCTCGATGGCGCGGAGGACCAGATCGTCCGCCGCAGGTTCCCCCTCCGGCAGCAGATCGACGACGTAGCCGGTCAGCTTGCGCGGACCGAACGGGACCAGGACCCGCACCCCCCGCCGCGCCATCGGCCGGAACGCCTCGGGAACGCTGTAGGTGAACAGACGCCGGACCGGACGCGGCACCGCCACCGCGGCGAGCAAGGGGGACGAGGGCGCCGCGGCGGAGCCGCGCGG
>JBOGOE010000254.1:0-3638 GCA_050747445.1 Candidatus Polarisedimenticolia bacterium | reverse complement strand
ATCCTCGACCTGGCGGCCGCCGGCGAGCCGCCGGCGGGGGCGGGCGGCCGCAGCCTCGTGCCGCTCCTTCCCGGGAGCCTGCGCGCGCTGGTTCCCGGCGCGATCCCCGGCGGGGCCGCCGTGGCCGGGGATGCCGTTACCGGCCGGCCCGCCGGCCCCGACCCGCTCCGGCCGCTGGTCAGCGAGACCAGCCGGCTGAACGCTTTCCGCAAGACCGTGCGCGAGGGGCCGCTGAAGCTGATCCGGTCCATGGACGACAACACCTGGGAGCTGTACGACCTCGCAGCCGACCCGCGCGAGAGGCGCGATCTGGCGGGCAGCCGGTCCGAAGAGACACGGCGCCTGTCGCAGACGATGTTCGCGACGGTGGATTTCCTGTCCGGAGGCTGGAACCTGCGCTGGAACGGCGACGGCCGCCGACACCGGTTCGAGGGCGTGGTCCGGACCAGGGGGAGCTTCCGCACCGTCGTGCCGCTGTTCCAGGAGAGGGGGCGTTACCGCCTGGAGCACAGCGACACGTTGTTCTTCGTCGACGACGGCCAGAAGGGGGAGAGCGGGCTCATGTTCACGACCGCCCCCTACGAGGCGCCGGTCGAGTTCCACCTGTCGGTCGACGGCCGCCCGTCGCCGGAGCGGATCTTCCTGGGCGGGCGGCGGGTCCAGCCGCCCCACGTCCCGTTCACCCTGGGGGGGGACCCCGCCTCGGAGGCGGCCTTCGAGCGGCCGGCGCACGAGCCCGGCCGGGATCTCGGCTTCTATCTCTGGAGGATCCCGCTGGCGCCACGGGACGAGGTGGTTCTGGACGAGGAGATCCGCGCCCGACTAAAATCCCTCGGCTATATCGACTGAGCGAGGGCGATGGCGCGCGGCGACCGGGTGCCGCGGGGGGACGGGGTGGCCAGACGTGAGGAACCGGGCGGCGCGCGGCGCGCCCCCTTCGGGTTGCCGGCCGCGATCGGGATGCCGCTGGCGGCGCTTCTGGCGATCGCCGGACAATGCCTGATCGCGCACCGTCCCTACGGTCTGTACCGCGGCGTCCTGCCGGGGGCCGCGCTCTACGTGGCGGCCGCGGCGGCCCTCCTGCTGGTCCTGCTCCGGTGGCGCCGCGACGACCCCGAGGGGGACGCGGTGCTGCGGGCGACTCCCCCCGGATCGCCGGCCGCCGCTCCCGCCGGCGGACTCCGGCCCCTTGCGCCCGGGCTCGAGTGGGGGCTGGTCGCCCTCCTGATCGTCGCCGCCCTCTCTCTCCGTCTGCACCGGATCGACACCATCCCGTGGGGGCTGAACAACGACGAGGCGATCAACGCCCTCGAGGTGCGCGACATCCGCGCCGGACGGGAGTTCAGGAGCCTGACCGAGCGCGGTCTCAACCGGGAAACGATGTTCCATTACCTGGCGGCGGGGGCGTACGCCCGGCCGGGCCTCCTGCTCAACATCCTCCGGGCGATGCCCGCGGTCTTCGGGTTGCAGCCCCGGGTCCTCAACGATCCCTCCGGGTTGATCGACCAGATCCTGCCGCTCCGGAGCGTCTCGATCCTGATCGGGACGCTGACCGTGCTGGCGCTCACCCTGTTCGCGCGCGCGCGGTTCGGCTGGCTCGCGGCCTTCCTGGCCGCGTTCTTCCTGACGGTGTCCCCATGGCACCTGTTGTACAGCCGCGTCGGGCTGCGCTCGTGTCTCGCCCCCCTGTTCGCCGTCGTGACCGTCTGGCTGTTCCTGCGGGCGCTGGAGCGCGGCGGGTGGATCGACCATCTGGCGTGGGGTCTGGCATGCGGGCTGGGGTTCTGGACCTACACCTCGTATCGCGCCGTGCCGATCGCCATGGCGATCTTCGTGCTGGCGCGGCCGTTGTGGGAGGCGGGAGCGCCGCGTCTGCGCCGGCTCCTGACGCGCCCGTTCCTGGCGGGCGCCGGCGTCGCGGTCGCCGTCCTGGCGGGGATCGCCCTGACCTCGGGGCTCGGTTTGGTGGGTTTCCTGGCGCGCGGCGCCTACGCCACCCTGGTGACGCCGCGCGCCAACTACGGCCTGAACCTGCTGCACGCGCTGTCCCTCGTCAATTACTTCCCGGCCCGCTACGCGGTGATCCAGAACGAGGCGTTCATCAGCGACGGCGTCAGCACGGTGTTCGGGCTGACGGCGGTGGAGCCCGAGACCGCCGTCGCGGCGGCGCTCGCCACGCTCGGTCTGCTGTACGCCGCGTGGCGCGGATTCGCCGCCCGCCGGCCGGACCCCGCCTGCGCCCTGGTGGTCCTGTGCGTCGCCGCCACCGTGCTCACCGTCGGCTGGGCGGGGCCGAGCCTGACGCGTCTCCTGATCGACGTCCCCTGGATCGCCCTGTGCGCAGGGTTGTTCGGGGCGCGCCTGTACGCCGCGCTGGCGGCGATCCGCCGGCCGCTGACGGCGTGGGCCGGCGGCGCGGTGCTCGTGGCCCTCGCGGGCTGGGGGGCGGTCGCCGGCTACCAGCGTTACTTCGTGCGCGCGGGCGCCTCGGAAGAGGCGATGCAGCACTTCGGCTCGACCCAGACGATCATGGGGATGTTCGTGCGCTCCCTGCAGCCCGGGCCGCTGGTGTACGTGCTGCACACGCTGCGGGTCGACGCGCTGCGTTACTTCATCGGCGACCGCACGGACGTCTACCTGATCTCCGACCCGAGCCACCTGGATCTCGACACCATCATCGGGCTGCCGCGCACCGCCACCTTCGTCGTGGAGAACGCCCGCCCCTTCGCCGAGGTGCTGCGCTATCTCATCGCCCGCTACCCGACCGGCGACATGACCCAGGTCGCCGACGCCCGTCTCGGCCCCGACCGGATCATCTTCTACACCTTCACCCTCTGGAAGGACGCCTCCGGCAAGCCGGTCCTGCCGCCCGCCGAGCTGCCGCCCGGCGGGCCGGACCCGGCGGGGATGCCGCCCGGCATCGAGCCCCTGGTGCCGCCGGACGACCGCTCCCCCGCGCCGCCGGGCGGCGGGGCGCGATAGGGGCGAGGAGCGCCGGGGGGTCCGATGGACGGCCTGAGGCGGGACCTGGCGTTCGCCGTAAGGATGCTCCGCAGGAACCCCGGGACGACCTCGATCGCCATCCTCGCCCTGGCGCTCGGCATCGGCGCCAACAGCGCCATCTTCAGCGTGGTCAGCGCCCTCCTCCTGCGCCCGCTGCCGTACCCGGACGCGGAACGGATGGTGCGGATCTACGAGACCAACCTGGTCAAGGGGTGGGACAGGAACTCGGTCGCGCCCGCCAATTTTCTCGACTGGCAGGACGCCAACGAAGTCTTCGAGAGCATGGCGGCGTTCCGCTGGTCGTCGCCGGCCCTGACCGGCCGGGGGGACGCCGAGCGGCTGGTCGGCATCGAGGCGGGCGCCGGTTTCTTCCGGACGCTCGGCCCCCCGATCGCCCTGGGACGGGCGTTCGGCGACGCCGACGCCGGCGACCGCGTGGCGGTGCTGGGACACGCCTTCTGGCGGCGGCGGTTCGGCGGCGACCCGGACATCGTGGGCCGGACCCTGCGGCTGGACGGGGAGAGCGTGACGGTCGTCGGGGTCGCGGGGACGGAGATGACCTATCCCGGCGACCCCGACCTGTGGAGCCTGTCCCGGCGGGAGACCCCGGTCTCCCCCGGGGACGAGCCGCGCGA
>JBOGOE010000253.1:0-10520 GCA_050747445.1 Candidatus Polarisedimenticolia bacterium | reverse complement strand
CGGAAAGGCGGCCGGCTCGGAGGCGGGACCGGCCGCGGGCCGCGCGGCCGCCCTGCTGTCGGAGTTCGCCTCGGGGACCTCGGTCCACCCGGCCGCGGCGCCCATGCACCCGATGCCGCACCGGCCGGGGGCCTGGAGCCTGATGTTCCACGGCAACGTCTTCGTCGTCGGGGCGGCGCAGAGCGGGCCGCGCGGCGGGGACGAGATCTACTCCGCCAACTGGTTCATGGCGTCGGGGCTGCGCCGCGCCGGTCGCGGCGCCCTGATGCTGCGCGCCATGCTCAGTCTCGATCCCGCGACCATCCGCGACGGCTTCTACCCGCTCCTGCTCCAGACCGGCGAGGAACACGACGGCGTGCCGATCGTCGACGGGCAGCACCCGCACGACCTGTTCATGGAGCTGGCGCTCGCCTGGGCCGTTCCGGCCGGCCGCCGTTCGACCTTCTACCTGTACGCCGCTCCGATCGGCGACCCGGCCCTCGGTCCGGTCGCCTTTCCGCACCGCGCCGGCAACGCCGAGAACCCGTCGGCGGTCCTCGGTCATCACCTGCAGGACTCGACCCACATCGCCTCGGACGTGGTGACCGCCGGGTGGGACCACGGCACGATCCGCTTCGAGGCGAGCGGTTTTCACGGCGAGGAGCCGGACGACGAGCGCTGGAACATCGACCAGGGCGGGATCGACTCCTGGTCCGGGCGTCTCACCTGGCGCCCCTCGCCC
Source organism: Candidatus Polarisedimenticolia bacterium (assembly GCA_050747445.1). GTDB lineage: Bacteria > Acidobacteriota > Polarisedimenticolia > Gp22-AA2 > Gp22-AA2 > JBOGOE01. The sequence continues at coordinate 9,799 of JBOGOE010000253.1, read as the reverse complement.
CGCTTCGCCGTGCAACTGTCGCGCGGCCGGCTGGAGGAGCCGGAATCCCACGACCCGGTGGACGTCACCCGCACCACCGCCTCGGTCCTGTACGCGGGCCCTTCCCCTCGCGGCGGCGTCGCCGCCGGGATCGTCTGGGGGCGCAACCGCTCCCCGGGCGCCCCGGCGCTCGATTCGTACCTCGCGGAAGGGGTCTGGAGCGCCGGACGCAACCACCTGTTCGGGCGGATCGAGCGGCTGGATCGGAACGAGCTGTTCGCCCGCGACCCGGTCCAGGAGGCGATCTTCGAGGCGGCCGGAATCGGGTTCTTCTCCGCGCGCGCCGCGACCCTGGGGTTCACCCGCGACCTGCTCGACGTCGGGGGCTGGAGCCTCGGTCTCGGCGCCGACGCGTCGATCTACGGGATCCCGCGCGCCCTCCGCTCCTTCTATGGCGAACGCCCCGAGTCGTTTCACCTGTTCCTGCGCTTCCGGCCACGGCACGCGGCCGGTCAACACACGCACCCCGCGTCGTCCGATCCGGGGAACCGCGGATGGTTTTTCGGGAGGGAGTCATGTCGCGCCATCGATCCTTGAGGATGAACGATCGGTCCGCCGCGGGCGTCCGGGCGGCCGCGGCCTTGTTCGTCGTGATCGCGACCGGCGCGGCCGGCCTGTCCGCGGAGGGCGGCGCCCCGGCCCCGCGCACCCGCCCCCGTCTCGGCTTCACCGCCGTGGGACGCGCCGCGCAGCAGGAGGCGGAGGCGGCGTTCCTGGCGGTGCCGGCCCCCGATCGGGCGCGCGCCTGGCTGCGGGCCCTCACCGAAGAACCGCACGTGGCGGGGACGCCGCAGGGTCGGAAGTCCGCCGAGTACGTGCGGGATCGGCTGCGCGAGTTCGGACTCAAGGCGGATCTCAACACCTACGAGGTGCTGCTGAACCATCCGAAATCGGTGGCGCTGCGGCTGGTCGAGCCGCACGCGGAGGAGCTGTCGCTGCGCGAGGAGGGATTCGCGCGCGACAAGGACTCGTTCAGCCCGGACGCCTTCCCCGGCTTCCACGGCTACGGCGCCTCGGGGAAGGCGCGCGCCCAGGTGATCTACGCGAATTACGGCACGCGCGAGGACTTCGAGCGGCTGGAGGCCTCGGGGCTGCCGGTGGCCGGTCGGATCGTCCTGGTGCGCTACGGCCGGGTGTTCCGCGGCCTGAAGGTGAAGGAGGCGCAGGACCGGAGGGCGGCCGGGGTCGTCATCTACAGCGACCCGGCGGACGACGGCTTCATGAAGGGGGACGTCTATCCCGACGGACCGATGCGGCCGCCGTCGGCGCTGCAGCGCGGTTCGGTGCGCTTTCTGTCTTACAGCCCCGGCGATCCGACGACCCCCGGTTGGGCCTCCACCAAGGGGGCGCGGCGCCTGCCGCAGGCCGGGCTCGAGGGGATCCCCCGCATCCCCTCCCTGCCGCTGTCGTACGGCGAGGCGGCGAAGATCCTGAAGGTCCTGCAGGGGGAGCGGGTGCCGGACGACTGGCAGGGGGGGCTGCCGTTCGCCTACCACTTCGGCCCCGGTCCGGCGGCGCTCGAGATGAACGTCGAGATGGACTACGCCGTCCGCCCCATCGACAACGTCATCGCCACCATTCCGGGGGGCGCCGAGGCGGATCAGGAAGTGGTCCTCGGCAACCACCGCGACGCCTGGACCTATGGCGCCGTCGATCCCAACTCCGGCACCGCGGCGTTCCTGGAGACCGCCCGTGGTCTGGCGGCGGCCCTCCGGGCCGGCTGGAAGCCGCGCCGGACGATCGTCCTGGCGTCGTGGGACGGCGAGGAGTACGCCCTCCTCGGCTCGACCGAGTGGGTGGAGGATCGGCTGGCGGCCCTGCAGAAGAATGCCGTCGCCTATGTCAATCTCGACTCGGCGGTCACGGGACCCGACCTGGATGCCGGCGGCGTGCCGTCGCTGCGCGACCTTCTGCTGGAAGTCGCCGGCGATCTCGACGAGCCGAAGGCGGGGGGGACGTTGCTCGATGCCTGGCGCGGCCGGTTGCAGCGGGTCTGGGCGCGCGGCGAGCCGGCGGTGCCGGAACGGGCCGCCGAGCGGTTCGAGCCCCACCTGGGGGCGCTCGGATCGGGCTCCGACTTCACCGCGTTTCTCGACCACGCCGGCGTCCCCAGCCTCGACTTCACCTTCGAGGGGGGGTATGGCGTCTACCATTCGATCTACGACGACTTCTTCTGGATGGAGAAGTTCGGCGATCCGGAGTTCCTCTATCACGCGGTGGCCGCCCGACTGTACGGCCTTCTGGCGATGCGGCTGGCCTCGGCCGAGGTGGTGCCGTTCCGGTTCGCCCCGTACGGCCGCGCCCTGAGACGCGAATTGGATCTGATGCGGCAGCGGGCGATCCGCGAACGGCGGATCTGGGAGGCGTCCCGGGCCGGACCGATCGCCCCCCGGACCGGCTCGGCCGAGGGGCTGGAGGCGAAGAAGGGACCGGCGATCGTCCCGGACCTGGCCGACCTGGAACGCGCGGTCGGCGCCTTCGCGGATGCCGGCGCCGCGCTCGACGCCGTCCTGGTCCGTCTCGAGGAATCGCCCCGGACCGCCGGCGAGACCGGCGCCGCGGACGCCGCCCGCCGGCGTCTGAACCAGGCGCTGGTCCAGGTGGAACGGTCCTTTCTCGACCCGCAGGGGCTCCCGGGACGCCCCTGGTTCCGGCACGCGATCTACGCCCCGGGCCTGACCACGGGGTACGAGGCCTGGGTCTTCCCCGGGGTCGCCCAGGGGATCAAGGACCGCGACCCGGCGCTGGCGGCGGCGCAGGAGAAGACGGTCGCCGCCCGGCTGGCCGCGGCCACCGCCGCCCTCCAGACCGCCCGGCAGGCGGCGGAGGCGGTTCCCCGCGGCGGCTCCTGAAAACCCGCGCCCGGATTACGAACGCGTCACGATTCCCGGAGGGTCCTCCCAATCTCCGGTTGAAGCCTCCCCGGCTTCACCGTACCTTTCCGTCCATCGGCCGCCCCCCGGACCTGCCCCCGGCGCGGCGCCGCAGTGATGGACTCCGACACTCACCGGTTCCTGTCGTCCGCACTCCTGGGATTCCTGAGCGTCGCCTGCCACGGCGACCGGGGACCGGCCCGCATGGTCCCCGTCGAGGAACCGGTCCGCAGGATCGCCACCCGGAACGGCGTGCCGGTCTTTCAGAAAGTCATTCTCTCCCCCACCTACACCATCGACCGGATCTACCGGTCGATGCGCGGACCGTACAGCGTCCACCGCTTCGAGATGGACGGCGGCGAACCCGGGCTTCTCTGGATCACGGCGTTCGACGCGGTCATGGCGGGGCCCGACGGCGCCTCCCGCGTGTCCCAGGAGTTCATGTGCCACACCAACCTGAGCATCCGTCCCGGCCCGGGCAACCTGCACCTGTTCCCCGATCGGCTGCAGCCGTCGGGGGGCCGATTGTTCAGCCTGGCGCAGGGACAGATGTCGGCCCGCCTTCCGGACGGTTTCGGCGTGCCGGTCCTGTCCGACCAGACGCTGCAGCTGACGACCCAGGTCCTCAACCACAACGCCACGGGCGACCCGTTCGAGATCCGGCACCGGATTAGCATCGAGTTCGTGCGTGACGCCGACCTCGGGGAGCCGCTGACGCCGCTGGTGCCGCGGGCGGTGTTCGGGATGAAGCTCCTGGAGGGGCGCGACGGCCTGTACGGCGTGCCGGCGGACGAGGCGGCGGGGGAGCACGCGGAGAGCTGTCTCGTGGGACAGGACGTGAGGAGCCCGTTCGCCTCGCTCCTGACCGACCCGTCCGGCCGCTCCTTCACCGGCCACTGGGTCCTCCCTCCGGGGCCGGAGGTGAACCGGACCTACGTCACCCGCCTGCTCGACCTGCCGTACGACACGACGCTGCACTACGCGGCGGTCCACCTGCACCCGTTCGCCACGGCGATCGAGCTGCGCGACCTGACGGCGGGAGCCACGGTCGTGAGGAGCCTGGCGCACAATCTTCCGGACCGGATCGGTCTGGCGGAGGTTCAGGACTTCAGCAGCCGCGAGGGCCTGGGGGTGCGGCGCGACCACGACTACGAGGTGGTCAGCGAGTACGACAACACCTCCGGGGCCGAGCAGGATTCCATGGCGACGATCTTTCTCTACCTCGCCGCCAGGGAACTCAATCTGTCCCCCTGGCGCGGCGGGGCGGCCGCGGCGCGGGGCGATCGGGCGCCGGTCCGGCGCCGGCGGCGCACGGGCGGGTCTCTCAGGCGTGGCGCAGCTGGCGGAGGATCTCGCGCACGGTGGGACGCTTGCCGTACATCAGGAGCCCCAGCCGGAACAGGGCGGCCGCCAGCCGGACCGCAAGATAGATCCCTGCGACCATCAGGAGCATCGAGACCGCCACGTCCCAGGCCGGGACCTTGCCGGTCGCCAGCCGCATCATCATCGTGATCGGCGCGGTGAGCGGGAACCACCCCAGGGCCCGCGCCAGCCCGCCATTCGGCTCGTCCAGGACCGTCATCCAGGTCACCGCGGGCGGCACCACGGTCAGAATCGACCAGAGGGCGGCGAACTGCTGGCTCTCGCGGGCGTTGGTGCCGAGCGCCCCGGTCCCGGTCATCAGGCTCCCCACCAGCAGGAACCCCAGCGCGAAGAACGCGAAGCAGGAGAGGAACAGCTTCAGATCGAGGAGCGCCAGGGCGGCGGCCGCGACGGCGCCCGTCGCCAGGCTGGTGACCGTGACCCAGACCACGAGCTGCAGCAACCCGGCCGCGCCGAGACCGAGGAGCTTGCCGAACAGCAGCTCGTGCGGCCTGACGGAAGAGAGGATCACCTCCATGACGCGGTTCTCCTTCTCCTCGCTCACCCCCTGCAACAGGTACCCGGCGCTGGTCATCAGCGACATCAGCAGCAGGATGCCGAATACCCCCGGGATCGCCAGCCGCGCCACCCGTCCGAACCGGTCGATCGGGGTAACGGTTCCGTCCGCCGCCACCACCCAGGTCACGCCGGCCTCGGTGTCCACCGGTTCCTCCACCCGGGCGCGCTCGGCATCGGCCAGCCGCCCCGAGAGGAGCGAGCGGGCGAGCAGACGCGCCAGGGCGCCGCGGCCGGGGACCTTGCCGAGCCCGAACCCCTCTTCGTCCGGCTGGTAGGTCTCGATGGACCCGGTCGCAAGGTAATCCTCCGGCACCACGAAGATCCGTTCGATCTCTCCGGCGCGCAGCGCCCGGAGCGCCGCCTCGCGCGACTCGAAGAGACGGAACCTCACGGGCGCCGTGGCCCCGTCGAGAATGGAGGACCCCATCCCCCCGGCCCTCCAGCCGGAGGAGAACCGTTCCGCCCGCTCCCTGAGGGCGCGGCGGGCCTCCTCGGACTCGCGCTGCAACGCCGCCGCCTCCTCGAAGCGGACGACGCCGGCGCGATCGACCAGGCCGACCTCCTTCTTGGCCGCCGCGCTCCTCATCATGAAGTAGGTCGGAACGAACGCCACCAGGGCGAAGTAGAGGGCCGCGAAGAACGGCATCCCGAAGGTGACGATCAGGTACGACGTGCGACGCACCGTCGACAGGAACTCGCGCGCCACGACCACGCGCACCTTGTTCACGCCGCCCCCCCGCGGCCGGCGAGGCGGACGAAGATCTCCTCCACCGGGGTCTTGTACACCTCGAAGTGCTCCACCGGGATATGGCGCGCGATCAGGAGATCGAGAAGGTCGCGCGGCCGGGCGCCTGCGCGCAGCACCGCCCGCCGCAGCGCCCCCCGCGGCTCCACCCGCGCCACCACCGGCAGCCCGAGGAGATCGCCGCCGGCGTCCAGGAGGACCGAGGGCTCGCCGTGGCGGGCGCGGATCTCCTCCAGATCGCCGTACAGGACGAGGCGGCCGCGGTCGATCATCGCCACCCGCCCGCACAGCGTCTCGACCAGCGGCATCTGGTGCGTCGACAGGATCACCACGGCACCGGCCCCGCTGCGCTCCGTCAGGATCTCCTTCACCAGGACCGTGTTGATCGGATCGAGACCGGAGAACGGCTCGTCGAGGACCAGCAGGTCCGGCTGGTGCAGCAGGGTGGCCGCGATCTGGACCTTCTGCTGGTTCCCCTTCGACAGCTCGTCGACGCGGCGCGGCGCCGCCTCCAGGAGACCGATCCGGTCGAGGCCGTCGAGGGCGCGCCGGCGCGCGGTGCGCCCGTCGAGCCCCTTGAGCCGGCCGAAATAGATCAGGACGTCGAGCACCCTCTCCTTCCGGTACAGACCCCGCTCCTCGGGGAGGTAGCCGATCCGATCGCGGTCGGCCCGCCCGATCGGCCGGCCGTCGAGGAGGATGCGCCCCCCATCGGGCTCGGTGATCCCCATGAGCATCCGGAGGAGGGAGGTCTTCCCGGCGCCGTTGGGTCCGAGCAGGCCGAACACCGTGCCGGGCCCGACCTCGAACGACACGTCGTCGACCGCCACGGTGGTCGCGTAGGTCTTGCGCAATCGGTCGAAGCTCAGGATCGGCACGCGGGGTCCCCCCGGGGTCCGGGTATTATACGGGCCATGCGCGCCCGCCCAGAGGACCGGCCCGCCGGACGGCGCGCGGTCACCGGCATCGCGGTGGCCGCCGCGTTCTCGATCGCCGCCTGCACCGGCCCGCCTCCCCCTCCCCTGCCCGGCGCCGCCGAGCTGCTGGCGCGGGCGCCCGCGGAGAGGCTGCTCGACCTCTCCTACTCCTACGACGCCTCGACCCTCTACTGGCCGGCTTCGGGAGGATTCCGGCTGACGGTGGACGCCGCGGGACGGACGCCGTCGGGTTCCTTCTATGCGTCGAATTCCCTGTGCACCAGCGAGCACGGCGGCACGCACCTCGACGCACCGTACCATTTCGCGGAGGGGGGCGCGACCACGGATCGGATCCCGATCGGCGCCCTGGTCGGACCTCTGTTCGTCCTCGACGTGCGGGAAGCCTGCGCCGCCGACCCGGACCATGCGGTCACCGAGGCGGAGATCCGCGCCTTCGAGGCGCGCCACGGCGCGATCCCGGAGGGGGCGATCGTGGTCCTGTTCACCGGATGGGGGGTGCGCTGGCCGGACGCGAAGCGCTACCTGGGTGACGACACCCCGGGCGATGCGACGCGTCTCCACTTCCCCGGACTGTCGGCGGAGGGGGCCCGCTACCTCGCCACCCGCCGGATCGCCGGGGCCGGCATCGACACGGCGAGCATCGACCCGGGGCCGTCACGCGATTTCCCCGCCCACCAGGTGCTGGCGGCCTCCGGCATCTACACTCTGGAGAACCTCGACAACGTGGAACGGCTGCCGCCGGCGGGGGCCGCCCTGGTGGCGCTGCCGATGAAGATCGGCGGCGGCACCGGCGGGCCGGCGCGGGTGCTCGCCGTGCTGCCGTGACGCCGGGCGGCAGCGTCCGCTCTCAACCCTTGCCGGCGGGCGCCGGCATGTTGAGCACCAGCCAGTAGAGACCCAGCTGGCGCACCGCGTCGGCGAACTCCACGAAATCGACCGGCTTCTGGACGTAGCTGTTGGCGCCGAGCGCGTAACCGGCGAGACGATCGGCGTCCTCCGCCGACGAGGTCAGGATGACCACCGGCAGGAGACGCGTCCGCGGGTCCGCCCGCACCCGGCGCAGCACCTCGAGGCCGTCCACCTTCGGCAGCTTCAGATCGAGCAGCACCACCTCCGGCAGCTCCCCCGGTTCCGGGCGGGCGCCGGCCGGCGCGGCCGCCGGCGCCGCGCCGAACAGGATGTCGAGCGCCTGCGCCCCGTCGCGCGCCACCACGACCTCGTTGGCGATGTGGTGCTTCCGGAGCGCCATCAGGGTCAGCTCCTCGTCGTCCGGATTGTCCTCGACCAGAAGAATCGACTTGCTCACAATCGCCCTCCCTGAGGCGCCGCGCAGGTGAAGTAGAACGTCGCTCCCCGATCGACCGCGGCCTCGGCCCAGACCCTGCCCCCGTGGCGGTGGATGGCGCGCGCCACGATCGCCAGCCCGATCCCGGTCCCCTCGAATTCGGTCTCGCCATGCAGGCGCTTGAAGGCCCCGAACAGCTGTCCGGCGTAGGCCATGTCGAACCCCGCGCCGTTGTCCCGGACATAGTAGGCTGGAACGCCGCCGTCGCGCGTCGCGCCGAAGGTGATCCGGGCGGCCTCCTGCCGGCGCGTGAACTTCCAGGCGTTGGCCAGGAGGTTTTCCAGGACGATCGTCAGAAGCCCCTCGTCCCCCTCCGCGACCAGCCCGGCCTCGATAAGGAGATCGACACGGCGGTCCGGCTCGCCGCGCCTGAGCTCACCCGCGACCCGCCCCGCGATGGCGCTGAGATCGACGCGCGCCCGCCGCATCCCGGCCCGGCCGAGGCGGGACAGGCTGAGGAGGTCGTCGATCAGGCGGCCCATGCGCTGCGCCGCGGCGCGCACCCGCTCGAGGTGGCGGCGGGCGACGTCGTCGAGCCGCGCGCCCCACGCCTCCTCGAGGGCATGGCTGAATCCGTCGATCGCCCGCAGCGGCGCCCGCAGGTCGTGGGACACGGAATAGCTGAACGCCTCCAGCTCGCGGTTGGAGACGTCGAGCTCGGCCGCGCGGCGCGCCAGACGCTCGTTAAGCGCGGCGATGCGCTCCTCCGCCGCCCTCCGTTCGACCAGGGCCCGCAGCAGCAGGACCCCGAGCGCCGCCGAAAGCAGGAGGATGAGGAGGCAGGCCGCGAGGAGGCGGCGCAGGGCCCGGTCCCGTTCGGCGAACGCCGCGTGCGCCGGTTGCTCCGCCACGATCCCCCACCCGTAGTCGGGCACGACCTGGACCGAGGCGACGAGCGGCGCGCCGCCCTCGTCCCCGCTCTCGATGGAGGTGCCGCGCTCGCCGCGCAGCGCCCGCCGCACGGGAGCCCGCTCCGAAAGGTCCAGCAGCTCGGTCTCGACATCGCGCGAGGAGTGGGCCGCGAGATGCCCCTTCCGGTCGACGAGATAGAGGGTGCCCTCCTGACCGAGGTCCACTTGCCGCGTCCAGTCGAGGAGCCGTGCCAGCCGCACCTGCAGGACCAGGATCCCCGCGATCGCGCCGTCGCCGGCCCGCACCGGGTAGGCGACCGCCAGGACGGTGCGCTGCGGTTGCGCGGTCCTCCGGTAGATCTCGCTCACGTAGGCCTGACCGGTCTCCATCGCGCCCCGGTACCAGTCCCGGTGGGCGAAGCGGGCGCCCCGGACGCCCGGCAGCGCGGGGGTGTCGGTCTTGAGGATACCCGCCGCATCGGCCAGGAAGACCTGCTCGATGAACGGGAAATCGGCGGGGACGTGCTCGAGGATCGCGATCGCCTCCTCCCACCGTCCGCGTCCCACCAGCTCGCGGAAGCGCACGCGCGTCCCGAGCGCCACGCCGATGTCCCGCAGCCGGTCGAGGTCCGCCTTGAGCGTGGCCGCGGCGAGGAATGCCAGCGACTCCCGGCGCTGCAGCGCGAGCGCGGTCAGGTCCCGGTCGATCTCCGCATAGCCGAGCGCCGCCACCAGGATCACGGGGGAAACGAGGACAAGGAGGAACAGCAGGAACGTCGGACGGTTGGGTTTTCCCGACCGGATCAACAGTCCCGCAAGCCACGCCGAGATTGCCTTCGTCATGCTCTAGTGCCGCGCATCCTAGCACGCCCGACGCGCGGGGCGGGCGCACGGGACTGCCCCGCGCGGCGCAGCCCCGTGCGCCCGCCCGCACCCCCACGACGAACCCCGGTGACCGCACCGCGACGCTGGTCCGTCGTGCACCCGGTCGAGATCCGCAGCGGGCGGCGGCACGCTCGATCGGCGTTGGCGGCCGCGCGAGGCGCCGGCCCCGTCCCCGGCGGGGG
>JBOGOE010000252.1:0-16137 GCA_050747445.1 Candidatus Polarisedimenticolia bacterium | reverse complement strand
GGATTCGAACCCGCGACTTCAACCTTGGCAAGGTTGCACTCTACCACTGAGTTATTCCCGCTCAGACCGTCCGGAGCACTGACGGCCCACGGACTATAGCGACCCCCTCCGGAGGCTGTCAAGAACGGACGCCGGGTGGCCGGCCGGCGGTCGGGAGGTCGCCCGCCGGCCTCACGTGGCGTCGAAGGCGTCGCGCAGGTGGCGCACCGACAGGCGTCCCGTGGGATCGGCGACGACCTCGATGACGTCGAAGCGGCAGGCGCGCTCGTCCCCGCCATGCGCCATGAGGTAGAGGGCGGCGGCCCGCACCAGGCGGGCCCGTTTGCGCCGATCGACCGCTTCCGACGGACGGCCGAAGGAGAGCCCGGAGCGGCTCTTCACCTCGACGAACACCAGGGTGGAGCCGTCGCGGGCGACGAGATCGATCTCCCCGCCCCGGACCCGGAAGCACCGGGCCAGGATCCGCATGCCCCGCGCTTCGAGCCAGCGTGCCGCGGCCTCCTCGCCCCGCCGTCCGAGGCGTGCGGACTCGCCGATGCCGTCCTTCCGGCCGCCGCCTCCGTAACCCGGAGGGTTCTCGGCGACGGCGGTCGCAGGCGCGCTCACTCGTCCTCGGGCAGGGGGTCGAGGTCGTCCTCCCCGTCCCACTCCGAAGGCTCGGACCGGAAGCGCTCCCCGGGGGATCCCGGCCGTCCGGGGGCTTGTGCCCCGCGGCGCCCCCCCGGCGGACGCACCTCTCCCGGCGGTCCGGGAGGTCGGCTCCCGGCCATCGCATCCCGGAGGCGGCGCTGCATCAGACGCCGGAACCGCTCCTCGAAGAACAACCAGCGCGCGTGTTGGCGCGGCGTCAGCTCGGCGCCGATCGCGGCCCGCAGCCGTTCGTCCCGCTCCCGATCCTCGCGTTCGAGAACGCGGAAGTCGCGGAGGCGACGCTCGATCTCCGCATCGTCCGAGGTCTCGTCTCCGGCCAGGGCGCGCAGCCGGCGGGCGGCCGCGCGCCGCCTGGCGGCATGCTCCCGACGCGTCTCGAGAAGCTCCCGCACGCGCGGAACGACCCGCTCCTCCTGTCCGGTCGACAGGCTCAGGACCCGCTTGAGACGGGCGATCAGGAGGGCCTCCATCGCCTCGCGGATCTCCTCGGGCGTGGGGGGGGCCTCCGGTCTCACTTCGGGTTCCGGGGCGCCCGGACCCTCCCTCGCCGGCGGCCGCGGCGATTGCGCCGCCACCGGACCGCAGGACAGGACGATCAGCAGGATCGCCCCCCAGGCCCTTCCGATGCGTTGGCTGCTCCTCATGCCTCCACCTCCATGACGGGTCCCGGCGTCCGGACGCGGGACGCCCTTCATCCTTCGTCCGACGTCATCCGGCGCAGCAACCCGGCCCGCTCCGGTGCCGAAAGCCGGATCAGATCGTCCTCCAGTGCCAGCGGGTCGTCGGCGGCCACCTCGTCCTCGACCGCGCGCAGCGTCCCCCCTGTGCGGGCCCGGACCGCCGCCCGCAGCAGGTCGTCGAGACGCGCCTCGGCGCGGGCGATCTCCTCCAGCGTCGCCCGAGCGGCCACCTCGCGGGCGACCGGCCCGGGGGCCGGGCGGCGGCCCCACCAGGACCGTCCACCCTCGGCGGCGAGACCGGCGGCCAGGAGCACCGCGGCGGCGATTCCCCAACGCGTCGCCCGCGTCCGGCGCCGCCGGTCCGCTTCGAGTCGGCGGCGCAGGCGGGGGCCGAACGCCTCCCAGTAGACCGGACCGGGCTCCTGCGGCTCACCGGCGGCCACGGCCTGCAGGAGGCGGCGCAGGAGAGCCGCCTCCGCGGTGCAGCCCGCGCAGCCCCGGAGATGGCTCTCCAGCCTGCGCCGGTCGGGTTCCGGCAGTTCACCGGCGACGAACGGACCCACATCCCGGCGGCTGACACCGCAGCCCGGCCCCGCCCCGGCGCCGGATGTCGATCGATTCCGCGGCTCGTTCATCCCGCCCTCCTGACCCGCGTTTCCGGCGGGCCCGCGAGCCTTCCCCGGAGCTTCTGCACCGCCTGGAAGAAGGTCGCCTTCGCGGTCCCGACCGACATGCCGGCCGCAGCCGCGATCTCCCCGAACGTCATCCCGCCATACGCCTTGAGCACCATCACCTGGCGCTGACGCCGCGGCAGGGCATCGACCGCGCCGCGGACCTGCCGCCGGAGGAGCGCCTCCACCCCCTCCGCGTTCGCCACCGGGGTCGCGGTCTCCTGAAGCGATACGGTCGCCACCGATCCCGGCCGCTTCACCGCCAGGTTGATCGCGATCCGCGTCAGCCAGGTGCGGAACGCCGCCTCGCCCCGGAACCTCCGGAGGCCCCGGTAGGCGCGCAGGAACGCCTCCTGGGCCACGTCGTCCGCGTCCGCGTGGTTGCCTGCGATCCGGCGGGCCAGGCGGTAGATCGCCTCACGGTGACGGACGACGAGCAGGTCGAAGGCCCCCTCGTCACCGCCCTGGAACCGTGCCACCAGGCTCGCGTCGCTTTCGGGTCGTCCGGGGGCGGTGTCCATCGCCTCCTCGGTCGATTGGACCGATCAGGGGGGGCGCGGGTTTAGGAGGAACGTCGATCGGGATCAGCCGGTCACGGATCCGTCAATGGCCCGTCGCGGGTTCGGGCCGCCCGAGCTTCCAGCGGGTCCCCGCCGGGGTGTCCTCCAGGACGACGCCACGGGCCTGCAGCTCGCGGCGAATCCGGTCGGCCTCCGCGAAATCCCGGCGCGTGCGCGCCTCGGCCCGTTTCCGGATCAACGCTTCGACCTCCCGGTCGAGCGGCGCCCGGCGCCCCAGGCGGATGCCGAAGATCGCCTCGAAGACCGACAGGACCTCGCGGACCGCGCGGACATCCGCCGCCGAGGCGCCCCCCCGGTCGAGCGAGGCGTTGATCTCGCGCACCAGATCGAAGAGATGCCCGAGGGCCCCCGCCGTGTTGAGGTCCGCGTCGAGGGCCTCGAGGATCGCGGCCCGGGCCTCCGCGGCACGGCGGGCGAGGTCCGCGTCGCCCGCCCCGGCCGCCGGCGGCTCCAGGCGGAGTGCCAGATCGTCGAGCCGCTCCAGCGCCGCCTGGCTCTGGGTCAGGGCCTCGAAGGTGAAGTTGATCGGCTTGCGGTAGTGCACCGACAGGAGCAGGTAACGGATGGCCCGCGGGTCGTATCCCCGGCCGGTCAGACCGCGCAGGGTGTGGAAGTTGCCGCGCGACTTGGACATTTTCTCGCCGTCGACCACGAGGTGTGCCGCGTGCAGCCAGGTGCGGACGAACGGCCGGCCGGTCGCCGCCTCGCTCTGGGCGATCTCGTTCTCATGGTGCGGAAAGATGTTGTCCACCCCGCCGGTGTGGATGTCGAACGTCTCCCCCAGATACTTCATGGACATCGCCGAACACTCCAGATGCCAGCCGGGACGCCCCGGCCCCAGCTCGGTGTCCCAGAACGGCTCGTCCTCCTTGCGCGCCTTCCACACGGCGAAATCGCGCGGGCTGTCCTTCTCGTATTCGTCCACGTCGACGCGGGCCTGCCCGTCGCAGGCGGACGGGTCGCAGCCGGAGAGTCTCCCGTAGCCGGGGAAGGTCGCGATCTTGAAGTAGAGGGACCCGCGGCTGTCGTAGAGATGTCCCTTGTCCCGAAGACGCTTGACCAGAGCCACCATCTCCCCGATGTGGTCCGTGGCGCGGGGGTAGTGCTCGGCGCGCTCGATGCCGAGGGTGTCGAGATCCTCGAAGAAGGTGTCGATGAAGCGCTGGGTGTACTCGCGCAGGCTGACCCCCGCGGCCCGGGCTCCGGCGATCGTCTTGTCGTCCACGTCGGTCAGGTTCATGGCCTGCGTGACGCGGAAGCCACGGAACCGGAGGTGGCGGCGCAGCAGGTCCTCCCAGAGATAGGTGCGGAAGTTCCCGATGTGCGCGAAGTCATAGACGGTCGGTCCGCACGTATACATGCGGACCTCTCCGCACCGGAGGGGAATGAACTCCTCCTCGCGCCTGGTCAGAGTGTTGTAAAGGACGAGGCCCATCGGTCCCGGATGCGACGCGGTGGCCGGCGAGTCTAGCCCGCCGGTCCGCGCCTGTCAACAAAACGAACGACGCAGACCCGGGTCCGGTGGGGATGCGGGTCTGCGTCGTTGCGCCGGGGCCGTCCGGCGGCCCGGCTCAGAACTCGAACTGGATGCCGGCCTGGAACCTCCGGCCGAACTGCCGATCCGCGTCGAGCTGCAGGCGGCCGCTCCGGTTGGGGGCGGCGGGCTCGTAGGTGTCGATATCGAGCACGTCGGTGTTCAGCAGGTTCTCGACCGTGAGGAAAAGCTTCGAATTGAACCGCCCCAGCACCAGCGCCTTCTCGCCGCGGACGTCGATCAGATAGAAGGCATTGTTCTGCCCCGTGTTGCGGCGGACGATCTCGAAATCATGATTGACATTCTCGATGGTCTCGGGAACGAATCCGAACAGGCGGCGCAGCTGCAGGTAGTCGTAGTTGTCGAGGGCCCCGAAGAAGCTGACCACCGAATACGGCAGCCCCGAGCTCCACTCCACGGTCGCCCCCACCTGCCAGTCGCGCGGCAGGAAGGTGGCGAAGTTCATCTTCACCACGTGGCGCTGGTCAAAGTCCAGCCGGCTGAATTCGTAGAGCGTCGTCGCCGGGTCGTCCCCCAGATCCGAGAGATAATCCTCCGCGTCACCCAGGGCGCGACTGTAGGTGTACGACGCGTCCATCTGCCACTTCCGGCTCAGCCGCTTCGTCAGTTGCAGCTCGATGCCCCGGTAACGACCCTCGTTGATGTTGCCCAGGAAATAGACCTGGTTGAAGAAGAAATTGTGGATGTAGAGGTCGGGCTTGTTGTCCCGAACGCGGCTGAGCTTCTGACCCCCCACAGCCGGGGGATAGGTTCCGATGAGGTCAATCGGCTTGCCCTCGCCGTCGAACCGGAGCGAGTGGTTGATATCCGTGTCCTGGAGACCCTCGCGGAACCTCTTGTTGATGTACGTCAGCCGCAGGGAGACCTCGGGGGCGATTTCGCGCTCGAACCCAATCGTCCACTCATCGGAGAATGGCGTCTGAAGACCACGGTCCACAATGGTGTAGCTGGGCGGGGCCTTGGAGATCGGGGTGCCGAATCCCAGGTTCGGAATGCCGCTGGCGCTGATCCCCGTGCCGTCCTTCCTGTAGTACCTGTAGATGGCGTCGGGGCCCTCCTCCCGGGTCACGGCGCTCAGGAAGAGCTTGTCGAAGAACCGGTTCCAGGTGGCGAAGACCTTGGTCTTCGAGTCGGCCCAGGGATCCCACGAGACGCCCAACCTCGGCGCCAGGTTGTTGTTGGTCAGCCGGAACGCTTCCCGCTCCTGAATGAAGGCGGACCCGAGCCGCAACAGGGCCTCGCGGTCGATATTGCCGTCCGCATCGAAGATGTCCGTCGGGAACAAGTTCTCGAGCGTCGCCGCGGTCACGCTCGTCGCCAGGTGATGCTGGGTGAGCCGCGAGGGGGCCAGCCTGAGCAGGTCAGTCTGCAGCTCCAACGCCTTCCCGACCGGATTCTTCAGACACCTCCCGTCCCCGGGATCGAAGAACGGATCGCAGGCCGCTCCGAACGAAGAGAGACCGTCATCGTTGCCGAGCAGCTTGTCATCCTTTCCGGTCTCACTGCCCGCGAGCTGTCGAATCCGATCGTAATTCGCCCGCTGCGTCACGGGATCGAAGGGGGTGTAGCCGAACGAATCGGTCGCCTCCCGGTCGAACCGGACCCCCACGTTGAAGGTCAGGTTGGGAAGCGGCTTGTAGGTGTCGTTCACGTACATCCCGACGGTGACGTTGCGCGCTTCGTTCGACACCGCGTTGGCGCTCGGGAGCAGGACGGCGATCTTGGGGTCGATCGACTGCTGCGTGGGCGGCCCGAAATTATCGAGCACCCACGGGCGCGTGAAGAGGTCCTCCGCGAAGTGCTCGCGCTCGAAGACCCCGCCGAATTTCATCTCGTGCTGGCCATGCCACTCGGGGATGAACAGCGTCAGGTCCTGGCGCAGGGTGATCCTCCCGACCTCCCGCTCCCGGGTCTGCAGGTACGGGCCGAACGTGCGCCCGGTCCGATCGTCGTAGGTGTAGTCCTGATCTCCCTGGAGCGGAGTGAGCCGTCCGTACGGATACAGCGACGAGATCGGAACCCTGGTCCCGTCCGGCATCCACTGAAAGATCTGATCATCGATCTGGACGACCGGGCGGTCGTTGAGGAAGCGGTCGTTGTTGCGGTCCTCCACGTAGCTCCCCTTGCCGTCCCACGTCATGTTCCCGTTGGTGTCCTCACCGCCTTCGCTCACGGGGCGTGGATCGAAGACCCCGTCGCCGTTCCGATCCTCGTTGATGTTGTCCCAGTTGCCATCGAGGTTGCCCCCGAACTCACCTAGGTCGGAGTCGAAGCGGCCGTTGCTGTTGAAATCCTCGTTGATTAAATCTATAAAGCCGTCGCAGTCGATGTCCTCGCGCGTCTCCCCCTCGCAGGCTCCGCCGCTGACGTGGTTGTTGTCGAACCATGGAGTCAGATGGCCGTCGCCGTCCCGGTCCTCTCCCAGATCGAGACGGTTGTTGCGGTTGCGATCCTCGAACACGTCCCAGCGCCCGCCGATAATGGGGTTCAGGTAATCCCGATCCAGATCCTGGCCGGGGTCTCTTTCCGGCCCATCGATGAATCCATCCTCGTTGCGGTCGATGTAGAGGATGCCGTTGCCGTTGGTATCGGCGTCGAGCGTCGGGATCCGATTCGGGTTGGACGTGAAATGCTGAAACGTCGTTTCCAGGAAGAGGTTCGGGCTGAAGATCGACGTTTCCTTGAGCGTCAGGTTCAGGCCACCCAGCTCATCCGTGTAGCCCGCCTCCAGGTCGGTGAACGAGTCGATCCCCTGATTGAAATACTTCTGGGGATCAAGGGTGGCGGTGAACTGCAGCTTGTGGTTGGTGGAGATGTCCCAGGTCGCCTTGCCGAAGATGCGGTGCTGCTTCTCGGTGCGCACGAACGCCTGGGTCAGGGCGTTGACCGGCTCCTCGATCTGGCGGTACTCGTAGGTCACGTAGAACCAGGCCTTGTCCTTCCTGAACGGCCCGCCCAGCGAGACGAACGGCTCGAAGTCGTTGAAGGAAAGATCGCGCAGCCCCTGCTCTCCCAGACCACCGTGCAGCCTCGGGTCGTCGATGCCGGCGCCGTCGCCGTCGAAGATGTAGCTGCGGAAAAGGAAGGCGGCCTTCCCCTCGAACTCGTTCCCCCCGGACTTGGTGATGATGTTGACGAACCCCCCCTGGGCGCGGCCGAACTCGGCCGAAGCGCCGGAGGTCTTGACCTCGATCTCCTCGATCGAGTCGAGGTTGAGCTGCTGCCCGACCTGACCGCTGTAGGGATCGACGGTCGACACGCCGTCCACCAGGGTGACCACGTCGACGTCGCGCGAGCCGTGGATATTGATGTTCCCATCGCCATCCACGTCGGTGACGCCCGGCGCCAGGGTCAGCACGTCCTGGTAGTTCCGTCCCAGGATGGGGAGCGCATCGATGAACTCGGCGTCGTACCTCGTCTCGGTCGAAGTCTTGGAGGTGTCGACGATGTCCGTCGTCCCGAGGACCTTCACCTTCTCCTGCATCTCCGAGTCGGGGCGAAGCGTCACGTTGATGACCCCCATCCGCCCGGCCGTGATGTCCACGTCCAGCTCGATGGTCGACATCGCGGGGAAGGAGACCTTCAAGGTGTATCCCTTGCCCGGGGGCAGCGGCGCGATCCGGAACTCGCCCTTGGCGTCGGTCCTGGCCCCCTGGCTGACCCCGAGGGAGGTGTTGGTCAGGGTGACCGTCGCGGCGGGCAGCGGCTGACCCTCCTTGTCGACGACCACGCCGCGGAGGCCCGCGGTCGTCTGGGCGAAGGAGACGGTCTGGAACGCCAGGAGCAGGCCGGCGACTAAGAGGAGGGATCTCCTAACCATCATGGGTCGTACCTCCGGGCTGGCATGCAGGCACTCAGCCCTCCAATGCACCGGCCAATGATCAACACTGCTCTGTGCAACAGTCGACCGAGTCTTCGAAGCCGGACGCCAAACTGTCAACGCCCGACGGCAAGGGATGCTGGGTGCAGTCCCCTCGCCGGCCCACGACCCCAATCACCCGCGCCTGGTGAAGGCTCACGCGATTGACGGGATCCCGGATGAGCGGCCTAATTCTACGCCCAAGCCTAATGCTGTCAAGCGGATGATCACCCCGCCCTTGCGGATCGGATGCAGCAGGGGGGATCGGCGGGGGATTCCCCCCCATAGTGGCGCCGAGAGGGCCTTCAGCCCCGCCTTCTGTCCCTGGCCGGGCTGCCCCGAGCACCCGCGACGTTCCGGGCCCTTCCCCCCCATGGCACCTACCGCCGGGGTGGCGATGGCCGGGTGGCGCCCCGCTTCCGCTGTCACTCCTGCCACCGCTCCGTGGAGGCGCTGCCGCGCGTCACCCTGAGCGCCTACCCCAACCCGGGGCGCGGACCCAAGGGCGCTCCCCGCTCCAGGGAGGCCCGGGAGCCGGACGCGGCGCTCTTTCCCAACGACGAGCGGCACCGCTTCCTGCGTCACAGCCAGGCGGCGCCCCGCCGCGAGCTGGTGACGCCCCACCTGGCGTCCCAAAGGCGTCACGCCCTGGAACGCGCCTTCTGACGCCCGGACGCGCACCGGCCCCGACCCGGACCCCTGCCCCCGGTCCACAGTCTGCGCGCCACTATGTCAGGGGTACTGGATCTTCAACCTCTTGATCTTCTCATTGAGCGTCGTCGCCTTGAGCCCGAGCATGGTGGCGGCCCGGCGCTGCACTCCGTTGGCGCTTTTCAGGGTCTCGAGGATGATCTCCCGTTCGAACCGCTCCATCGTCTCGTAGAACGAGAAGGTCCCCTCGGTCCGGGCGGCGATGGTGGGGACACGGGGGCCCTGCCGGAGCGGGTCGGAAAGCAGGTCGACGCCGATGCCGGGACCGGTCGCGAGCACCACGGCGCGCTCGATGACGTTTTCGAGCTCGCGGACGTTGCCGGGCCAGTGGTAATTCAACAGGACCGACATCGCCTCCGGGGAGACGCCCCGCACTTCCCTGCGGTTCTCGGCGGCGTACCGGCCGGTGAAATGGTCGACCAGGAGCGGGATATCCTCGCGCCGCGCCCGCAGCGGCGGGAGCTTCACCGTGATGACGTTGAGCCTGTAGTACAGGTCCTCGCGGAATTCGCCGCGGCCCACCAGATCCTGCAGGTCGATGTTGGTCGCGGCGATGATCCGGACGTCCACCTGGACGCTCTGCACCGACCCCAGCGGCAGGAATTCCTTTTCCTGGATCACGCGGAGCAGCTTGGCCTGCACCTCCGGCTTGATGGTGCTGATTTCGTCGAAGAAGATCGAACCGCCGTTGGCGACCTCGAACAGCCCCTTCTTGGTCTGCACGGCGCCGGTGAACGCCCCCTTCATGTGGCCGAACAGGTTGCTCTCCAGCAGGTCGGCCGGGATGCTGCCTGAATTGACCACGACGAACGCTTCGGACGGGCGGCCCGACTTGTGGTGGATCGCCTGGGCCACGAGCTCCTTTCCGGTCCCGGTTTCCCCCTGGATCAGCACGGTCGAGCTGCTGGGGGCCACCTGCTCGATGAGACGGTAGAGGTCCTGCATCGACTTGCTCTTTCCGACCAGCCCGCCGAACCGGCTGCGATCCTGGAGCGCCCGGCGCAGCGTGCGATTCTCGCGCACCAGGTGCCGGTGCCGCAGACCGTTGCGCAGGATCCTCAGGACGTCCTCGTTCTTGAACGGCTTGGTGAGGTAGTCGTGGGCTCCCATCTTCATCGCCTGCACGGCGGTCTCGACCGAGCCGTAGGCGGTGACCATGACGACGATCTGGTCCGGGTCCTTCCCCTTGATCTCACGGAGCGTCTCGAGGCCGCCCTGCCCGGGGAGCATCAGGTCGAGCACGACGAGATCAAACTCCTCTTCCACGAGGGCCTGGATCCCCGCCTCGGCGTCCCCCACCGCGACGATGCCGTGTCCTTCGCGCGCCAGGATGTCCTGGAGCACCTCCCGGATGATCGGCTCGTCGTCGATCACCAGGATGCGCCCGGTTTCGGCCGCCCGCGGGCGCGCGCCGGACCGGTCGGGCAATGCCAGCTTCTGACCCCCGCCGCTCACGCCGACACTCTCCTTTCCCCGTCGATCACCGGGAGGCTCACGACGAAGCGGGAACCTTCCCCCGGCGCGCTCTCGGCCGCCAGGGTCCCGGCATGTTCCTTGACGATGCCGTAGGAAACCGAGAGACCGAGCCCCGTTCCCTTGCCGCGGGGTTTCGTGGTGAAAAACGGATCGTAGATCCGGTCGAGATGCTCCGGGGAGATGCCGACGCCGGTGTCGGCGACCTCGATCCGGACCCGCCCCGCGGCGGCACGCGCCGCGAGCGTCAGGACCCCTCCGTCCGGCATGGCGTCCGCCGCATTCAACAGGAGATTCATCAGCACCTGCTGGAGCCGTCCCCGGTTGCCGTGCACCCGCGGCAGCCCCTCCTCGACGGCCCGCACCAGCTCGATGCGGCGGCCGCGGATGTGGGGCTCGAACAGCTCGAGGGTCTCGCGCACCATGTCGCCCAGATCGAGACTCTCGTAGTCGCCGTCCCGCTGCCGCGAGAAGTTGAGCAGGCTGCTGGCGATCCCGGCGGCCCGGAACGCCTGCTGCTCGATCTTCTTGAGGACCCCGTACTGGGGGGCCTCCGGCGGCAGCTCCTGGAGGAGCAGCTGGGCGTACGAGGAGATCCCGGTGAGCGGCGTGTTCACCTCGTGGGCAATCCCCGATGCCAGCAGACCGATCGAGGCGAGATGTTCGCGGCGCTGCAGCTCCTGTTCGCGCAGGACCTGCTCGGTGACGTCGTCCACGGTGATGACCCGGCCCCGTGGTTCGCCGTCGGGGCCGCGCAGGGGCGACTGGGTCAGGTTGACCAGGAGCCGCCGCCCATCGCGGGTCCGCAGGGACGAACGATAGACCCGGATCCCTTCCTCCGGCAGCGGTCCGCCGGCCGGCGTCTCCGCGTCGCCACCCATGGCGAAGACCCCGGCGGGAAGGACCTCGGCCAGCGTCGATCCACGGATCTCCGGCCGCCCGGCCCCGTAGAGGTTTTCGAATGCGCGATTGACCCCGACCACCCGCCCCTCCGGATCGGCGACCAGGATGCCGACCCGGCTCGACTCCAGAATGCTCTCGTTGAACTCCTTGAGCGCCTCCACCTCCCGCACCTTTTCCTGCACCGCGCTGTACAGCCGCGCCCCTTCGAAGGCGACCGCCCCGTGCCGGCAGAGCGACACCAGCAGGTCGAGATCCTCGCTGGTCAGCGGCTCGACTCCGTGCGGCGCGCCGATACCGAGGACCGCGACGATCTCCCCCTCCACGGTGAGCGGGAGGAGGAACTCCAGCCCGAGCCGTTCGGCGAGCCACGAACCCGTGGGCCCCGCCAGGATGGCCGGATGGTCGCGCAACGACAGGTAGTCGACCTTTCGCAACGCCTCGACCAGGGGGTCGTCGATCGGGATCGCGCCGCCGGGAGGCTCGTCCTCGAGCCAGCGGCCGTCCGCGCCGCGCGCAAAGACACGCGCCTGCTGCAGCCCGAAGGTGCGGGTGACCCGGCCGATGAATTTGCGCCGCACCGCCTCGAGACTGAGCTCGCGGTTGAGCGCCTCCCCGAACTCCATGAGCGTCCGGCGGTAGTCGTAGCGCTCGCGGTAGAAGAACTGATCGACGACGCTCCGCAGGCGGCGATGCAGGCGCGGGTAGGCGATCGCCATCAGCAGCGTCGCCAGCACCAGCGCCCAGTTGACCCCGCGCGCCCCCCGCACCCCGCCGGCGGCCCGGTCCATGACGATATAGCAGGCGGCATAGGTGGCCCCGGCGGTCAGCAGAAGGCCGGTCCCGACGATTCCCCGCTTCAGGAAGATGTCCAGATCGACCAGCCGATAGCGGACGATGGCCGCGGCGAACGCCAGCGGGATGACCGCCATCGGCAGCAGGGACAGCTCGCTCCAGCCGCCGATCCGGATGTTGAGCGACCGCGGGATCAGGTAGAACAGGGCCGCCGGCAGGAACCCGACGAGGCTCCCCCAGGCCATCCATTTGAGCTGCCAGCGGGTCTGCAGCCGTTCCGCCGACAGATAGGCGCGCACCGCCTTGACGATGCCGGCGATGACGAAGATCGCCATGTAGACCTCTTCCATGCGGTTCTTGAACCGGATGGCGACCTCCGGATCGGCGAATCCGTAGACCCCCTTGAACGGGATGAGGTAGAGGTTCCAGGCGAACAGCAGGATGGCCGGCAGGTAGAGACTCGCCCGCCGCAGGCGGCGACCCACGCCGCCGCGATCTTCGTCGGCCAGCACCTGGTTGATGTCCAGGAACAGCGCCGGGGCGAGGAGAAATCCCGCCAGATCCCCCCAGTAGGCCGTCCAGTCGAGGATCCCGCCCTGCCCGCTGCGCCGCAGGACCAGGAGGAGGAACATCGCCTGGCACAGGAGGGCGAAGGGCACCGCCGCGCGCGCCCGCGTCGCCCGCAGCCAGACGACCACACCGACCGCCAGGAAGGTCAGACCGACGATGCACAGGTAGTAATAGACGGGATCCCCGCCTCCGACCCAGATCGGGCGGACGCTGAATCCAGTCGCATCGCCGTCGCGGACGATGTCGTACACCAGGGCGCCGCCCCGCCCGGCGCTCCAGGCGGCATCCTCCGCCGCCACCGCGGTCCGGATCGGCCGGCCGTCCACGCCGACCAGCAGGTCACCGGGGCGGAGCCCGCCCCTCCAGGCCGGAGTTCGGGGGATCACCGCGTCGGCCACGACGCCGCGGGACGAGTCGATCCACTCGACTCCGGTCTCCGGGGAGACCTGCGTGACCTGGGCGTGGAAGTAGACGGCCCCCCAGGCGAGCAGGATCGCGGAGACACCGACGGCCAGCGTCCGACGCACCGGGTCGATCCTCAGAACCGGATGGCGACGCCGCCGGTCAGACGCGACGTGTTGACGGGGCCGGAGGCCGCGGCGGTCGAAGAGTCGGAGGCGTAGGCGAGCCCCTGATAGGCCATCAGAAGGCGCAGCCGGGCGCTCGGGAGCATCGCCCAGGGGAGATCCTGGGCCACCACCAGATCGAGCTGTCGATAGTCGAGAGGCGCGATGCCGCCGGGGCCTTCGGCCTCGCCCGTCACCCGGCGGACATCGACGCGGACCTCCGTCTCGGTCGGCCCGTAGAGCGCCTGCAGCCGGGTCAGGTAGTAACGCGCCTCGCCCGGGAGGAGCACCTGGGCCGGAGCCTCGAAGAGCGCCGGCGCGAGATTCCCCGAGACCCGGCCGACGCTCCCGGAGAGACGGCCGTGCAGCCCCCCGAACGATCGGCGCATCTCGAGGGCCAGCTCGTGACGCCCGGCCGCACCGTCGGTCAGGACCAGCGGATCTCCCGCCAATGACTCGGCGGCCGGCGCCGGCCCGCCGCCCGGAACCGATCCGGGTCCGTCGTCCCGGTCGAATCGATCGGCGTCGGAGAGCGGCAGGTAGGAAATCGTCGCCGCGACCGCGGTCGCCCCCGGCAGGAGTCCCTCCACCCCGAGGAGGTACCCCAGACGACCGGCGGCGTGCGTCCCCGCCGTCGTCGCCGGCTCGAGGTCGCCGGCCAGCGGGTCGTTGAGACGCATCAGGAGGATCGAGCGCAGGCGCATTCCTGCGGGGCCGTCGGGCTCCCAGGTCAGACCCACCGACGGCAGCAGGTACCCGACCTGCCGCGCCGGGTTGCTGTGATAGCCCAGTCCGACGTTCACCACGCAGGGGCCGGTCACGCGCCAGTCGTCCCGGCCGTAGATCAGGAGCGCCCCGCCGCTCTCGCCAGGCTCGACCGCGGTGGCGCCGGGTCCGCCCAGAACGATGCCGCGCCCCCGGAGATCGTTCCGATAGACGGCGGCGCGCAGCCCGAAATCGAGAGCGTGGTCCTGCCGGGTCAGGAGCACCCCGGCCCGGGCCCGGACGGCGCTGTCGCGCAGCCCGCCGGAAGCATCCACCGTCTCGCCGGTCGCCTGCAGGACCGGAGCCACCAGACCGGTCGTCAGCCAGGCGCCGTCGACGTAGAGCGCGGCGCCGTCCTCGAACGACCGATCCCAGCGCGAGGTGAGCGACACCAGCGTCTGCTGCTGGGCCTCCCCTTCCTCCGCGATGCCGCCCGGTTCGACCGCGTAGCGTACCGTGCCGTACTCCACCCCGGCGCGCAGCGCGTCGCGCGGGGACAAGCGCCAGTCGAGGGACATCGCCAGCCGTTCCGAGCGCCGTCCCTGCCAGCCCCCCTCGGCGCCATCCAGACCGACGGACGATCGGCCGCTGGTGCCGTCGAAGCTCCAGGCCGCCGCCTCGCCGATCGGACCCCGCAGGGCGAGACTCGCGGTCCTACCCGAGGGGCTTCCATCCGCTTCGCCGTCGAACGGGCCGCGGGTGTCGAGGAGCCAGGCCAGCTCCCCGTCGACCGGGGCCGCCAGCCGCAGCAGGCGGGCCGCCAGGCGATGCCGGGTCGGAACACCCGGGGGCGGCCCGCTTTCCGCGGCGGCGACGGGGGTCTCGCCGGGAGGCGCGCCCGGGACCTCCGCCGCCATCTCGCGCAGCACGTCGTCCTTCGGCCGGCGGAGGATCCAGTCGAGATCCGGTGCGCCGCCGTCGCCGGCGTCGGGCCGGAGCGTCGCCCTGCTCTCCCGCAGGCGCAGCTCCAGAACGCCGCGCGCCGCGACATTGATCTCGGTCAGTGCGATGTCGAACCCCGGCTTGAAAGCGGCGACCCGGTAACGGCCGGAGGGGACCATCACCGAGAAGGCCCCGTCCTGCCCGGTCCGGACCACCAGGATCGGCGCCGGGATCGCGGGCGCGGCGCGGCCCGATGCAAGCTCGATTCCGGGGAGGGACGTTCTCAGGAAGGGAGATAGGAAGACGCTGACCTCGTCGAGGCCGGTCCCCTCCCGGTCCAGGACCATCCCCGAGAGCGCCCGGTCGGCCGCGGCCGCGGAGCCGCCGGCGATCGGCAGGCAGAAGAGAAGAACGACGAGCCCGGCACGTTTCCTCATCGACTCCTCACCGGATTTTTGGATCGGCCCCCTCGGGACCCGCGCGACACGGGTGGCTCGGCGGGCTTAATCTAGTCGAATGAGGAACTTGAAGTCAAACCCACAACCGGGGGGAGGGCCGTCGCGCGATCCGGTGCGCCGGATCAATAGGAGCAGACGACGGTCAATCGATAGCGGACGCGGGTCCACCCTTCCTCCGCTCCGGACGATGAAATCTCGAAATCGAACTCCTGAACCCCGCCCGACGACTGGTCGAGCTCCACCGACCGGGCGAAGGGATGGCGGGTGGTCGCTTCGTTGGCCGATACGGTCGCCAGCTCCCCCTTGATCTCGACCTGGGTCTGCAGCCGCCCCTCCCCGAACAGAACGGGCACCAGCTTCACCTCCACGTGCTCGCGGCGGTAGCGGGCGCCGGTACGGGGCGTCTCCTCGAGGGGAACGTTGAAGGAAAAGACGTTGCCGGCCTCCCGTCCGACCGCGGCCCGGAGGACGTTGGTCTTCAACAGCTCCAGGGAACGGTCCTCCTCGGCCCGCGCGACCGACAGATGGAACCGCACGAAACGGGCGTCCGGGACCCCCTCCACCACCGCCTCGGAGCAGCGCACCTTGAGACCGATCCGCGCCTGGGTGTGGGACGAGGAGTAGACCTCGACCAGGCGCTCCTCCCCGGCCGCCAGGTCGAGCGACAGGCTCCTCCGGTGGGGCCGCGACGACGGCGCCCCCTTCGCGGCCCCGCCGATGACCGGAGTGACCTCGCTGTCGATCCCCAGCCGGCAGGTGCCGTCCACCCGCAGCACCGGGGCGAGACGGGCGGTCAGCTGGACCATCTCGCGCGTCCCCGGATCCTGCCTCCCGATGAGGGCGATCGATTTCTCCAGGACGCCGTCGGTGCCCGAGGCGATGCGGGCCTCGTCGGTTCCGGCGGTCCAGGTGCCCCGCCGATCGATGGCGATGGTGTCGACGATGACGGCCACGGTGCCGGCGCGCGCCCGCGGCGCGGGGGCGGCCTCCGCCGGCCGGGATGGCGCCGGAGCCGCGTTC
>JBOGOE010000251.1:0-7585 GCA_050747445.1 Candidatus Polarisedimenticolia bacterium | reverse complement strand
TTCCGGGGCTGCTCGGTCTCCCCGCCTCGCGGCGCGCGGCCGAGGCGGCGGTGCGCCGGGCGATCGACGCACTCGCGCCGCTCGGAAGCCGGGCGCTTCCGCTGGCGCGGCTCGCCCGCTTCATCGTGGAGCGCGCGAGCTGAATGACCGGGGCGGCGCGTGGCGGCGGACGCGAGCGGCTCGACCGGCTGCTGTTCGAGCGCGGTCTGGCGCCGAGCAGGGAGCGGGCCCAGGCGATGGTGCTGGCGGGGGTGGTGCGGATCGACGGTCATCCCGCCGGCAAGCCGGGGTCCCTGGTCCGCCGCGAGGCGGTCCTGAGCATCGTGGGGCCCGATCACCCGTACGTCGGCCGCGGTGGCGTGAAGCTCGCCGGCGCCCTGCGGCGGCTGTCGGTCGATCCGGCGGGCCGGGTGGTGCTCGACGTCGGGGCGTCGACCGGGGGGTTCACCGATTGCCTGCTGCAGCGGGGGGCGATCCGCGTCTATGCTCTCGACGTCGGTCACGGGATCCTGGACTGGAAGCTGCGGCGGGATCCCCGGGTCGTCGTCCTCGAAGGCCGCAACGCCCGCGCGTTGCGGCCGGAGGATCTGCCGGAGCCGGTCGATCTGGCGGTCGCGGACGTCAGCTTCATCTCGCTCCGGCTCATCCTCCCGGCAGTGGCGCCGCTCGTGAAACCCGGGGGACCGATCCTGGCGCTGGTCAAACCGCAGTTCGAGGCGGGACGGGGAAAGGTGGGCAAGGGGGGAATCGTGCGGGACACGGCCATCCAGCGGCAGGCCCTTCTCGACGTCGCGGGCGCCGCGGTCGCGTGCGGCCTGCGGGTGGCGGGGGGTTGTCCGTCCCCCCTGCGCGGGGCCGAGGGCAACCTGGAATTCTTTCTCAGGCTCGAAGGAATCGACGCGGCGCCGGATGGGCCGGCGCTCGAAGCGCTCGTCGCGGGGATGATCGATGAAGGAAGCGCAGGCGGCCTCACGGATTAAGACGGTCACCCTGGTGGCGAAGCCGGGCCACGCGCAGGCGCACCGGATGACCCGCCGGCTCGCACGCTGGCTCGCCGGGCGCGGTGTGGAGGCGCGCATCGGACCGGAGCGGGCGCGTCCCGCGGCAGGACGCCGCGGCGCCCGACCGCCGCGCCCGTCGGACCTCTACGTCGTCTTCGGCGGGGACGGCACCCTTCTGATGGCGGCGCGCGCCATCGCCGCCACTCCCCGTCCGATCCTGGGGGTCAACCTCGGAGGTCTCGGCTTCCTGACCGAGACCGGCGGGACGGAGGCGACCCGCGCCCTCGAGGAGGTGCTGGCGGGCCGCTTCGACCTCGACCGCCGCACCACCCTCGACGTCAGCCTGCTGCGGGCGGGGCGCACGGTGGCGCGCCAGACCGTCCTCAACGACGTGGTGATCACCAAGGGGGCGCTGGCGCGCATGATCGAGCTCGGTCTGACCGTCGATCGGCAGTTCGTCGCCCGCTACCGCGCCGACGGTCTGATCGTCGCGACGCCGACCGGCTCGACCGCCTACGCCCTGTCGGCCGGCGGACCGATCGTCCATCCCAGCCTGGAGGCCCTGCTGATCGCCCCCATCTGCCCCCACACGCTGACCCTGCGGCCCCTGGCGCTGCCGGCGGCGTCACGCGTCGAGATCACGCTCCGGAGCCGCCACGCCGAGGTCTATCTGACGCTGGACGGACAGGTGGGGCAGCCGCTGCGCGAGAAGGATCGGGTGCGGGTGGTGCGGGGACGGCTGCCGGTCCTGATGGTCCGCACCAGGCGATACTCCTATTTCGAGGTGCTGCGGCACAAGCTCCACTGGGGACAGCGCTGAGAGGGGCCCGGTCGCGGGCGGGTGGATCGATCTAACGCGCCGGCGGGGTCGCGGGGGCGCCCGGCGCGGCCTTCGGGGCGGGGTTCTTCAAGAGCGCCGCCTCGCCGTAGCGGGCGACCATGGCCGCATCGATCTCGCCGGGGGTCTTGTTCTGGTTCACCAGCTCCTGCACGTACTCCTTCATGTCGATCGACCCCGGCGTGCGCGTGCAGGTGCAGACGCTCAGCGGATCGTTGCAGGAACAGATGCAGCGGTAGCGTTCGCTGGCGATCTGCGCCTCGGGGGTCAGGCTGACCGAGGCCGCGGCGATGGGCGTCCCCTGGCCCGACGCGTCCGCCTGCGACGCGGCGGCGTCGGCGGCCGGGGTCTCCTCCGGCACGGGGTTGGTGGCGCTCTTGCGGTACAGGGCGAAGGCGACCAGACCGATGAGGACGATGGCGCCGGCCACGGCGGCCAGGTTGATGCTGCGGGCCGCCGGCTGGCCCGGTGCGGCGCCCGTGCCGCCGTCCGGCCCGCCGGGTCCCGTCGGATCGCTCATGGCGGCGGATTATAGCAGACCCGCGCTCCCGCCCGACCCGCCCCTCCGCGCCTCCCTGCCGGGCGGCGCATTGTCCCGCCGCCGCCGGGGCTGCTATCATCCGTCCCCCCGCCGGGCCCCGCCCGCGGAACAGGCGCCCGCGCCGGGCGCGGAGGGGATGTGACCTTCAAGGCTTCCCGGCTCGAGCTCCTCTCCTGGTGCCTGTACGATTTCGCCGATTCGTCGTTCACCACCATCATCGTCACGGTAGCCTACGGGCTCTACTTCCGCACCGTGGTCGCCGGCCACCTCGGGACCGGGGCCGACGCCCTGTGGGGCGCGGCGATCGCCGGTTCCATGCTGGTGGTGTCGCTGTGCACCCCGGTCCTCGGGGCCATCGCCGATCTGGCGGGACGCAAGAAGCCGTTCCTGGTCGGATTCGCCCTCATGTCGATGGTCTTCACCGCCCTCCTCAATACCGTGGAGCCGGGGGATCTGATCTCCGGCGTGCTCCTGTTCGCCCTCGCCAACCTCGGGTTCGAGGCGGCGCACGTCTTCTATAACGGGTTCCTGCCGGAGATCGCCACGGACGACGCCCTGGGGCGCGTCTCGGGGCACGGCTGGGCGCTCGGCTACATCGGCGGTCTCGCCGCCCTGGCCCTCACCTACCCGCTGACCCGCGGCGGGTTCGGACCGGAAAACCTGGCGCGCTACCGCCTGGCCTTCCCCGTCGTGGCCCTGTTCTTCCTGATCTTCGCGCTGCCGGCGTTCCTGCTGTTGCGCGAGCGCGCCGCGCGCTCGCCCGCGGGGATCCTCGGGTCGGCGCGCGGCGGCGTGCGCCGGCTTCTCGCGACCTTCCACGGGGTGCGCCGGCTGCCGGACCTGTTCCGCTTCCTGCTCGCGTTCTTCATCTACAACGACGGCGTGGCGACGGTCATCGCCTTCTCCGGGATCTACGCCATGCACGTCGTCGGGTTCACCGTCGGGCAGGTCTATCTCCTGTTCCTGGTGACCCAGATCACCGCCTTCGCGGGGGCCTTCGCGGCGGGCCACCTGGTCGATCGGCTGGGGGCGCGCCCGACCATCGTGCTGGGGCTCCTTTTGTGGTGCGGCGTGGTCGCGGGGGCCGCCGTCTCCCGGAGCGTCCCGGTGTTCATGGTGGTGGCCGCCGGCGCCTCGGTCGGCATGGGGTGGGTGCAGACGGCCAGCCGCAGCCTGATGGGGCTCCTCCTGCCGGCCGGCCGGAACGCGGAGTTCTTCGGGTTCTTCGGCTTCACCGGAAAGATCTCGGCCATTCTCGGCCCCCTGCTCTACGGGCAAGTGGCCGCGGCCACCGGCAGCGAGCGGGCGGCGGTCCTGTCGCTCCTGATGTTCTTCGTGGCGGGGGCGGTCCTCATGCTGCGGGTCGATGTCGCCGCCGGGCGGA
This sequence comes from Candidatus Polarisedimenticolia bacterium, assembly GCA_050747445.1. Classification (GTDB taxonomy): domain Bacteria; phylum Acidobacteriota; class Polarisedimenticolia; order Gp22-AA2; family Gp22-AA2; genus JBOGOE01. The sequence continues at coordinate 3,821 of JBOGOE010000251.1, read as the reverse complement.
CCGCGGCCGGACGCACTGTGGCATCATAGGGCGGCGGTTCAAGGGCGCGTCGCGTGCGCGGAGGAGACACGATGCTCGACAGGCTCAAGGCCGATCTGACCGACGCCATGCGACGCAAGGACACCCTGACCGTCTCGACCCTCCGCATGCTGGTCTCGCAGCTGAACTACGCGCGCATCGACCTGAAACGCGACCTCCGGGAGGAGGACGTCCTGCCGGTCCTGCAGCGCGCCGTCAAGACCCGCCGCGAGGCGATCGAGCAGTACGAGAAAGGAGGCCGGAAGGACCTCGCGGACAAGGAGCGCTCCGAGATCGCCGTGGTCGAGCGTTACCTGCCCGCGATGCTGGGCCCGGAGGAGACGGCGGCGGCGATCGACGCACTCCTCAAGGAGCTCGGCGTCGCCGGCAAGCAGGATCTCGGCCGCGTCATGAAGGAGTTCATGACCCGCTATCGCGGCCGGGTCGATGGCAAGGCGGTCAACGCCCTGATCGCCGCGCGGTTGAAGTAACCCTTGCCGGCCCCCGCCCCGCCGGCCGACGCGACCGGCGCCGGGACGTCGCCCCCCCGGTTATCGCGCCGCGGCGCGTGGCTCGCGTCCGCCGCGCTGCTCCTCCTGGCGGGGGTCCTGGCGACGGCTCCGATCACCAACAACGACATCTTCCTGCATCTCAAGACCGGCGACCTGGTCCTGACCACCGGCGCCATCCCGCACCAGGACGACTACTCGGCGCTGGCGCGCGGCCGGCCGTTCGTGGCGCACGAGTGGCTTGCGGGGGTGGTGTTCCGCCTGGCACAGCGTGCGGCGGGATGGAACGGGCTGGTCGCGTTGAAGATCCTGCTGTCGGTCCTGCTTGCCGGACTGCTGCTGGGAGCCGCCCGCCGCGCCGGCGCGGCCGTCGAGGTCGCGGTGCCGCTCCTGGCGTTCGCGTTCTATCTCGCCGCCCCGCGGTTGATGGAGCGTCCCCACCTGTTCACTTTCCTGATGACCGCCGCGTTCCTCCGTCTGCTCCTCCCGGGACCCGGGGGACGGTCGGCCCCGCACTGGCCGCTCCCCTGTCTTCAAGTGATCTGGGCCAACCTGCACGGAGGGTTCGTCCTGGGACCGGTGATGGTCGCGCTGGCGGCGATGGGGCGTCGGCTCGATCGCGACCGCCGGGGGGCGGTCCGCCTGGCCCTCCTGGTCCCGGTCCTGGTGGCCGCCTGCCTGCTGAACCCCTACGGGATCGAACTGCTGCGCTTCCCCTTCGCCCTGACCGGCAGCGCTTTCATGGGGGAGATCTACGAATGGCTCCCGCCGTACGCCGAGCCGTTTGCCTCGACCCGGATGGCGCGGATGTACGTCGCATGGATCGCGCTGTCCCTCCTGGTCCTGGGCCTTTCCCTGGGCCGCGCCCTGAGACGGCGCGTCATCGCGCCCGGAGGAAGCCTGCCGATCCTGATCTTCGGGGCCTTCCTGTTCCTGTCGTTGCGGATGAACCGGAACGTCGCCGATTTCGCCCTGGCGACCGCGCCCGGCGTCGCCGCGGCCGCGACCGCGCTCCTGTCCAGCGGTTCGAGGCCGGCGCGCCGCCCCGCCGTCCTGAGCGTCGCGGGGACGCTCCTGTGCGTGACGCTCACGGTCTGGACCGGGCTGTTCGGCTACGGCTTCGCCGCGGGGGCGGCGCGGCGCCGGTTCGGCTTCGGCCTCGGGCGGAACATCCCGGTCGCGGCCGTCGATTACCTCGAACGGAACGACGTGCGCGGCAACGTCTTCAACACCTATGCCGCCGGCGCCTATCTGGTCTACCGGCTCCATCCGGCGGTGCGGGTGGCGATGGATTCGCGCAACGACGTCTACGGCGAGACCCTGTACCGCGAGCACGGGGCGGCGCTGCGCGACACCGGCCTCCTTGGCGCGATGTTGGCGCGGATCGAGGCGCGCGCCATCCTGCTGGAGTGGCCGATGGTGGGGACGGTCGCCACCGCCGCCGCCATCCGCCGCCTCGGCGGCTGGCGGCCCGTCTTTTTCGACGACGTGGCGGTCATCTATCTGGAGGAGGACGGTCCGTTCGGCGAGCTGGTCCGCCGCGACGGCTACCGGATCCTCGAGCCGGTGCTGTTCCGTCCCGGGATACTGCGGCCCGAGGAGGCCGCGGCCGCCGTCGGCGAGGCGGCGCGCGCGGTGCGCGCCGCGGGCGGGTCGTTCATGCCGCGCGTCCTGCTGGCGGATGCGCTGCTGGCGGCGGGGCGGCGGGAGGAAGGGCTCGCCGAGGAAACCCGCCTGTTCGCCGCCGACCCGCCGCTCTACTTCATCCACAACCACCTGGGGCTCATCCGGTTCGCGGCGGGGGACGCGCCGGCCGCGGCGCGGCGCTTCCGTCGCGCCCTCGATCTGAATCCGGCGTCGCGGGTGGCGCGGCTCGGGTTGGAGCGGGCGGCGGAGGAAGCGCGGCGCCCTACGGCCCGAGAAAGGCCTCGAGACGGCGGACCGTGACCGGTCCGAAGGCTTCCTCCAGGGGTTTCTTCAGGGCCGCGGCCGGCCCGACGACGACCAGGGCGAGGTCGTCGTGAGGCAGATAGCGGGCCGCGGCGCGCTTCATGGCGTCCGGCCCGACTCCCGTGACCCTCCTGGCGTACCCGTTGATGGCGTCGGGACCGAGGCCGTAGAACTCGACGTCGAGGATCTCGGCCGCCAGGTCCTCGGGACTCTCGATGCGCAGGGGGTAGAGCCCCACCAGGAAGGCGCGGGTCTTGTCGAGGGCGTCGCCGGGGAGGTCGCCGGTCCGGACGCGTTTCACCTGCTCGAGGGACGCCTGGATGGTCTCGACCACCGTCTCGTTCTTCGAGAAGGTGATGATGGTGACGCTCCCCGGGCCCCGCAGCGCCTGGACCCGGCTGCCGATGCTGTAGGTGAGCCCGCGCTTGACGCGGACCTCGTCGACGAGCAGCGAGGTGAAGCCGGACCCCAGGATGGCGTTGGCGACCAGCGCCGGGAAGTACTCCGGGTCGGCGCGCCGCAGACCGACGTTCCCGAGGCGGATCTGGCTCTGGGTGGCGTCCGGCTTGTCGACCAGCAGGACCCGGCGCCCCTTGACGGGCGCGGGGTCGGGTGGGCGGGTGTCGGCGACCGTACGCCGCTTCCAGTCGCCGAGATAGCGCGCCGCTTTCTGCGCCGTCTGCGCCGCGTCGACGTCCCCCACCACGACCAGCACGGCGTTGTTGGGGACGAAGCGGCCCTGGTAGAAGCCGGTGATGTCGGCCAGGGTGATGGCGCCGACCGAGGCCTCGGTCCCCTCCACCGGTCTGCCGTACGGGTGGGTCCCGAACAGCCAGCCGGCATACGCCTGGGAGGCGACCGTCCCCGGGTCGTCGCGCGACCCGACGATCGACGCCAGCTGCTGGCGCTTCTCCTTTTCGAATTCCTCGGGTCGGAAGGCGGGATTGACCACCATGTCGGCGAGGAGGTTCCACGCCACCTCCGCGTCGCGCGACGCGAACTCGCCGGTGATCGCCGTCAGCTCCAACCCCGCCGTGACGTCGGTCGTGCCGCCGGTGAACTCGACCTCCTCCGCGAACTGCCGCGCTGGCCGGGTGCGCGTGCCGCGTTTCAGGAGCCGCGCCACCAGCGCGGCGGTCCCCTCCTTCCCCGCCGGGTCGGCGGTGCCCCCCGCCTTGACGCCCAGGCGGAACTGCACCAGGGGGATGGCTCGGCGCTCGAGCACCAGGACCGTCAGCCCGTTCTTCAGGACGGTCCGTGCGGGCGCCGGAATCCGGAATCCGGCCGCCGCCGGTGGCGCGGCGAGCGGGACGGCCCCGCCGGAGGGGGGAGCAGTCAGGAGCG
>JBOGOE010000250.1:0-5075 GCA_050747445.1 Candidatus Polarisedimenticolia bacterium | reverse complement strand
CCTCGACGTAGCGGTCCGGCTCTTCGTTCATGGTCATGTGGGCGCTGTGCTCGAAGATCACGGTCTCGGCGCCGGGGACAAGACCGGCGTACCAGGCGGTGGCCTCGGGGGTGGCCTCGTCGTGACGCCCGGCGGTGAACAGCACGGGCAGGTCGATCTCCCCGAGCCGCGCGGTCCGGTCGTAGTCCTTGAGATTGCCGGTGCCGTGGAACTCGCTCGGACCCCACATCGTGCCGTACACCGCGGAGGACTGGTTGGCGTAGCTCGCCTCGACCTCGGGTGGCATCGGGTCGAGCCGGATGACGAACCGCCTCTCGAACTCGGCCGACGCCTCCTGGTACTCGTCGGACCCCGTGGTGCCGGCCCGCTCGTGCCGGAGGAGGGTCTCCTGCACCTCCGCCGGCAGGGACCGTCGCCGCCGGCCGGTGTCCTCGAGCCAGCGCGGGATGCTGAGGGCGGGACTCGCCAGCACCAGCGACCGGACCTCCTCCGGCCGGGTGAGCAGGTAATCGACCGCCAGCATCGTCCCCCAGGAGTGACCGAACAGATGGACCCGCTGCAGCCCCAGCGCGGCGCGCACCTGACCCAGCTCCTCGACGAACCGCTCGATGCGCCAGAGCGATGGATCCACGGGCCGGTCGGATCGCCCGCAGCCGAGCTGATCGTAGAAGACCACCGGCCGTTCGTCGCCGAGGCGCGCCATCGGCTCCAGGTAGTAGGAGGTGAATCCGGGGCCGCCGTGGAGCAGCAGGATCGGCGTGCCGCGCCCGTTTCCCACGACTCGGTACCAGACCCGGCCGCCGGTGACCTTGACGAACCCCTCCCGCGGTCCCCCGCTCCCCCCCGCGCAACCGATCCCCGCCATCATGACGACCCCCGCGATGCCGAGACGCGCGCCCGCGCCGCCTCCCCGCCGAACCCCCATCGCCACCGGACCTCCGGCGCGCGCCGTGCCGGCGCCGCGGGCCGCATGGTACCTCCACGGCACGGTTTTCCACCGGGTTCTATAATCCCGCCGACCGCCGGGAGGGGGACCGTGAAGGGAATTTCGGCGCGGCTCGGGGACCTGCTGGAGAGCGACGGGAGGGTGGCGGTCCTGACCGGGGCGGGGATCTCGGCCGAATCGGGGATCGCGACGTTCCGCGACCCGGACGGCCTGTGGGAGAACGAGCGGATCAAGGACGTCGCCACGCCCGAGGCGTTCCGGCGCGATCCGGCACGGGTGTGGCGGTGGTACGACGCCCGGCGCCGGCAGATCGCCGCCGCCCTCCCCAACGCCGGCCACCGGGCCCTGGCGGACTACGAGTCGCGCCATCCCGGCTTCACCCTGGTCACGCAGAACGTCGACGGCCTGCACCGGGCCGCCGGCAGCCGCAACCTGGTCACGCTCCACGGCGAGATCTTCCGGGTGCGCTGCGTCCGCGAGGGGACGGTCCGCGAGGACCGGCGCGCGTCCCTGCCGGAGATCCCGCCCCGTTGCGGATGCGGGGCGCTGCTGCGCCCGGACGTCGTCTGGTTCGGGGAGGCGCTTCCCGAGGACGCCATGGCGGCCGCGGTCGAGGCGGCGGGGCGGGCGGCGCTTTTCCTCGTCATCGGGACCTCGGCGCTGGTGTATCCTGCGGCCTCGCTTCCGGAGATCGCGCGGCGGCACGGGGCATATCTCGTCGAAATCAATGTCGAACCGACGCCGCTGTCCCTGCTGGCCCACGAGACGATCCAGGGGAAGGCGGCCGAGGTGCTGCCGGCAATCCTGGGGGGCCCGGGCCCCGGCGGCGCGGCTTGAGCGGGTCGTCCCAGCGGAGCCAGGGAATGCGCGGCATCTACCTCGACTGTTTCTCGGGGATCAGCGGCGACATGCTCCTCGGGGCCCTCGTGGACCTGGGGGTGGAGCCGGCCCACCTGCGCGCGGAGCTCGGGAAGCTCGGTGTCGGAGGCTGGCGGATCGCCGCCTCGCGGGTCCAGCGTTCCCGCCTCGGGGCCACCAAGATCGACGTCGTCCTGTCGGAGACCCGGCAGCCGGAGCGGGGCTGGCGGGCGATCTCGGGCATCCTCGGGAAGAGCCGCCTGCCGGCGCGGGTCAAGGATCGGGCGCTGGCCGCCTTCGAGATCCTGATCGACGCGGAGGCCAGGGTCCACGGCATCCCCAAGGAGCGGGTCCATCTCCATGAGGTCGGGGCGGTGGACGCCATCGTCGACATCACCGGCGCCATGATCGGGATGGAACGGCTCGGCTGGCCGCGGGTCGTCTGCTCTCCGCTCCACGTCGGCAGCGGCATGGTGACCATGGAGCACGGCACCTTTCCCGTCCCGGGCCCGGCGACCGCGGAGATCCTGCGCGGCCGGCCGTGCTACGCGACCGAGATCGAGGGAGAGCTGGTCACGCCGACCGGCGCCGCCCTGGCGGTGACCCTGGCCGACGATTTCGGCCCGCTCCCCCGGATGCGGCTGCAGAAGGTCGGGTACGGCGCCGGCTCGCGCCAGTACGACGGCCACCCGAACGTCCTGCGGGCGCTTCTCGGCGATCTGCTCGACGACGGAGCGGTGCGGGAGACCGTCCTGGTCCTGGAAACGACGATCGACGACATGAACCCGCAGCTCTACGGCCACCTGATGGAGCGGTTGTTCGACGCCGGGGCCCTCGAGGTGTTCTATACGCCGATCCAGATGAAGAAGAACCGCCCGGGCACCCTGGCGACGATCATCTGCCCGCGCCCCCGGCTCGAGCAGGTGACGGAGGTGATCTTCCGCGAGACCACCACCATCGGGTTCCGCTACCTGCCGATGGGACGGATCGAGATGGGACGGCGGATCGAGACGGTCCGGACCCCCTACGGCGAGGTGCGGATGAAAGTATCGCACCATGCCGGCCGGGTGATGCAGGCGACACCCGAGTACGAGGACTGCCGCCGCATCGCCGTGGCGCGCGGCGTGCCCCTGAAGGAGGTCCAGCGGGCCGCGGCGGCCCTCGGGCCGGTGTGCGGACGCCCGGCGGACGCGCCGGGCGGGAGGACACGAACCGGCGCCGCGGCGCGGCAATCCCGCCCCGCCCGACGGTCCCGACCGGCCCGGAGGCGCGGCCCCGCCCGGCGCCGGGCACGGGCACGGCGGGCCCAGGGGAGGAGACGATGATTTACGACCGCGTCAAGGCGGGCCGCATGCTGCGCGTGGTCCTCGACGTCACCGAGGGAGGGCTCGATCTCGCCGGCCGGCCCGGCGGTGAGCCGAGTCTCAGGATCCCGGCTCTCGAGGCGGAGAAGCTGATGCGGAGCCTGGCGGCGAAGGGGGACGTGGACGCGATGTACCACGCCTACGTCCGGCTCCTCGATGCCGGGACCACCGTCGGGGGCACGCTCGAGCGGCTGCATCACAAGTCGTTCGAATCCGAGTTCTACCGCTTCTACAAGATCTGGCTGGAGCGCGAGTGAATCGCAAGTTCTACCTGACCACGCCGATCTACTACGTCAACGACACGCCGCACATCGGTCACACGTACACGACGGTCGTGGCCGACGCGATCGCCCGGTTCCGCCGCATGAGCGGCCAGGACGTCTATTTCCTGACCGGCACCGACGAGCACGGCCAGAAGATCCAGCGGGCCGCGGAGGCGAAGGGGCTGCGGCCGATCGAGCTGGCCGACCAGGTGGTGGAGCGCTTCATGTCGCTCTGGACGACCCTCGGGATCTCCAACGACGACTTCATCCGCACCACCGAGGAGCGCCACCGGCGCGGCGTCGAGCGGCTGTTCGATCGGATCGCCAAGAAGGGGGACATCTACAAGGACAAGTACGCCGGCTGGTACTGCACCTCGTGCGAGGCCTTTTTCCCGGAAAACCAGATCGTGGACGGGAAGTGTCCCGACCAGGGCCACAAGGTCGAATGGACCGAGGAGGAGTCGTACTTCTTCCGGCTTTCGAGCTACCAGGAGCCCCTCCTGAAGCACTACCGCGAGCACCCGGAGTTCGTCTTTCCCGAGGTGCGGCGCAACGAGGTCGTCACGTTCGTCACGGCGGGGCTCAAGGACCTGTCGGTCAGCCGCAGCAGCTTCAAGTGGGGGATCCCCTTCCCCACCGACCCGCAGCACGTCATCTACGTGTGGCTGGATGCCCTCGCGAACTACATGACCGCCCTGGGCTACGGATCCGACCGGAAGCTGTTCGCCCGCTACTGGCCGGCCGACCTCCACCTGATCGGCAAGGACATCCTGCGGTTCCACGCCGTCTACTGGCCGGCCTTCCTGCTGTCGGCCGAGGAGCCGCTGCCGAAGCGCGTCGTGGCCCACGGCTGGTGGCTGCGGGACCAGGCGAAGATCTCCAAATCCAGGGGGGGTGTGGTCGACGTCGTCCCGCTCATCCGCGACTTCGGCGCCGATGCGCTGCGGCATTTCCTGCTGCGCGAGATGGTGTTCGGCCAGGACGCCAGCTACTCCGACGAGGCGTTCATCGATCGGGTCAACTCCGACCTGGCCAACGATCTCGGCAACCTCGCCAGCCGCACCCTCAAGATGATCGAGGATTACTGCGGCGGGAAGATCCCGAAGACCGACCCGCGCTTTCGCGAGGACGAGCCGCTGAAGATCGCCGCCCGCGACGCCTGGAGCGGCTTCGTCAAGGACTTCGAGGATCTTGACTTCTCCTCGGGGCTGGCGCGCGTCTGGAGCTTCGTCGGGACCCTGAACCGGTTCGTCGTCCAGAACGAGCCCTGGAAGATGGCGCAGGATCCCGCCCGCAAGTGGGGGGTCGATTCGGTCCTCAATGCGGCGGCCGAGGGGCTGCGGATCGTCGCCGTGCTCGTCGCCCCGGTCATGCCGCGGGCCGCGTCGGAGCTGTGGAAGAAGCTCGGGGTGCCCGGCGACGCCGGCGCCGCCAGCCTGCAGCACTTCAAGTGGGGGGAGCTGAAGCCCGGTCGCGCCATCGAGCGGGGCGAGGCCCTTTTCCCCCGCATCGACAAGGCCGGCTACCTCAAGGAGGCGGCGGCCGCCAGGGAGGGCACCCTGGAGACCCCACGCCCCACGGCCCCGCGGGCAACGCCCGCCCCGGGCGCGCCGCAACCGGGCCCGGCCCCGACCGGGGCGCCGA
>JBOGOE010000249.1:0-5071 GCA_050747445.1 Candidatus Polarisedimenticolia bacterium | reverse complement strand
GCGCCGCGTCCTGCGCGATCTCGACCTGCGCGACGCCCGCGACGCCTACCGCGCCATCCGGCTGGCGCAGCCGGGGGGGCTGGGCCGGGTGGGGGCGCAGGACGTCGCTTCGCCTCCCTCCGTGTCGCTCCTCTGGGCGATGCGGCTGGCGGCGGCGCGCGACGCCGTCGCCTGGGAGTACGCCAACGACTTCGAGGCGGCGTTCGGCACCGGGCTGCCGACCCTCCTCGCGCTGCGGCGCCGGCGCGTGTCGGTGGCGGCGGGGATCGCGCAGACCTACCTGACGCTCCTGGCGGAGCGCAACGACACGCTGATCCTGAGAAAGCAGGGTCCGATCGCCGCGCGGGAGGTGTCCCGGGAAGCGCGGCGGGTCCTGGCGGCCGGCGGCGTGCTGACCTCCCGCGGCCGCCGTGCGCTACGGGCGTTCGATGCCCGCCTGCGACGCAGCCGGCCGCCCCTCAATCCGGGCGCGACGGCCGACCTGACCGTCGCCTCGCTGTTCCTGTGGCTGCTCTGCTCCAGACCCCGGCTGGGCCGCCTCGGGACGCGCGCCGGACAGGCTCCTAGCCGTCAGGTCGTTCGACCTCCACGCTCGCTCCCGCGTTCCATCCGCGGGTCAGGAGGACTTCGGCGAGCGGGTCGGCGGCGCGCACGATGGTAACCAGACGGCGTTCCTCGGCTTCGTCGGCCGCCAGGGCGTAGACCGCCGGCCCCCACGAGCTCTGACCCACGCCGCAGGCGCGTTCCTCCTTGAGGCGGCGGACCAGCGCGGCGCCGGCGGGGTGGAACGGGCCGTCCTGCACGGCGGCGAAGCAGGCGCCGACCATCTCCTGGATCTCCGACAGGGCGGCGCCGAACGCCGGGAGGTCGCGCTCCGCGAGCGAGGGCAGGAGGCGCATCAGGAGGATGCGGGAGATGCCGTCCACCGTCTCCCCGGCGGCGGGACGCAGGCGGCGGAACGCCTCGTCCTCCGCCTCGCCGCTCACCGTCTCGTTCGCGGCAGGTATCGCCACCACGATCCGCCAGGACCCGGGGAACTCCTGGCGCGCCAGCAGGGGCGGCGGTGCCGGGACCGGCCGATCGCCGGCCGGGTGGCCCCCCTCCACCACCAGACCGCCCCGCTCGAACAGGTGGAACCCGACGCCGCTCCGCCGGGCCCGGCCCATCAGGACGCACAGGTCGGCGAGCGGCAGATCGAGACCGTGCAGGCGTCCCAGACCGGCCGCCAGCGCCAGGGCGAGCTGCGTCCCCGAGCCGAGACCGACGTGCGCCGGGATCGACTCGACGACCCGGATGCGGCCGCGCAACGGCAGCTCGAGCCGCTCCAGGAATCGCGCCGCCAGGATCTCCACCCGGTCGGCCTCGGCCCCCTGGACGTCGAGGGCCGCCGACGGCTCCAGACGCAGGACGTAGCGTGGGGCCGCGATCGACAGCCCCATCCCCCCGAACCGCCTGCCCCGGTCGCCGGACGGATCGAAGAACCCGAAATGCAGCCGCGCCTGGGCGCGCACCTCAACGCGCATGGGGCACCTCAACGCGCATGGAAGGCCTCCCCCGTCCAGGCGCCGACGTGGTCGGCGATGAACCCGAACGCTTCCTGCTCCTCCGGGCCGGCGGTCTTCTCCACCAGCGGCCGCAGGCGTGCGATCTCCTCCAGGACCCGCGCGCGCCCCAGCAGATGCAGCCGCGTCGCCAGGATGGTCGCCTCGATCACGGCGTGCTTGGCGCGGTTGAAGCCGGCGAAGTCGCGCCCGCGCCCGGCGGCCACGACGCGTCCCCGGAACCGGGCGCGCTCCCCGCCGAGGTCGGTCTGGGTGACCACGATCTCCCGCCAGTGACAGACGTCGGCCAGGACCGGAGTCCTCACTTTGAGGGCGGGGCGGTGCGGCGGGAGGTGCGGCGTGATGGCGCAACGCGCGAAGATCCGCACGTCGTCGGTGAAGTGGACGACCGCCTCGCCGGTCGCCTCCAGGTTCGCCCAGGTGACCGAGCCGCGGAAGGGGCGGAGGATGACCTCCTCCCCCTCCGGGACGATTCCCATGGGCGCGAAGTTCGGGCGCCCTTCGCGGTCCACCGTCGAGACGATGGTTTCCAGAATCATGACCCCGCCCGCTCCATCGCGCCGCGCCCCTCCACCGGCCTACCCGTCCTCCCGGCCGCGCTCCATCTGCACCTCGACGTGCGCCACGTTCGGCAGGACGAACTTGCGCACCCGCACGGTGGCGCGCGCCACCGGGAAACGTCCGAGCACCAGGTCGAGGATGCCGCGGGCCGCCGCTTCGACCAGGTGGAAGGTCCCGGCCTCCAGGTGGCCGCGCACCGCCTCGCACACCGCCCGGTAGTCGATGGCGTCCCGGAGATCGCCGCTCCTCCCCGCCCGCTCCAGATCGGCGTACAGCTCCAGGTCCACCGCCAGACGCTGCGGGTCGCGCCGCTCCTCCTCGGTGACGCCGATGCGGGTCATGCAGATCACGTCGTGGAGCGCCAGGCGATCGGCGCCGCTCATCGCGCCCCCCCGCGCGCCCGCGGTTTCGCCGGCCGGCGGCGGGCGTGGTCCCCCGCCTCCTCCTCGCTCCAGGTCAGGTAGCCCCAGTGGAGCGGCTCCCCCTGGATGTACTTCTTTCCGAGGCGGCGGGCGACGTCGGCCTTCATCAGCTCACGCCCCAGGTAGAAGGCGTGCGATGCGTCGCCGTCCACCCCCAGCCGGGGGAACAGGTCGCGGATGTCGGTGCTCTTCTCGAAACGCTCGTTGTTGAAGATGAAGATCGCCTCCCCGTCGGTGTCGATCCGGAAGTTGCGGTCGGTCAGACGCGACTGCACGTCGCGCAGCTCCTCCTCGGTGGGGCGGCTGACCCGGACGTCGCGCGCGGTGATCAGCCGGTCATCGAACCCCTTGGGCAGGAGACCGCGGGCGCGCGCGTGGTGCATCATCCTGCGGCCGCAGTCGAGCTCGCGCACGCTGCCACGGGCCCAGGCGGCGACCTCGGTGGTCAGGACGTAGCGCACCTCGAGCTCGCTCATGAACCCGAGGAGCACCGCGTTCACCCCGGCCGAGTCGGCGGCGGTCAGCTCCGTGAGGTTGCCGGCTCCCATCAGGATTTCGGCGTCCGGCAGCGCCTCGCGCGCCTCGCAGTAGCGGCGCAGGGAAGCGGCGAAGCCGAAGTGAATCGGATCGAGCACCGGGTCGATGACCACCCGCTCCGCGCCCCGCCCGCGCGCCTCCTCCAGGTTCCGCAGCAGCGACGGCAGCCCCTCGCCGTGGTCCGGGATGACGACCGGGACGGCGTTCCGGAGACGCCCCGCGAGGTGGATGTTGGCGGCGTTCAGGCTGAGAAGCAGCTCCGCCCCCGCGTCGTCGGCCGCCAGCGCCTCCCGTTCGTCGAAGGTGTCGGCGCTGACCCGGAACCCGCGGTCGCGCAGGAGACGCACGATCCGGCCGAGGTCCGCGATTGGATGCTCCGGGGAGCAGCCGAGGTCGATGAGGTCGGCGCCGCAGTCGCGGTAGCGCTCGGCCGCGCGGACGATCGCCTCGTCGGACAGCCTCCAGACGTCGTTGATCTCCGCCAGGATGGTCAGGCGGTGCTCGCCGTCCGGCCGGTACGCTTCCCGGGGACCGCCGAAGTGGGCCGGCAGGTCCCTGAGATCCTTCGGCCCCTTGCTGAAGGGGACGCCGAAGACCCGCCGCAGCTCCCCGGTGTCGGCCTGGCAGAGTCCCGGGAGGATCACCTCGTCGCACTCCGGCCGCGGCAGCGTCGTCCTGAGGTAGTCGGTCGTCAGGAGCGCGGCCACCTTGATCCGCAGCGGCTCGACCCGTCCCTCGAATCCCCCGTCGAATCCGGCGAGGGTCCGCGTCAGAGCTTCCCGGGCGAGCTGGCCGGTCACGAAGACCAGCCGCCGGCGCGGCCCGGTCCCGGCCGCGGGGCCGGCCACGGGAGACTCTAGACCCACAGGCCACCGTGGACGTGCAGGATCGCGCCGGAGATGTAGGCGGCCCGATCGGAGACCAGGAACGACACGGCGTCGGCCACTTCGTCGGGCCGTCCGAAGCGTCCGAGCGGGATCTGGTCCCGCCAGCGCTTCTGGGCCGCCTCCTCCCAGCCCTCGTAGGCCTCGGTCTCGATGAACCCCGGGCTGACGGCGTTGATCCGGATGCCGCGCGCCCCCTCGGCGCGGGCCATGGTCCTGGTCAGCATCGACAGGGCGGTCTTGGCGACGAAGTAGGCGGGGGCCTCGTGGGTCATGCCGGGGGAAACCTCGGCGTTGAGGGCCGTGATGTTCACGATGCAGCCGGAGCGGCGCCCGCGCATTCCGGGAAGGGCGGCGCGGCTGCACCAGAAGGCGCTCGACAGGTTGCCGTCGAGCATCTTCCGCCACAGCGCGTCGTCGGTGTCGCCGATCGGCCGCTCTTCGAACGGCCCGACGTTGTTGACCAGGATGTCGAGCCGCCCCAACCGCTCCTGGGTCTCGCGCAGCAGCCCGGCGCACCCCTCCGCGGTCTCGAGGTCGGCCCGGATGGCGAAGACCCCGGGATCGAGACGACGCGCCTCGGCGAGCGCCGCCTCCCCGGCGGCGACGTCGTGACCGTAATGGAGCGCCACGCGGCAGCCATCGCGCATCAGACGCAGGGCGATGGCCCGCCCGATCCCCCTGCTGCTTCCGGTGACCAGCGCGGTCTTCGACATCAGTCCACGCGCTCCATCACGGCTCCCGCGACGTCAGTGCTGGCGCTCCGTTCCCGGAGGACGGCCGGCGGGAGGCTCGACGAGCGGCACCCCCTCCGAGCGCAGGGTCTCGACGAACGCGTCGCGCGCCGCGCGGGCGGCCCGGGCGCAGGCCTCGGTCAGGGCCGGCGGGACGCGCGCCGCTTCTCCGGCCGCCTCCTCCGCCAGGCTTCCCAGCCGCCGGCGGGTCTCCCGGCCCGATCGGGGCGCGGTCAGGAGCGCCGCCACCGCCCCGGCGGCCGCTCCCAGGGCGAACGCCAGGATGACCGTCGCCGGATTGGTTCTCTCTTCACTCATGGACAACCTCCCTCGCGGCGCCCGCAGGCCGATCCGCCGATCCGTTGCCGGCC
>JBOGOE010000248.1:0-9562 GCA_050747445.1 Candidatus Polarisedimenticolia bacterium | reverse complement strand
GGCTGTCCCTCCGGCCGCACCGGCGCCTTCGGCCGGACCGGCGGCTCCGGCTGCATCCACGCCGGCCGCGTCGCCGTAGGCTCCGCCGATCGATTCCCCTTCGACGAGGATGGGCGGGTCGTCGGCGGGGGGCTCGATTTTGAGGAGCCCCATGTCCGCCTCTTCACGCGCCCTCTTCCGGAGCGAGCGCTCCACCCGCGCTCCTGACGGACCGCCTGGTTCCGGCGGGACGGCGGAGATCGGTGGCGCGGGCGATCCCGGCGGTCGCCCGGGCGCCGCCGGCAACGGGGCGGGCCCTGTCGGTGGCATCGGGGGCTCAGGCCTGTCCGCGCCGGACCCGACATAGCCGAGCGACCAGAGCCTGTCGGCCGCATCGCGGTCGGCTCGGGACGGAGACGCTGGAGCGGGCGTTTCGCTGTTCTGATGCTCGGAAGACGGCGCCACCGGCCGCTCCACACGCGTCGCCCACAGGCCGATCACCAGCAGGGCGCTCGCCGCCGCCGCGAGGGCGAGCCGGTAGGAGGGGAGAAGGCGGCGCCAGCCCGCGAGGCCGGCGGGTCGCGCCGCGTCGATCCGATGGCGGATCCGGGCGTGCAGATCGGCTGGCACCGGGGGCGGCGTCTCGTCGGCCGCCGCCGCGGCCAGCACACGGTAGTCCTCCATGGCCCCCCTGCACGTGGGGCAGCCGGCGATGTGGGTCTCGATCCCCACGCGCTCCTCCCGGGACATCTCTCCGTCCATGTAGGCCGACAATGGATCGGTCGGGTGGCTGTCGGAGCCGTGTTTCATGGGAGACCCTCCGCGATGCAGCGCCGCAGCGCCTGCCGGGCCCGGGCGAGCCGCGAGCGGACCGTGCCGATCGCCAGCCCGGCGATCCCGGCGATCGCTTCGTAGGACCGGGCGTCGACGTCGCGCAGCGTCAGGATCGCCCGCCACGCGCCCGGCAGCCGCTCCAGGCAGTCGGCGAGACGGCGCTTCAGGTCGCGCGCCTCCAGGGCCTGAAGCGGCGACGGCGGCTCGCGCAGCAGGCCGCCGGTCCCGTTCTGCAATCCGACCTCACCCCCGCCCGCCTCGTCCTCGAGACTGCTCATCGAGCGCCGCATCCTCTCCTCCCGCCGGTCCAGGTGGTTCAGCGCGCGGGTCACCGCGATCCGGTGCAGCCAGGTCGACAGCCGGGCCTCCCCCCGATATCCGACCAGGTTCTGGAACGCGGCCAGGAAGACCTCCTGGACCACGTCCTCGGCATCCTGCCGGTGGCGGACGATCCGCCAGACGACCGACCAGACGTGCGGCAGATGCCGCCGCACGATCCGGTCGAACGCCTCACGGTCTCCTCGCCGCGCCCGCTCGACCGTATCGGCTTCCTCGGGATCGACGGGTTGCGGGCGGCGCGCCGGGTCGCCCGCGGCGTCCGGCGCCTCCGGGCCTGAATCCGCCCCATCCTTCGCGCTCCGGCTCATACCCAAGAGCATGACACGAGGTTTCACGATCGTGCTCATCCGCCCCCGCAATGCCGACGCGCCGTGAGACAGCGTGCAGGTCGCGAAAGTTCCCGCCCGGGAACTCCGGCCGCGATTTCCTGTCCCACGGGTATTCGGAGACGGCCGCGGCCCGCGATGGCCGTCATGAAGGAGGCACACGATGTCGTTCCACCGTCGACTCGCGCTCGCTTTCGTGATCCTGGCTGCCTGCGCCGCTTCGCCGGCGCCCCTGTCGTCGCCCGTCCTGGCCGACGTCATGTTTCCCGTTCCACGCCCCCATCCCGACTGCCGGCCGGGTGACATCGATCCCCGGACCGGCGAATGCCGGCGGCCGAGGCTGGAACGTCTGGAAGGGGAGTTCTCCCCCCTCCTGCTGGCGCAGACCGATGTCCGGGCGACCGTCACCGGCCCGGTGGCCCACGTGGTGGTCACCCAGTCGTGGAGCAACCCGAACCGCGGACCCATCGACGCCCTCTATGTCTTCCCGCTGCCGGGGAAGGCCGCCGTCACCGATCTGCGCCTCCGGGCCGGCGACCGGCTGATCCGCTCCGAGATCCGGCGGCGCGAGGAGGCGCGCCGGGTGTTCGAGCAGGCGCGCCGCGAGGGGCGGCTGGCCGGTCTGCTCGACCAGGAGCGGCCGAACGTCTTCGCCCAGGAGATCGCCAACCTGATGCCGGGGGAGGCGATCGAGGTGATCCTGGAATTCGACCAGGAGATCGCCTGCGAGGCGGACGGGTGCGAGTACGTCTTCCCGACGGTGGTCGGCCCCCGGTTCATCCCGGCGCGCCAGACCGACCCCGGGCGGATCGATCCGCCGGTCATCGACAAGGGGCTGTCGACCGGGCAGATCCTGACGCTCCAGGCCGACATCGACGCCGGCGTCCCGATCCGGGACCTGGCTTCGCCGTCGCACCGGGTGCGGACGATGGCGGCGGGCGGCGGGCGCTGGCGCGCCGTCCTGGGGGGCGAGGAGCGGGCCGCGCTCGATCGCGATTTCCGCCTGACCTGGCGCCTGGGGGGCGCGGTCCCCGAGATCGGGGTCCTCTCCTGGCGCGACCCGTCGGGCGGGTCGGAGGCCGGCGTGGTCACGGTCATCGTGCAGCCCCCGGCCGACCCGCGCGACGAGGAGGCCACGCCGCGCGAGATGGTCTTCGTCCTCGACTGCTCCGGCTCGATGAGCGGCGCGCCGCTCGCCGCCGCCAAGGAGGTGGTGCGCCAGGCGCTGCGCGCCATCCGGCCGGAAGACACCTTCCAGATTATCCGCTTCTCCGACCACGCCTCCGGGCTCGGCGCCCTCCCCCTGGCGCCGACACCGGCCAACATCCAGTCGGCCCTCCGGCACCTGGAAGGGCTGCGCGGCGAGGGGGGAACGGAGATGATCTCCGGAATCCGCGCCGCGCTCGGATTCCCCCCGGATCCGCGGCGGCTCCGGATCGTCGCGTTCCTGACCGACGGCTACATCGGCAACGAACGGGAGATCCTGTCCGAGGTGCGGCGCCGTCTCGGCGGCGCGCGGCTGTTCTCGTTCGGCATCGGGTCGTCGGTCAACCGGTACCTCCTGGAATCCCTCGCCGAGGAGGGGCGGGGCGCGGCCGCCTTCCTCGAGCCGCGCGAGCGGCCGGACGATCTGGTCGAGCGGTTCGTGGCACGGATCGCGACCCCCGTCCTGACCGACATCAGGGTCGGCTGGGAGGGGATCGAAGTCGAGGAGGTCGAGCCCGAACGCCCCGCCGACCTGTTCGCCGGTCAGCCGCTCTTACTGCACGCCCGCTACCTCCAGCCGGGCCGCGGCCACGTCGTGATCGAAGGCCGCCGCGCCGGCCGCCTCGAGCGGCTGCGCCACCCCGTCGTCCTCCCCGAGCGGGCCGCCGGCAACGAGGCGCTGGCCCGTCTCTGGGCGCGGGCGCGCATCCACCGCCTGGACCGCGACCAGCACGACGGCGAGCGTCCTGACATCAAGGAGGCGATCGCCCGGCTCGGCCTGCTCCACCGGCTGGTGACCGCCTACACCTCGCTGGTCGCGATCGACAGCCGCGTCTCCAACGCCACCGGCGAGGCGACCCGCGTCGAGGTCCCGGTCGAGATGCCCTCCGGAGTCGAGTACGAGGGGATCTTCGGCGGGCGGGAGGCGAAGCTCATGGGAGCGGCCGCCCCACAGGCACCGGGCGGGTTCGTCGATCGGTTCCGCGGGCTCAGGTACCTGGGGGCGCCCGCCGGCGTCCTGGGCGGCCCCTCGGGAAGCTCCTCGGCCGGCGCCGGAGCCGGCTCCGCGGCCGACGCCGACGCCGCGCGGCGTGAGGCGGCTCCCCGGGACACCTCTCTTCCCGGGATCCGCGCGCCGGAGCCCGTTCCGGCGCAGCGCTTCACCGTCCTGACGCTGGTCCGCCGGGATGGCAGCCGCATCATTGTCGAGGAGGATGGCGACGTCTGGGTCCAGGCGCCGCGCCGCCGGTGGCTCGCACGACGTCTGACCGCCGGCGACCTCGACGGCCTGCGCGCCGCGCTCGGACACGCCCGCCCCGCCGGCTGGTCCGGCACGGAGTCCGGCGAGCGTCTCGTCGTCGACGCCCCGGGCGCCCAGTGGGTCGTGAACCTTCCTGCGGCCGACCCGGCCGTCGCCTCCCTGGTGTCGATGCTGGAGGGCTGGCGATCGTGAGGACCCTCCGTCGCGTTGACGCCGGGCCCGCCCCTGCACTATCGTCCGGACATCCGGAGCGACAGGATGACCGAGACACGGGAACTCCCCGGGGCGGGTCCGGCGCGCGCGCTGCGCCGCCGGCGCGGCGGCCGTCTGAAGATCGGCGACGAGTGGATGGCAATCCAGATCATCGCCCGATCCCAGACCAACCCGCAGAAGGCGGTCGCCGAGCTGGTCGAGAACTCCATCGACGCGGGGGCGACCCGGATCCGGATCGTCCGCGGCCGCCGGCGGGGCCGGGTCTTCCTCGGCATCTCGGACGACGGGCGGGGCGTTCCCCTGACGCCGGAGGGGATTCCCGACTTCGATTACGTCGCCACCCACGTCTGCGATTCCCTCAAGCGCCGTCTGGACGAGCGGCAGCGGTCCGGCGTCCAGGGTGAGTTCGGGATCGGGCTCCTCGGTTTCTGGTCGATCGGCCGCGAGCTCGAAATGATCTCCCAGGCGGATCGCGGCCCGGCGTACGTGATGACGATGCGCGCCGGCTCGCGGGCCTACGATCGGCGCCGGTACCTGGGCGCCCGCCCCGGCAGCGGCGTGGACGTCACCATCCACGACGTCCACCGCGAGGCGCAGATCCGGCTGACCGCCGAGAAGCTGCAACGTTACCTGAGCGAGGAGCTGCGCGACCGGGTCCGGCGCTCCGGAGTGACCATCGTCCTGGAGGATCGCCTGCCCC
Organism: Candidatus Polarisedimenticolia bacterium; assembly: GCA_050747445.1. Lineage (GTDB taxonomy): Bacteria > Acidobacteriota > Polarisedimenticolia > Gp22-AA2 > Gp22-AA2 > JBOGOE01. The sequence goes on along the minus strand of JBOGOE010000248.1, from coordinate 4,704 downwards.
CCCGCAAGACGGTCGAGGTCCGGCCGGCCGTTTTCAAGGGGGAGCCGATCGCCGACCTGTCGTCGATCCCCGTCGACGGGCATCCGCCGATCCGGGCGGAGCTGTACGTCGCGCGGCCGGGGGGTGGTTCGGAGCCGGGGGCGGATCCGCCGGAGGGGCGGGCCGATTCGCCGGGGCGGTCCGGGGAGTCCCCGGAGCGGTCGGGCTCTTCGGAGAGGGCGGCCGTCGCACTGTACCGGCTCGGGACACGCGTCTGCCGCGACCTCTCCGCGCTCCCGGAGTTTGCCCGCGAGCCCTGGATCGGCGGCGGCCTCGAGGGAGTCCTCGACTTCCCCGACTTCCGCCTGTCACCGGCCTCCCGGGAGGGGTTCGTGCCGGACGCCGCCTATCACGCCTTCGTCGAGGCCCTGCGCGGCGTCGAGCCGCGTCTCGTCGATCGGCTGCGCCTGGAGGAAGAGGTCCGCTCCGAGCACGCCAGCCGGTCGCTGGTGAAGGAGCTGCAATCGGCGTTCGTGCGGCTGCTGCGCGATCTCCCGACCGGCGAGTACGACTGGTTCGGCTCCGAGGGAGCCCGCCCGTTCGCGGGCGGCGGCAACGGACGCCCCGCCGGCCCGGCGGCGCTGCCGGGGTTCGGCGGGGACCTGTCCGAGGCGCGCCCGGATCAGGAGCGGGACGTGGGAGCCCGGGAGGCCGGGGCCGCCTCCGGCGCCGGGGAGACCGGCGCCGGGGACGAAGCGTTGGCGGAGGCGTCCGGGATCTCCGGCGACGCCGATTCCGCGGCCGATGGGCTCCCCGCGCAGCCGGCGCTCCTCACCGGCCCTCTGGATCGCGTCGTTCTCCGCCCGGATCCGGTCCGGCTCCTGGTCGGGAGACGCCGCACGGTGCGGGCGGTGCCGATCGACGCCGCCGGTCTGGTCCTCCGACATGGTCTGTCGTGGTCGTGGAGCCTGACCCCGGGCGTCGGCGCCCTCGCCGTCGAACCCGACGGCCGCGCCGTGATCGAGGCCGCGGATCGACCGGCGCGCGGCCGGATCGCCGTCACGGTCCGCGCCGAGGATGCTGCGGAGGGGACACGGGAGCGCTCCGCCGCGACCGACGTCGTGGTCGAGGCCGAGGCGCCCCGTCGCGCATTTCCGGCGCCGAAGTTCGTGCACCTGCCGGGCGAGTCGTGGCGGTCGCGCTGGAACCTCGAGGAAGGAAAGATCGAGGTGAACTCCGGCCACCCGGACTACCAGGCGGTGCGCCGGAGCGCCTCGAGGCGCCGCCGCTACCTCGGTCGCCTCTACGCGAAGGAGCTGGTCCTGCACAACTTCGGCCTCGAGCCCCCCTCCGTCGCGCTGGAGCGCCTGCTCGAGGTCCTGACCCGCCTCGACGAGCATCTTTGATCGGCAGGCCCCTGGAGTCATTCCGGCCGGTCGATCGATCCCAGCAATCAAAGAGGATGCGGCCCCGGAGCCTCGCACCAGGTTCGTCCGCCTGACCAGGGTCTAATCGGCCCGGGGTGAATCGCGCTCCGACCCGTGGGTGAAAATAAAGTGAAAATAGTTCTTGACATCGCCACGCGCGCGTCGGGTCGGCCCGCGCCGACGCTGCCCGCGGCGAAGCGGCGGCTACGTATGACCATCGGCTTCGGCGCCCATCCCGCCGAACCGGCCGTGTTCATTGACACTTCCGGAGGGCTTGTGCTAGTTTTCACATTCCTCTTCGCAGCTGGAGGAAACGCCCAGAGAGGAGCCCCGGCGGCGCCGTAACTACAGGCGGACGCGGGGTTTTTTGATGCCTCCGCGGCGGCGCCGGCGGCCCTGTCCCGTGGCCCCGGTCGGCGGCCGCCGTTTCCGGCAGGAGCACCTTCGTGAAGCCGATCGCCGTGGCGCGGCGGTACGCCCAGGCCCTGGCCGATGCCGCGGGGAAGGACGCCATCCTGCTCGACAGGATCGCGTCCGACCTGCGGCTGGCGGCCGAGACCCTGGGCCGCGATCCGCGGTTGCCGGCCTTCTTCGCCGACCCTTCCGTGGATGGCAGGCAGAAGCTGGCCGCGATCGAGGCGCTGGCGCGCACCGGGAAGCTGCAGAAGCTGAGCGCGAGCTTCCTGCGCGTCCTGGTCTCCAACAGGAGGATCGGTGCGCTCGACGCCATCGTCCGGGCGTTCGAGGGGTTCCGCGACGAGCGGCTCGGGATCGTGGAGGCGGAGACGACGTCCGCGGTGCCGCTGTCCGCGCCGGAGACCAGGCGGCTCAAGGAGTCGCTGGAGAAGCTGACGGGGAAGAGCGTGCGTCTGAAGCTGCATGTCGATCCCGCCCTCTTGGGCGGGGCGCGCACGCGGATCGGGTCGCAGGTGTACGACGGGACGCTCCGGCGCCAGCTGGCGGTGCTGCGGGAGCGGCTGGCGCAGGCGCGTTAGCGCGCGCGCCGGGTCACGGGAGGGGGCCGATGGCGGAGATCAGGGCGGACGAGATCGCGAGCGTCCTGCGGCAGCAGATCGAGGGGTTCAAGGCCGGCGTCGACGTCTCCGAGGAGGGGAGCATCCTCTCCGTCGGCGACGGCATCGCCCGCATCTACGGCCTGGAGAATTGCATGGCCGGCGAGCTGCTGCAGCTGCCGCACAACGTGTTCGGGATGGCGCTCAACCTCGAGGAGGAGTCGGTCGGCGCGGTGCTCCTGGGCGAGTTCGTCCGGATCAAGGAGGGCGACACCGTCCGGCGGACCGGGCGCATCATCGAGGTCCCGGTCGGCGAGGCGCTGATCGGGCGGGTCGTCAATCCGCTGGGCCAGCCGCAGGACGGCAGGGGGCCGATCGCCACCTCCGAGACCGGGGCGCTGGAGCGGCTGGCGCCCGGGGTCGTCGACCGGCAGCCGGTGAAGGAGCCGCTGCAGACCGGCATCAAGTCGATCGACGCGATGATCCCGATCGGCCGCGGCCAGCGCGAGCTGATCATCGGGGACCGCCAGACCGGCAAGACCGCCATCGCCATCGACGCCATCCTCAATCAGAAGGACTCCGGCGTCATCTGCATCTACATCGCCATCGGCCAGAAGCGATCGACCGTCGCGCAGGTGGTCAAGACGTTCCACGACTACGGCGCCATGGGCTACACCATCGTGGTGACCGCGTCGGCCTCCGAGCCGGCGACCCTGCAGTACATCGCGCCGTACGCCGGCTGCGCCATGGGGGAGTACTTCCGCGACCGCGGCAAGCATGCGCTGGTGATCTACGACGATCTGAGCAAGCATGCCGCCGCCTACCGGGAGATCTCGCTGCTGCTGCGCCGGCCGCCCGGTCGCGAGGCCTATCCCGGCGACGTCTTCTACCTGCATTCGCGTCTCCTGGAGCGGGCGGCCAAGATGAACGACGATCTCGGGGGCGGGTCGCTGACGGCGTTGCCGGTCATCGAGACCCAGGCCGGCGACGTGTCGGCCTACATCCCGACCAACGTCATCTCGATTACCGACGGGCAGATCTACCTGGAAGGGGATCTCTTCTATTCCGGCATCCGGCCGGCGGTCAACGTCGGCATCTCGGTCAGCCGGGTCGGCGGCAACGCCCAGATCAAGGCGATGAAGCAGGTCGCCGGCAGCCTGCGGCTGGAGATGGCCCAGTACCGCGAGATGGCCGCCTTCGCGCAGTTCGGGTCGGATCTCGACAAGGCGACCCAGGCGCAGCTGGCCCGCGGCAAACGGCTGACCGAGCTCCTGAAGCAGGGGCTCTACGGGCCGGTGCCGGTCGAGAAGCAGGTCATGGTCCTGTTCGCCGGGGTCAACGGCTATCTGGACGATCTGGAGGTCACCCAGGTGGGCCCGTTCGAGGAGGGGCTCTACAAGGTCCTCGACGGGGCCGGGCGGCCGGTGGCGCGCAAGCTGCTCGAGAAAAAGGCCTTCGACGACGAGATGAAGGCGGACGCCCGCCGGCTGCTGGACGGTTTCAAGAGCGACTTCAAGGCGCGTCAGGCCGCCGCCTGAGGCGGGGGCGCAGGGGAGCGGCGGCCCCGGGGGCGCAGCGACATGGCCAACGTTCGCGACTACCGGACGCGGATCCGGAGCGTCAAGAGCACCCAGCAGATCACCCGCGCCATGAAGCTGGTGGCGGCGGCCAAGCTGCGGCGCGCGCAGGAGCGGATCGTGGCGGCCCGCCCCTACGCGCAGAAGATGCACCAGGTGCTGACGTCGCTCGCGGCCCGCGCCCGGCCGGAGGGGCACCCGCTCCTGCAGCGCTCCGCCGGGGAGGACATCGTGGTCGTGGTGTTGACCTCCGATCGGGGGCTGTGCGGCTCCTTCAACACCAACATCCTCAACCTGGCGCGCCGCACCCTCGATGACTTCGTCGCCGGCCGCGGGCGTCCGGCGGGGGCGCCGCCGGTGCGGCGGGTGCGGGTCGATGTGGTCGGCCGGAAGGCGCGCGACTGGTTCCGCCGCCGCTCCTACGAGGTCCGCCGGACCACGGTGGACATCCTCCGGACTCTCGGGGCGGATCACGCCCGCGATCTCGCGGCCGAGCTTGTCCAGGGGTTCACCGGCGGGGAGTTCGACGCGGTCCATCTGGTCTACAACGAGTTCAAGTCGGTCATCCAGCAGCGTCCCGTGGTCGAGCCGTTCCTGCCGATCCCCCAGGACCTGCTGGCGGGGCGGGCGCCCGCGGCCGGCGTGGTGCCGGGGGTCGGCCAGGTGGCGGAGCTCGCGGCGTCGGCCGCGGAGGACGCGGCCCACGGC
>JBOGOE010000247.1:0-5274 GCA_050747445.1 Candidatus Polarisedimenticolia bacterium | reverse complement strand
CGAGGAGATCGCGGATGCGCATCATCCACTCGAACTGCAGATCGAGATCGGCCTTCGTCGTGGTCACCCGCGGGTCGAGCCGGACCTCGAGCGGGGCGGTGAAGGTCCCGCCGCCGGCGTTGAGCCGCACCTGGTAGCGCCCCGGCGGCGCCATCGGGCCCGGCGGCTTCCCCATGTCCCAGATCACGTCGGGGGCGAGATCCGGCATCTCGTAGCGCAGGTCCCAGACGAAGCGGTGCATCCCCTCTTCCGCCGGCAGGACGTCGGGCTTCTCTTTCTTTTCCGGCTCCTCCGGCAGAGGCTTCCCGGCGATCACCTTCTCGATGCTCGAGTAGCGCCTCACGACGCGCCCCGCGCCGTCGAGGATCTCCAGGGTGATCTCCTCCTTGGCCGCCTCGCGCAGGTAGTAATAGATGACGGCCCCGGCGGGGGGATTGGAGCCGGTGAACGGCTCGTCGCCGCCATCGGCGCGGTAACGGACGGCGGGCGCCGGGGCGAAGAGATGCGCCGCGCTCTGCGCCGCCTTGGCGTCCATCTGCCGCAGCGGCGTCAGGTCGTCCAGCACCCAGAAGGAGCGGCCGTGTGTGGCCACGACGAGGTCGGCGTCCTTGACCGCCAGGTCGTGGATCGGAGCGGTCGGCAGGTTGAGCTGGAGCGGCCGCCAGGCGGCGCCGTCGTCGAACGACACCCAGACGCCGGTCTCGGTCCCGGCGTAGAGCAGCCCCGGCCGGACCGGGTCCTCGCGCACCACGCGCACGAAGGTGCCGTCGGGGATGCCGGCGTTGACCCGGCTCCAGGACTTCCCGAAGTCGAAGGTCCGGTAGATATACGGCCGGTAGTCGTCGAACTTGTGCCGGTCGAGCGCCAGAAGCGCCTTCCCCGCCGCGTGCGGCGACGCCTCCAGGATGCTGACCAGCCCCTCGGGCATCCCCCTGGGCGTGACCGCCGTCCAGGTCGCGCCGCCGTTCCGGCTGAGGTGGACCAGGCCGTCGTCGGTCCCGACCCACAGGAGCCCCTTCTCCAGGGGCGACTCGGCGAAGGAGAAGATGACGTTGTAGGTCTCGATGCTGATGTTCTCGCCGGTGATGGGCCCGCCGGATCGCCCCTGCCGGCTCTTGTCGTTGCGCGTCAGGTCGGGGCTGATCGCCTTCCAGGACATCCCCTCGTCGGTCGAGCGGAACAGGACGTTGCCGGCGTAGTAGAGGACGCGCGGGTCGTGGCGCGACACGTGGATCGGCTCGGTCCAGTTGAAGCGGTATTTCAGGTTGGCGGCCTCGTGGCCGTCGGTGTCGTCCGGCCAGACCGAGATGTTGTGCGCCTGGCCGGTCCGCTTGTCATAGCGGGTCAGGATGCCGAAGTACTCTCCGGCGTACACGACGCTCGGATCGGTCGGGTGCGGCGCGATGTAGCCGGCTTCCCCGCCCCCCACGGCGTGCCAGTCGTCGCGGCCGATGCTCCCGTCGTCGGAGCGGCTGGCGATGCTGACCGACGAGTTGTCCTGCTGCGACCCGTAGATCCGGTAGGGCCACTGGTTGTCCACGGCGACGTGATAGAACTGCGCCGTCGGCTGATTGTCCTGGCGCGACCAAGTCGTGCCGCCGTCGACCGAGATGGTCGCCCCGCCGTCGTCGGCGATGATCATCCGCCTGGAGTCGGCCGGGTCGATCCACATGCCGTGGTAATCGCCGTGCGGCAGGCCCCCCAGCGGCACGAAGCTCTTCCCGCCGTCGGTGGATCGGTACAGATCGACGCACAGCACGTACACGGTCTCCGCGTCGGTCGGGTCGGCGACCACATGGGTGTAGTACCAGGGGCGGTGCCGCAGCCGGTGGTCGTCGGTCATGTGCGTCCAGGTCTCGCCGCCGTCGTCCGACCGGTACAGCCCCCCCTGCTCCTCCAGCGCCTCGATCATCGCGTACACCCGCTCCGGCCTGGCGGCGGGGACGCTGACGCCGATGCGCCCCATCAGGGCCGGGAGCCCCTTGGTGATCGGCTTCCAGGTGGTGCCGCCGTCGCTCGACCGGTACAGGCCGCTGCCGGGGCCGCCGCTCGTCATGCTCCAGGGGGTGCGCCCCGCCTCCCACAGGGCGGCGTATAGGATGTCGGGGCTGTGCGGATCGATCGCCAGGTCGATGGCGCCGGTCTTCGTGTCGCGATACAGGACCTTCTCCCACGTCCTGCCGCCGTCCTTCGTGCGGAACACGCCGCGCTCGGCGTTGGGGCCGTAAGCGTGGCCGAGCGCCGCCACGAAGACGACGTCCGGATCGCGCGGGTGGATCACCACCCGGCCGATGTGCCGGGTGTCGCGCAGACCGACGTTGGTCCAGGTCTTCCCCGCGTCGGTCGACTTGTACACGCCGTCGCCGTGCGACAGGTTCCCCCGGATGCAGGCCTCGCCGGTCCCGACGTACAGGATGTTGGGGTCGATGGGGGCCACCGCGACGCTGCCGATCGAGGCGACCGGCTGCTTGTCGAACAGCGGCTCCCAGCTCATCCCGCCATTGGTGGTCTTCCACACCCCGCCGCCGACCGCGCCGAAGTAGTAGGTGTGCGGCTGCCCCGTCACCCCGACGGCGGTCAGCGCCCGCCCCCCGCGGTACGGGCCGATCAGCCGCCACCTCAGCCCCTGCAGCAGCTTCGCATCGTAGGTCTCCCCGGCGGCGGGGAGCGCCGCGGCGGCCAGCAGCACGACCGCCTGGAGCGCCACAGCGAGTGGTCCACGCGCGGACCAATTCCGTCTCATCTGTATTGCCTCCCTGCGCGAGTAAGCCGCGCCGGCACGATCCGACGCGCGAGGGGGATATTACCGCGGTTCGCCTGCCGGCGCGGTGAAGCCGGTCCGGGCCCGGGGACGTCCAATGTCTTTTGGACAAGGAGCGATCCGATGACCCGCGTTCGACTCGTCGGTTCGGGGGAGGCAGCCACGGCCGCGCCGCCCCCTGCCCCGTCCCCGGCACCAGCGCCGACGCCGTTCCCCGCGCCGCCCCCCGCGCCGCCCTCCGCGCCGCCCTCCGACGCGGAGGCCCTCGACGCCTACTCGCGCGCCGTCACCACCGCGGTCGACCGGGTCGGCCCCTCGGTCGTCAACATCGAGGTGCGGCAGCCGGTCGCGTTTCCGGGCAGGATCGCGCCGCGCGAGGGAGAGGTGGGGGGCTCCGGCTCGGGCTTCATCTTCACCCCGGACGGTTTCGTCCTGACCAACAGCCACGTGGTGCACGGCGCCACCCGCATCCGGCTCACGCTGAACGACGGGCGGCGGCTCCGGGCGGACCTCATCGGCGACGACCCCGACACCGACCTCGCCGTGCTCCGGATCAACGCCCCCGATCTGACGCCGGCGTCCCTGGGGGATTCCCGCTCCCTCCGGGTGGGCCAGATCGCCATCGCCCTCGGCAACCCCTTCGGCTTCCAGTGCACCGTGACCGCCGGCGTGGTGAGCGCTCTCGGCCGCTCGCTCCGCTCCCGCTCCGGGCGGCTCATCGACAACGTCCTGCAGACCGACGCCCCCCTCAATCCCGGCAATTCGGGCGGTCCGCTCATCGACTCGCGCGGCGCGGCGATCGGCGTCAACACCGCCGTCATCCTCCCTGCCCAGGGGATCTGCTTCGCCATCGCCGTGGACACCGTGAAGTTCGTCGCCGGCCGCCTGATCCGGGACGGCCGGATCACCCGCGCCCGGCTGGGTCTGGCGGGCCAGGACGTCCCATTGCCCCGCCGCATCGTGCGGCGCCTCGACCTGCGGGCCGAGCGGGGCATCCTGGTCCAGGGGGTCGAGGAGGGTGGCCCCGCCGCCCGCGCCGGCGTCCGCCCCGGCGACATCATCCTGGGCTTCAGCGCCACGCCGGTCGCCGGCATCGACGACCTGCACCGCCTGCTGACGGACGCCCGGGTCGGCGTCCCGACGCTTCTCGAGGTACTCCGCGGGGAGAGCCGCGAGGGGATCGAGGTCACACCGGTCGGACCCTGAACCACCCCCACCCGGCTGGAGCGGCCCGCGTGCTTGCGGAGCCCGCGGTGACCCAGCCCCTCCAACATTCCTGCCGCCTGTCCTTCCGCTTGCTCCGATCAGGCCGTGCGGCGTATATTTCCGGGCACGGGACTTCGGACGGCTCCGCATCCCGCCAGACAGCCAGATGCCTCGCCATGTTTATTGGGCTGACCACATGAGATCAATGAGGGGGAGGCGATCCGATGGGTGAGATATTCAGCATCAGAAACTTCAATCTGTATGTAGGCCGCTACTCCCGCAGACCGCGGAGGCGCACACCTGAGGCTGAGACCGGATGGTACCTCGATAGCGCCGTCCACGAGAAGCTGCCCATCCAGGCCCTGCGCAACAGGGAGATTGGCGACAAGTGGCCGCCTGCTTGGAGGGCCGGCCGGAACGCCAGAATCGCCGTGGCAGCGACCCTCGACTCGCTCAAGGCGTGGCAGGCCTTTCGCCCTCACAGCGCTAAGACCCTCTTGCCGCGACTTTCCAGGGCCATTCCTCGAGTGCTCGCCTCTTTTCAGCGCCAGGCAGTCGCCGCAGATGTCACGTGCATTCAAGATGTGCTGAAGATTGATCCACACACCCGTACACGCATCCTCCTCGCGATGGCAGATGCTGTTGGCAGGCTGTCGATACTCAAGGGCGACCAGCCCATGCTCGGCTCAAAGATTATGCACTTTCTTCTCCCAGAGTTTTTCCCAGTCTGGGACACAGCGTGGATCAAAAGGACCGCCCTTGCGAACGAGAACGTCGCGGACGCATCCCTCAGAAGGTGGATGTCCGATGCTGCTATTAACAAGCTATCGGATCGGCCATACGCGAAGCCTGCGATCGAGTATGCACGGTACGTTGCCTTAATGATGAAGGACTTGGCACATACCAAGCGGCGAGACTACCATCGCATTCAAGAGGCATACGTTCGCCGCTCAGACGTCGATGAAGATGTCGTATGGTGGCACTTCTACGATCTGGCTCCGACCCTGTTCGAGGTTTGCTTGCTCGGCAAGCACAACGCCTGACGACCATGATCCGGCCGCCAAGCCGGCATTTCCCTCAGAGACAGGTGTCCGTACGGGGCAGCCCAACTACCCGCTGCAGCCGACGGCGGGCGCCAGGTGCAGGGTTGAAGTCACGAGGGCATGCGCCCGCCGCGGCTGAGCGGGAGCGTTAGACATATTTGAGGTAGAAGGTGTTGGTCCAAGTAGAACCGTCGACGCTCGAGGTCGGCCCTTGAAACCTCGAGAGCAGAGTGGTGGTCACGAGCGAGGTCGTCTGTGCCGGCG
>JBOGOE010000246.1:0-2107 GCA_050747445.1 Candidatus Polarisedimenticolia bacterium | reverse complement strand
CTGCTGCCCGAGCTGTACCTCCACGGGCTGGCCCTGGGCGACTTCGACCTGGCCCTGCGCGGCCTTCTGGGAGAGGACGCCCCGATCTCGGCGAACACGGTGGCGCGGCTGAAGGAGAAGTGGAGCGCGGAATGGGAGGAGTGGTCGACGCGCCGGCGGGACGAGCTTGAGGTCGTCTATCTGTGGGTGGATGGGATTTACGTGAAGGCCGGCTTCGAGAAGGAGAAAGCGGCGGTGCTGGCCGTGATGGCGGCGCTGAGCGATGGGAGCAAGGTGATTGTGGCGCTGAAGGCCGGCTACCGCGAGTCGAAGGAGGCTTGGGCGGAGGTCCTCCGGGACCTGAAGCGGCGGGGGATGAACTGCCCCCGCCTGGTCGTCGGCGACGGGAACCTGGGGATCTGGTCGGCTCTCGCAGAGGTCTACCCCCAAGCCAAGGAGCAGCGCTGCTGGAATCATCGGATCGTGAACGCCGTGGACAGGGTGCCGAAGAAGCACCAGACCCAGGCCCTGGTCTACCTGCGCCAGATCCCGTACGCGGAGACCGTGGCGGAGGCGGCGCGGCTGAAGTCGAAGTACCAAGAGTGGTGCCGGAAAAAGGGACTCGAGGACGCGGCGCGAGTGCTGGACCGGGACTGGGACCGGATGATCACTTTCTACGAGTTCCCGAAGGAGCACTGGCGGCACCTCCGCACCAGCAATCCCATCGAGTCGCCGTTCTCGGCGCTGCGGTTGAGGACGGACGCGGCGAGACGGTTCAAGACGATCGAAAACGCCCTCGCCGTGATCTGGAAGATGATGCTCGTCGCCGAGAGGCGGTTCCGCCGCCTCCGGGCGCCGGAGCTCATGAAGGACGTCTACCAAGGGGTGAAGTATGTGAATGGAGTCAGGGCAACGGGTCGTTCCGAGGAGGCTGCCGCCTGAATTCGTTTACACACCTATTGACAAAACCTCGCCGAGCGAGGTCTGGCAGACGAGCCGACGGACGTCATGGATCTCCATGGCCCTCAGGATGTTCCGGGTCCCTGCGGACAGGATGCGGGTCGGATGGAAGAATCGCTTGTGACCAAGAGCGCTCACCACCGCCTCCTGGCCGCGCATCGCCGCCTCGACGGAAGCACGGTCGAGCACGTCACCCCGGACGACCGTAAGCCGCGGATGGTGGATCTGAAGCCTTGATGTACGACGAGCGCTGCGCGCCGCGCTACGGCGCCTGGCGTGCGGTGGTCGAGCGCACGCTGTTCGCCTTCCTCGACTGCGGCATCGAGGAGCGCGGCTTCGCCCGGGTGCGCTGCGACGCCTGCCGGCGGGAGGACCGGGTGGCGCTGTCGTGCCAGAGGCGCGGCTTCTGTTCCTCGTGCCACGCGAAGCGCGCCGTGCTGTGGGCCGAGTGGCTGACCGGGGCGGTGCTGGCGCCGGTGCCGCACCACCAGTGGGTGTTCACCGTCCCGAAGCGGCTGCGGTTGTTCTTTCTCTACGACCGGCATCTGCTCGGTGCCTTGTCGCGCGGCGCCTGGCGCACGGTGCGGGACCTGTATCGCGCGGGGTTACGGGATGGTCACGCCGTGCCCGGGATGGTGGTGTCGATCCAAACGTACGGGGATCTGGCGAACCGGCAGCCGCACCTGCACGCCCTGGTCAGCGCGGGGGGGCACCACCGTGAGGGCGTGTTCCCCCCGCTGCCGCTGCCGCCGGCCGGGGTGGCCGAGGAGCGGTTTCGCAGGCGGGGGATGAAGATGTTGCGGCACCACGGTCGGCTGGAGGACGAGGACGCGTCGGGGCTTTGGTCCTGGCGGCATTCGGGATTCCCGGTGCCCCACGCGATCCGCGTGGATTCCCGGGACACGGAGGGCGTCGAGAGGCTGTGCCCCTGAGGCACCCGCCGATCGCCGTGGGGCGCCTGCACTACGACGGGGCCCGGGCGACGTACCGCGGCCGGCGCGTGCACCCGGTGACGGGCGAGCCGAGCGTCACGCTCGACCCGCTGGAGATGCTGGCGCGGCTCTGCCAGCACCTCCCGCCACCGGGACGCCACCTCACCAGGCGGTACGGTGCCTGCGCCAACCGGATGCGGGGGGCGCGGACGCGGCGCCGCGCCGCAGCAGGGGAG
>JBOGOE010000245.1:0-5373 GCA_050747445.1 Candidatus Polarisedimenticolia bacterium | reverse complement strand
GTCTTGCCATCCTTGCGGACCGTCGAGTGGCGCAAGTACACGGCGCGCTCCTCTCACGCGTCGTTATGACCGGTCAGCGCAGGGAAAACAAGAGGGCAGGTTGGCACTACATCCACGTCCCCGCAGCGACGTGGTGCAGTGAAAGAACTTGGGCTATTGCCCCCGGTCAAAAAACCCGGCGCGACGGGCGAACTGGCGACTCGGGTGCCCCCGGGCCCTCCGCCGCCTCCGGGTGATCCCCGGCCGGACCTTCAGTGGAACACCCGATGGGCACCCCCTCCCGACGGACGTACGCTGAACGACCGCCCCGATCACCTCGATCGGGCGCGGTTGCCGCGGGAGGGGAGCGCCGCATGAGCGATGAGACGGTGCCGGCCGCCGGTCTCCACCGGGCGCTGGAAGTCTGGCGCCGCCGCCGGTGGCTGGCCCTCCTGGGGTTCGCGGTGATCCTGGTCCCCGCCCTCTCTCTCGCCGCGTTCCTGCCGGACATCTACCGGGCCACCGCCACGGTGGTCGTGGAGGGGACGCCGGTGCCCGAATCGTTCGTCCGTCCCTCGGTGGCGACCGGTGAGGTGGAGACGCGCCTCAAGATGATCGGCGAGGAGGTGCTCAGCCGGGGCCGGCTCAACGCGCTGATCGATCGGTTGGATCTCTACCCGCGTCTCCGGGGGCGATTGTCGCCGGAGGGGCTGGCGCAGCGGATGCGGCGGGACGTGGAGCTGGAGCTGCGGGGAGCGCGCGAGTCCTGGGGCCGGAGCGCGACCATCGCCTTCGCCTTGAGCTACCGCGGGCGCGACCCCGGGACGGTGGCGCGGGCGGCCAACGCCCTGGCGAGCCTCTACGTCGAGGAGAACCTCAGGATGCGCGAGCGCCAGGCGGGCCGCACGGCGGAGTTCCTCAAGAACGAGCTGGAGGCGATGAAGCTCAAGCTGATGGAGCAGGAGGGACGGATCAGCGGATTCAAGTCGCAGCACGCGGGCGAGCTGCCGCAGCAGGTCGAGGCGAACCTCGCGGCGCTCGGGCGGCTCAACAGCCAGCTGCAGCTCAACAGCGAGCGGCAGCTGCGCGCCCTCGAGCGGCGGGACAGGCTCCTGGGGCTGACGGAGGGCGCCGGCGGCCGGTCGGAGGACGGAGACCCGGTCGATCCGGCGGCGCGCCTCGCGCGGCTGAAGCAGGAGCTGGCCGCCTTGCGCACCCGCTTCGGCCCGCGCTACCCCGACGTGCTGCGGTTGCAGGCGGAGATCGCCCTCATGGAGCGCCGGCTCGGGGAGCCGGCCGCGCTGGAGGAGGGGAGGGCGGCCGGGTCCGGCGGTCCGGCGGACCGGCGGGGCGTTGCGTCCGCGCCTCCGGCACGGCCGCCGTCGCGGAACGTGGACGCCGAGCTGGCCTCCCTCCGGGAAGAGGAAGAGCGCCTGCGCCGCGGGCTGGCCGCCTACGAGCAGCGGGTCGACAACGCCCCCCGGCGGCAGCACGAGTTCCAGGCGCTGTCGCGCGACTACGAGACGACGCGGGAGCTGTACGACTCCCTTCTGAAAAAATACGAGGAGGCGCTCCTCGCGGCCAGCATGGAGCACGGCCGGACGGCGGAGCAGTTCCGCATCCTCGATGAGGCGGTGCCGCCGCGGGAGCCGGCGGGTCCCAACCGCCTCTGGCTGGCCGCCGTCGGCCTGCTCCTGTCCTTCGGCGCGGCGGCCGGCGTGCTGGCGCTGGCGGAGCAGCTCGACACCTCGTTCCATTCCGTGGAGGAGCTGCGGGGCTTCGCCACCGTGCCGGTCCTGGCCGGCATTCCGCGCATCGTGACGCGCGGCGACACGCGGCGCCGGCTGCTGCGGGCCGGCGCGGCGGCGGTCGGCGCGGCGCTGGCGCTGGTGCTGGTCGCCGTGGCGATCCGCTACGCGGCCCGGGAGTACGATCAACTCGTCTCGATCCTGAGCGGCGGGCGGTTGTGAGCGCCGCGACGGGGATCGACCCGCGCCTGGTGAGCCTGGTCGCCCCGGGCTCGTTCGAAGCCGAGCAGTACCGGGCGCTCCGCCAGCGGCTGGAGCGGCGTCACGAGGCGGGCGCCTTCCGGATCGTCGCGATCACCAGCGCCACGGTCAGCGACGGCAAGACGACCACCGCCATCAACCTGGCCGGCGCCCTGGCCCAGGCGAGCGACACGCGCGTCCTGCTGGTCGACGCCGACCTGCGCCGTCCGGCGATCGCGACCCACCTGGGGCTCGAGAATCCGGACGGGGCGGGACTGGTGGACGCCATCCTCGACCCCGCCGGGAGCCTGCGGGCGGTGACCCGTCCCCTCCCCGGCTTCAACCTGACCGTGGTCACCGCGGGACGCTTCCCGCCCTCCCCCTACGAGGTGCTGCGCTCGGCGCGGCTGGGGATCCTGCTCGAGGAGGCGCGCCGGGCCTACGACTACGTGGTGGTCGACACGCCGCCGATCCTCCCGGTGCCGGACACGCGGCTCATCACCCCGGTGGCCGACGCCCTGATCCTGGTCGTGGCCGCGCACCGCACCCCGCGCGGCCTGCTGGCCGAAGCGCTGCGCCTGCTCGATCCCGCGAAGGTCGCCGGTCTGGTGTTCAACGGCGACGACCGGCCGCTCTCCGGGTATTCGGCCTACTACGAAGGCTACGGCCGCCGGACGCGGGAGCGCTCCCGCTCCGGGGTCCGGGAGGATCCGGCCGCCTGATCGCGCGCGGCTCCGGGCGCCGGAGGTCGCGCGTTTCCTTCAGGCCTTTCCCCTAGGTCCTTTAATGACTCCCCCTGATTGATGGAGCGGGTCTTTCGACCTACAAATGGGCGTCCCGGCGAGGCACGCGCGCCGCACGTTCGCGCCGACGGGCCTCTCCGGGAGCGCCGCGACCGCGGCGCCGGCGGACGCGGATTCGCGGGCCGAAGGGGGCGAAGCCCGCCCCCAGGCCCCGAACGCGGGTTGGAGCGGCGCGCGGCGGGCAACTGCGGATGCGAAGCGTCGGGGGGGAGAAGCGGATCGCGCCGATGGCGTGGGCGCCATGGCCCGCACCGCCGTGTGCGGGCGGGGGGCCGCGGGTCGCGGCGCTCGGAGGGGGAACGGGTCTGCCGATCGTCCTGCGGGGTCTGAAGTCGTTCCTGCCGGCGGCGGACGGGTCCCCGGGAGGCCGGCGTGACGCGGGGCGTCTGACGGCCATCGTCACCGTGGCCGACGACGGCGGCAGCTCGGGACGCCTGCGGCGCGCCTACGGCCTCCCGCCACCCGGCGATCTGCGGAACTGCCTGGTCGCGCTCGCCGACGGCGACCGCGCGATCGCCTCGCTGTTCTCGTTCCGGTTCAACGGCCGCGGGGAGCGGGGTCTTACGGGACACAGCCTCGGCAACCTCCTGATTGCCGCCCTGAGCGACATCGAAGGGGATTTCCTCGGGGCCCTGGATCGGGCGGCGACGCTGCTCCGCGCGCGCGGCCGCGTCCTGCCGGTCAGTCTCCAACCCCTCACGCTGTACGCCACCTTCGCCGACGGCCGAACCCGGGCGGGGGAGTCGAGGATCACCGCGGCGCGCGGGACGATCCGCCGGGTGGCGCTCCGGCCCGCGGCGGCCGTGGCCCTGCCGCAGGCGGTGGCGGCCCTGCGGCGCGCCGATCTCATCGTGCTCGGTCCAGGGAGCCTCTACACCAGCCTGATCCCGGTCCTGCTGGTGCCGGGGATCGCGGCTGCGGTGGCACGATCGGGGGCGCGCGTCGTCCTGGTGCTGAACGCCATGAGCGAGCCGGGGGAGACGGACGGGCACACCGCGGCCGATTTCGTGCGGGCCCTGAGGCGTCACTCCCCGGGCCTGCGGATCGACGACGTCCTGATCAACACCGCGCCGATCCCCGCCGCGGTCCTGCGCCGCTATGCCGCGGCGGGGGCGCGACCCATCCCCGCGGCGCCGCGCGCGCTGGCGGGTCTCGGATGCCGCGTCGCGTGGCGCGACCTGCTCGGCGCCGGTGCGGTGGTCCGGCACGACCCCGACCGGCTGGCCGCGGCGCTGCTCGACCTGGCGGCGACCGCGCGTCCTCCCGGATCCGGGCGGCGGGCGGCGCGGCTGAGGGAACAGGAGGGCGCGCCGTGCCGATGAATCCGCCCCTCGACTGGTGGCGCCCGATGCCGGCGCCGCTGGCGGGCACCGGGGCGCACGCATCCCAGGGCCGCTTCGCCTTCGCGGCCGTCCTGGCGTTCACCTTCGTGCTGCTGGTCGCGCCCCAGACCTTTCTACCTTCGCTCCAGCCGGTCCGTCTGGGGCTTCTGACCGCGGCGATGGCGATCGCCGGCTTGCTTGCCGACCGGTTCGTCCGCGGTCTGCCGCTCCTGGCGATGACGCGCGAAACCTGGATCAGCCTGGGGCTCCTCGGCTGGGCCCTCCTGACCGTGCCGTTCTCCTACTGGCCCGGTGGGAGCCTGGAGTTCCTCGCGGATACCTATCTCAAGACCCTGGTGATCTTCTGGCTCCTTCCGAACGTGGTGGCCACGCCGGAGCGGCTGCGCGGTGTCGCCTGGGCGCTGACCCTGATGGCGGCGCCGCTCGCGGCCTTCGGGATCAACGAGTACCGGGCCGGCCGCTTCGTGGAGGCGTCCGGGCCGGTGCGCCGGATCCTCAGCTACGAGGCGCCGCTGACCCAGAACCCCAACGACCTGGCGCTGACCCTCAACCTCGTCCTCCCCTTGAGCCTGGCGCTGCTCCTGGAAAGCCGCCGGCCCGCCCCGCGACTTCTGCTTGCGGGTTGCGTCGCCCTGAGTGTCATGACGGTGATCGTCACCTTCTCGCGCGCCGGGTTCGTCACTCTGGCGGTCACCCTCGGGCTGTACCTCGCCAGGCAGCTGGGTCGCCCCGGCCGGGGCTGGGCGGCGGCGTTGCTCGCCGTGCTGATCCTGTGCGCCCCGTTCCTCCCGGCCGGGTATGTCGAGCGCCTGGGCACCATCACCGATCTCCACGAGGACCCGACGGGATCGGCGCAGGAGCGCTGGGGGGACATGACGGCCGCGCTCCGGACGATCCTCCGGAGCCCGGTGGTGGGGGCCGGGATCGGTATGAACATCCTCGCCCTCAACGAGGTCCGCGGTCCGCTCTGGAAGAAGGTCCACAACGTCTATCTGGAGCACGCGGCCGATCTCGGGCTGCCGGGGCTGGCGCTCTTCCTGTGGTTGTTCGGGTCCTGCCTGCGCGCCGCCGCCGGAGTCCGCCGCGGGACGGCGCCGCCCGGGTGGTCACGGCCGGCGCATCCCGGCTCCCTGTTCTTCCTGGCGGAAGGAATCGAAATCAGCCTCCTGGGGTTTGCGGTGGCGGGTCTGTTCCACCCGGTCGCCTACAGCTTCTATTTCTATTACATCGCCGGTCTGGCGCTGGCGGCGCGCGCCGCCC
>JBOGOE010000244.1:0-11660 GCA_050747445.1 Candidatus Polarisedimenticolia bacterium | reverse complement strand
GCGGCGCCGAACCCGGTGGCGGGCGGGAGGCCGGCCGCGCCGGCCCCCTTCCGGGGGATCCCGCCGCGGCCGGGGCGCCGCCGACCTTCTTCGCGCGGCACCCGATCAAGATCGCCGCGCTGGTGGCGACGGCGGTCGTCGGCCTGGTCCTGTTCCCGCGCGGCGCCAACCGCCCCGAGCGCCCGCAGGCGGCGTCCGCGCCGACCGGCGGCTCCGGATCGCTCGAGGTGACGCCGGCGGCGATCGGCGGCGGACCCGGCGCCCTCCCCGCGTCCCTGCCGGCGGGGCCGGCCGCGGTCGGCGGGCAGGTGATCATCGACGTCGAGACCATCCCGCACGGCGGCAGCGTCTTCCTCGACACGCTGCCGCTGGGCGCGCCGCGCATCGTGCTCTCCCTGTCCGACCCGCAGCCGCACGACATCATCGCGCGCGCCGGCTGCCGCCAGGCGATCGCCGAGATGACCGCGAACGACCTCGCCTCCTTTGACGGTCCCCTGGTCATGGAGCTGCGGCCGCGCGAAGAGGAGGTGGCGGTCGTCTCCGACCCCCCCAACGCCCGCATCCGGCTCGACGGCCGGGACACCGGCAAACTGACGCCGGCGAAGCTGGCCCTCTCGGCGTGCGATCGGGCCGGGATCGTCCTGGAGCGCCAGGGGTACAAGCCGTGGAGCCTCGAGGTGACCCCGGACGGCGATTTCGACGCCGCGATCCGGTCGCTCGGCGCGGCGGTTCTGGAGCCGGTGCCGGGCGGCACCATCCTGATCCGGAAACCGGCGGAGTACCAGGTGGAGATCTTCGCCGGCGATCGCAAACTGGGCCGGGCCGGCGAGCCGATCGACCTGCCGGAGGGGAAGCACACGCTGACTTTCCGCAACGAGAAAGTCTTCGTCCACGAGACCGCCCAGGTCGCGGTGGCGGCGGGGAAGACCACCAGCCCGGTCGTGACCCTGCCGATCCTCGGGACCCTGACCGTGCAGGCGCAGCCGAGCAACTGCAAGGTCTACGTGGACGGCACCTACGTGGACGTCACCCCGGTGCTCGACATGCCCCTGGCCGCCGGGGGCCACCGCGTCAAGGTGGTCTTCGTTCCGACCGGCGCCGAGCAGGAGGTGGCGGTCACGGTGAACGGCGGCAAGAACGCCCTGGTGACGGTGAAGTTTTGAGACACCCGCCGCCGCGACCGAAGACCCTCCGGCTCGCCGCGTTCGCGGCCCTGACGGTCGCGGCCGGCCCGCCCGCGGTCTCCTTCATCGCGGCCGCGCCGCCGCCGGCGGCGGCGCGCGAGCCGGCCCCGGTCGACGACCGGCCGCTTGACGCCCGCATGCACGCGCAGGGGATCGAAGCGGCGCGGCAGGGGCGCCGTGACGAGGCCTACAAGACGCTGCGCCGCGTGTTCCAGGACTTCCCCGACAGCCCGCACGCCCCGCCGGCCATCCTGAAAGTCGCCGACCTCCTCTACCCGGTGAACGCGCTCGACCAGATCGGCAGCGCCGCCCCGCCGGCGATCAAGGAGGCGACCGAATTCCTGACCCTGCTGTCGCAGAAATACCGCTCGTCGCGCGAGGCGCCGCGCGCCCTGGTCCGCCTGGGGTATCTGGCCCTCGAGCCGGCCAACGCCAAGGTCGATCTCGACGCCGCCTGCGGCCGCTTCGCCACCGCCGCGCAGGTCTATCCGGACAGCGACGCCGCCGACGATGCCTACTTCGGCTCCGGCGTGTGCGAGTCGCTGCGGGCGCGCGACGCGCGGGCCGCCGACGTCTTCGGCCGCCTCCTCGACGAATCCCCCGGCAGCCCCCTGGCCGCCGAGGCGCTGTACCGGATGGGGCTGGCCCTGTCGCACCTGGAGGATCCCTCCGAGGCGATGCTGGCGCTCCAGCAGGTGCGGACCCGCTTCCCCGAAAGTCCGTGGGCGGCGCGGGCGCTCAACCGGATCACCCTGATCCACCGCCTGCGGCTGCAACCCGCCATCCTGGCGGCGCGCGCCACGGGCGGACCGAAGCCGGGACAGGGGGAGGTGGCCTACCGGCTCGACGCCGCCTACGGGGTCGCCCAGACCGGCCGCGGCCGGGAGGCGCTGGCCGTCAAGGGGGCCGGCGCCGTCCCGGCGTCGTTCAACGGCGCGAGCGACCTGGCGATCGATCCGCAGGGGCTGGCGCTGGTCGCCTCGCCCAAATCGCCCGGAGTGTTCCGCCTGGACGCGCGCGGCCGGGTGCAGGAGCGGATCGCCCATCCCGGACCGGAGTTCGTCGCGGCCGGCGAAGGCCTCGCGGTGTTCATCTCGGGGCGCGACCAGATCGCCCTCAACGCCCGCAACTGGAGCGGCGTCGATCTCAAGTCGTGGGACGGCCGCCCGCCCCGCTCCTTCGGGCCGGTCGCCCTCGACACCCTCGGGCGCGTCCACCTGCTCGACAGCCGCGACAACGTGCTCCTGATCTACGACCCGAGCCGGCGGCACGTCGGCACCGTGCGCCCCGGCGGCAAGGACGGGCGTTTTCTCGACGTGGCGGCCGGCGAGGACGGCGGCATCTATCTCCTCGAGGGGAAGAGCAACGCGGTGATCGAGCTGCATCAGGGGAAGGAGGTCCGCCGCGTCAGCCTGGTCTCCCTCGGCACGGGGGAGCCGGCGGCGCTGGCGGCCGACGGGCTGGGCAATCTCTACGTTCTCGACGGCAAGACCGGCTGGGTCTACGTCGCCGACCCGGCGGGAGTCCGTCTGTCGGTGATCCGCCCCCCGAAGGACATCCTGTCGCGTCTCGGCGAGGCCACCGCGGTGGCGGTCGATCCGGTCGGACGCGTCTATCTCGGCGGCCGCAAGGGGGGCCAGGTGGTGAGGTTCCAGTGACGCCGCTCCGGCCGTCCCGCCTCGTGCCGGCCGCCCTGGCGGCCCTGCTGCTGGCCGCCCCGCCGTCGCCGGCCCCGCATGCGTTCGCCCAGGAGGAAGAAGATCTGACCGCCGGGATCCGCACCCTGCGCGCGGCCTTCGACCGGGCCCGGGCCCGGGTCGACGATCTCGACTTCGCCGGGGCGGTGCGGGAGCTGACCGCCATCCTCGAGCCGCGCCGCGCCGCGAAGGACCTGGGCGCCGAGGAGCTGGCCCTTCTGAGCGCCGCCTTCGACATGCGCGCCCGGGCGCAGTTCAACCTCGGCAACCTCAAGGGGGCCGAGGCCGATTTCGAGGCGCTGCTGCGGCTCGATCCGTCCTACGCCATCGATCGGCAGACCCTGTCGCCCAAGGTCGTCGATCTGTTCGACCGGGTCCGCAAGCGGATCGCCGGCCTGATCCTCCTGCACCTCGTCCCGGACCGGGTCCGGGTGCTGGTGGACGCCGAGGAGACCGACCGCGACGAGACCGGCCGCCTGACCCTGCTCGCCGGCCGCCATCAACTCCGCCTGGAGAGCGAGGGGCACGATCCGTACGAGGAGACCCTGACGGTCGCCGCCGGCTCGGAGGCCGCCCGCACCATCCGGCTGCGGCCGAACCGGCGCACCCTGGAGTTCGTCACCGTCCCCGCCGAGGTGAGGGTCCTGATCGACGGCATCCCCGCCGGTGCGACGCACGGTCCGGCCACCGCCGAGGTGATCGCGCTGGCGGCGCAGTTCGGCTTCGACTCGCGCGACGCCTCCGCCCCCCTGGCGGTGCCGCTGGTCTCCCCCGGCGATCACAGGGTGACCTTCGAGCGCGAGTGCTTCCAGACCCAGACGGTCAACGTCAAGGTGACCCTCGATCTCGGCGCCAACGCGCCGCTGCGCTTCTCCCCCGTCCTCCTGCAGGAGGCGCGCACCGATCTCAAGATCGCCTCCAGCCCCTCCGGCGCCGAGGTGTTCATCGACGGCGAGAAGAAGGGGACGACGCCGCTCACCGTCCCCGCGGTGTGCGGCGGCGACCGCGAGGTCCTGATCGTCAAGGGGGAGGCCGGTTCGTGGAACGAGCGGGTCCGGCTTCTGGCGGGCCAGTTCAACGTCCTCGAGGTGCGGCTGCGGCCGACCCTGCTGTACGCCGGGACCTTCCGTCTCGACGAATGGGGGCGGGCGGTCTGGAGCGACGAAGACCGGCCGCTCCTGGACGAGCTGGGGAAGGGGCTGAAGACGCTGAACCTGGTGCGCGCCCCCGACGCCCTGCAGACGGTGCGGGACGCCATCGTCAAATGGCTGATCGCCGAGCCCAACGAGGCGCGCGCCGGGGTGGTGGTGCCGCCGGCGGTCCTGACGCTGGCGGCGCAGAAGGCCCGCGCCGATCTGGTCCTGGCGGGGCTGATGCTGCCGGGCGAGCCGGAGCGCGCCTGGACCCTGGCGCTCTACTCGGTGCACCAGCCGTCACCCGACGTGGCGACGCTACGACCCGACCGGCCGGAGGGGGTGCGCGACTTCGTCCGCCGCCTCGACAGCGCGCCGCCGGACGAGACCGCGTGGTGGGGGATGGGGATCGCCGACACCACGCTCGAAGGGGCCGGCTCCGAGGGGGCGGGGCCGGTGGTGGCCCGCGTCCTCCCCGGCAGCCCGTCGGCCAAGGCCGGTCTGCGGCCCGGTGACCGGATTCACGCGGTCGGCAACCGCAAGACCGCCACGGTGCGCGACGTGCAGCAGGCGATCGCCGCGGAGATGGCGCGACCCGGAGGGCTGATCCCGGCGATCGTCCTGGCGGTGGACGACGGCACCGGGTCGCGCACCGCGCGGGTGACCCCCGTTGGCGGCCCGGTGGTCATCCCGCTGACCGATCCGGCGCTCCTCTACAACCGGGCGCTCGCCGAGTTCCGGCTGCGCGCCAGGGGCGCCGAGGACGAGGCGGCGCGCGGCGTCGCCCTGCTCAACGTGGGGGTCGCCTACATGCACTTCCGCCGCTACGAGGAGGCCCAGTCGGAGGGCTTCGCCCGGGCCGAGCTGCCGGCGGGGACCGGGGTCACGCGGGGGACCGTCCTCTATTACCGGGGTCTGTGCGCCCTGCGCCGTGGCGATCCGCAGGGAGCGCGCGCCGCCTTCGAGGCGGCCGCCCGCGAGCCCGGGAGCACCCTCGACACCGGCGACGGCCCCTCCGCCCCGGCCGCCGCCCTCCGCATGCTCCGCGCCCTCGACTAGCGGACCTCCGGGGCCGCGCTGGACAGCGGCCCTCCCGGGCATTACCTTCCGACGCATGAAATCCTCGACGGCGAAGTCCGTCGGCCAGAGCGGCCCGGTCCGCGACGGCGACATCCATTCGAATACGATTCCGTATCTCATCCACGACCTGGTGGCACAGCGGGCCACCGGTCTCCTGACGGTCAGCGACGGCGAGCTCAAGAAGACCCTGTGGCTGCGCGACGGCGGGCTGCAGTTCGCGTCCTCCAACCAGCGCGACGATCGCCTGAGCGCCATGCTGATGCGGCACGACGTCCTGCCCCTCAAGAGCCTGATGAAGGCGCTCGAGGTGATGCTCTCCACCAAGGACCGGCTGGGCGAGGTGATGGTGCAGTGGAAGCTGATGACCGCGAAGGACGTGGAGAAGTGGGTGGGCGCCCAGGTCCGGGAGATCGCCTACAGCATCTTCCACTGGACGCGCGGCAAGTTCGCCTTCGAGTTCCGCGATCTTCCCGCCGAGACCATCACCGTAGGCGATTCGGGGCATCGCATCGTGTTCGAGGGGGTCAAGCGGCTCAACTCCTGGGTGCGCGCCTACGAGGAGCTCGGCAGCCTGGCCACCGAGTTCCTGGCGACCAAGGAGGCCCCCGCCCTGGCGCGCGAGCTGCAACTGACCAACGACGAGAAGCAGCTCCTCGATCTCTGCGCCGAGCAGCCGATGACCCTCGAAGAGCTGTGCGACGACTCCCGCCTCAAGGACTTCGACGTCTGCAAGGCCGTCTGGGCCTTCCTGATCGTCGGGGCCCTGATGAAGTCGTAGGGTCTATTCCCTAACCATCCGTCCGGCATTTCGCGTCCCCGCACAACCCGCTCGGGATGGGCATTTCCCTGGATGCTCCTGGATAACGCGCGCCGGTCAAGCCTTCCCCGGCACTTGACCGTGTAACGCGCGCCGTCTATAAAGACCGCGACAGGGCGCTCACCCATTCCTTTCAGACTGATCGCAGGAGGGGAGTCGATGGCATACCGCACGGCGACACCGTTATTCCGTGGCGTGGCGTTCGCTCTCGTCGCGGCCCTCGGGCTCGGCCCGCTGGCGACCGCGCCGCTCTCGGCCCAGGAGGATGGTCGCGGGTCGATCGCCGG
This sequence comes from Candidatus Polarisedimenticolia bacterium, assembly GCA_050747445.1. Taxonomy (GTDB): domain Bacteria; phylum Acidobacteriota; class Polarisedimenticolia; order Gp22-AA2; family Gp22-AA2; genus JBOGOE01. Next base: position 5,462 of record JBOGOE010000244.1, on the reverse strand, counting down.
CGAGTTGTTCCAGGCGGACGGCCGGACAACGCTCGAAGGGGCGCGCGCCTACGCCATCAACGTCAAGACCGGCAAGCAGTACATCAGCGAGGTCACCAACCGGGGCGGCAACTACCGGATCGACGGGCTGCCGGCGGGCACCTACGACGTCGCCCTGGAGATCAACGGCCAGATCTACGTTGCCGACAATCTCGTCGACCTGTCGTCCGGGGAAGGGGTGTCGCTGTCCTACTCGGTCCAGCCCACGCGGCCGGCGAACCGCCAGCTCACCGGTCTGCCGCGACCCAAGGGCAGCGCCGCCGTCCTTGGAGTGTTCAAGGGCAACGCCACCGCGGCCCCCAGCTTCTGGAGGACGCCGGGCGGGATCACCCTCCTGTCGATCCTGGGAGCGGGCGCCGCCGTGGCGATCATCGGCGCCGTGGACGACGATGATAAGGAAGCGAGCCCGTCGGCCCCCTGAGGCGGGCCGCGCTCTCGCCCTCGCCGCCCTGTTCCTGCTGGTCGGCGCCGGCCGGGCCCCGGTCCTGGCCGCGCCCGTCGATCCCGATCTCTCGACCGACGGTCTGCGGCGCGCCGGACCGTTCCACCTGCGCCCTTACGTGCTCCTGAAGGACGCCGGCTACGATGACAACATCCGGTTCGATGCGGCGGCGCGGCGCGGCGACCGCACCGCCACCGCGGGACTGGCGCTCGACGGCCTCCTCCTGTTCGGCGACCGGGGCGGTCTGCGCTTCAACCAGGAGCTCGATTACGTCGCCTTCGGCCGCGAGACCGATCTCAACCACTGGAACGGCAGCGCCCGGGCGCGCGGCCTGCTCAAGGTCCGGAAGGCGCTCCTGTTCCTGGAGGACCGCTTCGGCTCGGTGCGCGAGCGCCCCAACACCGAGATCGACCAGCGGCTGCGCCGCGACAGCAACGCGGTCACGGCCGGCATCCGGTCGCTCCGTGGGGGTCGTCTCGGTTACCGCGCCTCGGTGCGGCGCGAGGCGATTGACTATGCCTCCGGCGAGCCGGGGACCGAGGCGATCGTCCGCCGTCTGTCGCGCGACGAGTCGGCCCTGGTGGTGACCGGCGAGCTGCGCGTCCGCCCGAAGACCACCCTGCTCCTCGAAGGGGCGGTCGAGGAGATCGCCTTCGAGGATCCCGCGGAGAGCCGCGACGCGCGCGCCCGCTCGCTCCTGCCGGGGGTGCGGTTCGACCCGTCGGCGGCGATCCAGGGGGAGTTCCGGCTGGGGCGCATCGCCCTCGACTCCCTCCACCGGCCCGGCGGCGATTTCGACGGGACCATCGGCTGGGGCGCGGTCAGCGCCCGGGTCGGCGCGGCCGGGAGGCTCAAGACCCGCTTTCGCCGCGACGTCGAGTTCTCCGCCCGGACCGAATCGCTCTACTACGTGGCCACCGACTGGTCGGCCGCCTGGGAGCAGTTCTTCACCCGCCGGATGAGCGCCGAGATCCTGTACGGGCGGGGGTCCAACCGCTACCCGTCCGAGGCCGCCACGGGGCCGGCCGTCCAGGAGCGTCTGGACCGCCTCACGACCTGGCGCGCGGCGCTTCGTTATCGACTGAACGATCGACTGGCGCTCCAGGCGGCCGCGCACCGCCTGCGGCGCGATTCCAACGACGACGCTCTCGACCGCGAGCGCAACGCCTATACGGTCGGGACCACCATCGACTTCTGAGGCCCATGACCCCGAGCGCCGCATCGTCCGCCGTCCTGCTGGCCCTGCTGCTGGCCCTCGCTCCGGCCGCCCCCGCCGCCGTCGCCGCGGAGGAAGCGCCGGAGTCGCCGGCGCCCGCCGAGGCCCCGGCGGACGGGGAGCACGCGGTCGGTCCGGAGGACCTGCTCGACATCAGCGTCTTCGAGATCCCGGAGCTGACCCGCACGGTGCGGGTGTCGGAGCGGGGGACCATCTCGCTGCCGCTTCTGGGCGAGATGCACGTCGCCGGCTTCACGGCGATGCAGGTCGAGGCGTTCCTGAAGGGGGAGCTGTCGCGCAAGTACGTCAACGACCCTCAGGTCTCGGTCTTCGTCAAGGAGCACGGCAGCAAGAAGGTGTCGGTGATCGGCGCGGTCGGCAAGCCGGGGGTGTACGAGATGCTCGGCCCGCGCACCCTCCTCCAGGTGTTGTCGCAGGCCGGGGGGCTGACCGAGGACGCCGGCGCCGAGCTGTTCGTGATCCGCGGGGGGAACAACGGCGACGGCGCCCGCATCCCCGTCCGCATCGCCGACCTGCTGACCAGCCGCGATGCCGCGGTCAATGTTCCGGTCGAGCCGGGGGACGTGGTCAGCGTGCCGCTCGATCGGCCGATCTACATCTACGTGGACGGCGCGGTGAAGACGCCGGGGCGGATCGAGCAGCTGTCGAGCCGGCCGATCACCCTGCTCCAGGCCATCGCCAAGGTCGGCGGCACGACCGAGCGGGCCAACCTCAAGGCGGTGCAGATCCTCCGCAAGGGGGAGGCCGGCGCGCCGACCGTCGTGCAGGTCAATCTGAAGAAACTGCGGAGCGGCCGCGAGACCGACCCGGTCCTGGCGGACGGGGACATCGTCGTGGTGCAGGAGACCTTCTTCTGATGGAGAAGCAAAGAGAGCGGGAGCTGCACCTGCTGGACTACTGGCGGGTGCTGGTCAAGAGGCGCTTCGTCGTCTACACCGCCGTGGCAGTCACCGTCTGCACCGTGGCGCTGGGTTCGCTCCTGACCCGGCCGCTCTACACCGCCACCACCCGGCTGCAGATCGAGCAGCACACCCCGAAGGTCCTGCCGTTCCAGGAGGTGGTCTCGAGCGTCCCCGATTTCCGCAACGACTTCTACCAGACGCAATACGGCCTCATCCAGAGCCGCCGGGTGGCCGGCGAGGTCATCGGAGCGCTGCGGCTGGCGGAGCACGAGGAGTTCCGGGAGGGCGCCTCCGGGAAGCCGCGCGGCGGGACGACCCCGGATCCGTCCGACGAGACCCGGCGGATCGACCGCTTCCTGAAGCGGCTCAAGGTGTCGCCGGTCCGCAACAGCCGGCTGGTGGACGTGTCGTTCGTGTCCCGCGACCCTCAGCTTGCGGCGCGCGTGACCAACCGGGTGGCCGAGACCTACATCGCCTTCAACACCGAGGTGCAGTACAACACCACGGCCCGCGCCACCACCTCGCTGGCGCACCAGACCGCCAACCTCCAGGAGCAGATCGACACGCAGGAGAAGGAGCTCCAGGGGTACGCCCGCCGGAACGGCATCGTCGAGCTGAGCGACAAGCAGAACATCTCCCTCAAGAACCTCAACGACCTGAGCGATTCCTACACCCGGGCCCGCGCCGCCCGCATCGAAAAGGAAGCGCGCTACGCCGCCCTGCGCGACGGCAACCCGGGCGAGCTGAAGGAGGTCCTGGAGAGCACCGTCATCCGCGACCTGACCGCCAAGAGCGCCGAGCTGGCGCGCCGCCGGGCGCAGCTGTCGCAGAAATACAAGCCCGACTGGCCGGAGATGGTCCGTCTGGGCCGCGAGATCGACGAGACCGGGACCCGTCTCGATACCGAGCGCCAGGCGACCTACCGCCAGGTGCTGGGCGTGGCGGAGAGTGCCTGGCGGGCGGCGCGCAATGAGGAGGCCCGCCTCAAGGAGGCGCTCGACGATCAGAAGCGGCGCACCCAGGAGTTCGGTCTCAAGGAGATCCACTACAACAATCTGAAGGCCGAGATCGCCAACAAGCGGACGACCCTCGAGGCGCTTCTCAAGCGGCAGGCCGAGACCAGCACCTCGGCGGGGGCCGGCGACCTGGCGGTCAGCAACGTCCGGATCGTGGACGTGGCCGAGGTCCCGACCCGCCGATCGTCGCCGAAGATCCTGCAGAACCTTCTCTTGAGCCTGTTCGCCGGTCTGGCGCTCGGGGTCGGGCTGGCCTTCTTCTTCGAGTATCTCGACAAGTCGGTGAAGAGCCCGGAGGAGCTGGTGCAGGCGGCCGGGATCCCGTCGATCGGGCTGGTCCCGGCCCTCGGCGCGGCGGGGGCGGGGCTGCGGGTGATCAAGCCGGAAGGGGGCGCGGCGGCGACGCCGCCCGTCCCGGTCGAGCTGATTTCGCAGCGCGAGCCCAAATCGAAAGTCTCGGAGGCGTTCCGCGAGGTGCGGACCGCCCTCCTGGTGTCGCAGCCCGGCCGGCCCCCGCGCTCGATCCTGATCACCAGCGCCCAGCCGGGGGACGGCAAGACGGCGGTCGCGGTCAACCTGGCGACCACCCTGGCGCAGATCGGCCGGCGCGTGCTGCTGGTGGACGCCGATCTCCGGAAGCCGCGCCTGCACAGAATCTTCGCCGTCGCCAACGAGCCCGGCCTCTCCTCCTGCCTGAGCGGCGCGGGGCCGCTCTGGCCGGAGGCGCGCCCCACCGGGATCCCCGGTCTCGACGTGGTGTGCAGCGGTCCGCTGCCGCCGAACCCGGCCGACCTGTTCGATTCGGAGCGGCTGGGGGCGCTGCAGCGGGAGTTCGAGGCGCGCGGCTACGACCACGTCATCTACGACTCGCCGCCGGTCCTGGCGGTGGCCGATCCGTCGATCCTGGCGGGGCGGGTCGAGGTGGTGGTGATGGTGGTGCGGGCCGGCGTCACCTCGCGCGACGCCCTGGCGCACGCCGTCGATCGGCTGCGCCAGGTCAAGGCGCGGGTCGTCGGCGGGGTGCTCAACGGCATCCGCGCCGAGGGGCCGGGGTACTACTACGCCTACCGCCGCTACTACGGCGATGAGGAGGCGGCGCCCGCGGCGGAAGCGCGCGCGTCGCGGCCGAAGCCGCCGGGGCGCAACACGCAGATCGGAGCCTAGGAGACCGTCCGGCGTCCCTCCGGACCGGGCCGAACGATGACAGGGCCGGAACGCACACTCGCCGCCGGACTCGCCGCCGTGCTGCTGCTCGCCCCGCTGCCGTTCGGGGCGGTGGAGGGGTGGGCCGGCGGCGCGCTGGCCGGCTGCTGCCTGCTTCTCGGCGCCCTCTGGGTGGTCTGGCGAGGCGCCACCGGCGGGACGCCGCTTCCCTGGCGCGAGCCGGTCCTGATCGCGGGGGCGGCGTTCCTCCTGTACGCCCTCTTCCAGGTGCTGCCGCTGCCGCGTCACACCCTCCTCTGGCTGTCGCCGGAGACGGTGGCGCTGCGCGACTCGCTCGGCGCCGCCGGAGCGGGCGCCCCCGGAGCGAGTGCCGCCGGTGTGGCGCTGTCGCTCTATCCCGCCGCCACCTGGAGGGCGGCGCTCCGCTTCGCCGGTTTCCTCGTGGTCGCGCTCGTGGCGGCCGATCTCGCGGGGCGCCCCCGCGGGCGCCGCTGGCTCGTCGGCGCCCTGGCCGCCGGTGGCGGCTTCCAGGCGATCTACGGCCTGACCGAGTTCGTCACGGGACGGCAGCAGATCTTCGGCTACGTCAAGCAGCACTACACCGACGTGGCGACCGGGACCTTCATCAACCGCAACCATTTCGCCGGCTACCTGGAGATGAC
>JBOGOE010000243.1:0-17577 GCA_050747445.1 Candidatus Polarisedimenticolia bacterium | reverse complement strand
CGCGGCGACCATCGGGATGGCGCAGACGGACATCAAGAAGGTTCTGGCGTACTCGACGGTGTCGCAGCTGGGGTACATGATGCTGGCGGCGGGCGTGGGGGCGTTCGGGGCGGCGATCTTCCATCTGATGACGCACGCGTTCTTCAAGGCGCTGCTGTTCCTGGGGGCCGGGTCGGTGATCCACGCCCTGTCGGGGGAGCAGGACATCCGGAAGATGGGGGGGTTGCGCGGGTCCCTCCGCTGGACCCACCTGACGTTCCTGATCGCGGTCCTCGCCATCGCCGGCATCCCGCCTTTGGCCGGCTTCTTCTCCAAGGACGAGATCCTGTGGGCCGCCCTGGCCTCGCCGCACGGCTCGCCGATCCTCTGGGCCGTCGGGGTGGTCACGGCGGGGATCACCGCCTTCTACATGACGCGGCTCTATCTGCTGGTCTTCTCGGGTCCCGGCCGCGTCACCGACGAGGCGCGCGGGCACCTGCACGAATCCCCCCCCGTCATGACGGCGCCGCTCCTGGTCCTGGCGGCCGGTTCGCTTCTCGCCGGGTTCGCCGGCGTCCCCCATTTCCTGGGGGGCGGCCGGCTGCCGAACTGGCTCGAGCATTACCTGGCGCCGGCGCTGGCTGCGCCCCATACGGCCGGGGGGGCCGGTCACGCGCCGATCGGCGAGTGGGGGGCGATGGGGGTGGCGCTCCTCCTGGCCCTGACCGGGATGGCGGCCGCCTGGACGCTCTACGGCCGCGGCCGGGTTCCGGCGGCCACCCTGGCCCCCGCGGCGTCGCTGCCGGCGGCGCTGCGCTGGGTGCGCCGCAGCTTCTTCGCCGACGAGGCGATCGACGCCGTGGTCCTGCGCCCCTACCGCGGTCTCTGCCGCCTGAGCGCGGCGTTCGACGAGAAGGTCGTCGACGGACTGGTCAACTTCACCGCCTGGGCGACAGACTTCGCGAGCGAGATCGTGAGGCTGGCGCAAACCGGGTACGTGCGGAGCTACGCCTTCATCTTCCTGCTGGGGACGATCGTGATCCTGGTTTACGCGCTCCGATGACGGGCCCCGACCTCCTGGCCCTGGCCCCGGTCCTGGCGCCGGTCGCCGGCGGGATCTGGATCCTGATGATGGTGGCGCTGGTGCGCGACCGCGACGTCCGCTGGCCGGCGGCGCAGGCGATCGTGTTTCTCGCCTTTGGCGCCGCCGCCTCGGTCGTGCTGTTGTCGCGCGGCACCGACGCCGAGCTGTTCGACGGGGCGCTCCTGGTCGATCCGAGGGCGCTGGCGTTCCACCTGATCTTCGCGCTGGTCGGGGTGCTCACCGTCCTGGTCTCGGCCCGGCACCTCGAAGCGGAGGGGGCGGCGCACGGCGAGTACTTCGCCCTGATCCTGTTCGCGGTCGGCGGCATGACCCTGATGGCCGCCAGCGAGAACCTCCTGGTCCTGTTCCTGGGGCTCGAGATCCTGTCGATCTGTCTCTACGTCCTGGCGGGGTTCACGCGAGAGCGGGTGTACGCGGTGGAGGGGGCCCTCAAGTACTTCCTGCTCGGCGCCTTCTCGACCGGTTTCCTCCTCTACGGCATGGCGCTGTTCTACGGCGCCTCGGGACGGATCGATCTTCCGGGCATCGCCGCCGCCCTGACCGCCTCCGCGGCGTCGGGTCGGACCGACTCGATGCTGCTGGCCGCCATGGCGCTCCTGCTCATCGGCCTGGCGTTCAAGGCGGCGGTGGTGCCGTTCCACTTCTGGGCCCCCGACGTCTATCAGGGCTCGATGGCCCCGGTGTCGGGGTTCATGGCGACCGGGACCAAGGCGGCGGCGTTCGCCATGCTCCTGCGGGTCCTCGACACCGGTCTGGCGGACGCGGCGATCCGGGATCGCTGGGTCCCCATCCTCTCGGCCCTCGCCGTCCTGACCATGATTCTGGGGAACGTCGTCGCCCTGGCGCAGCAGAACATCAAGAGGATGCTCGCCTACTCCAGCATCGCCAACGCCGGCTACCTTCTGGTGGCGGTTGCGGCGGGGGGGCGGAACGGCGGCGCGGCGCCGGTCGTCCTGTTCTCTCTGGCCGCCTACGCGCTCATGACGGTGGGGGCGTTCGCGGTCGCGGCCCTGATCGGGCGGGCCGGGGAGGAGGACGCGGGATACGCCCTGTCGGCCTACGCCGGGCTGGGGAAGCGGCGTCCCGTCCTGGCCGCCTTCATGGCGGTCTTCATGCTGTCGCTCACCGGCATCCCGCCGACCGCCGGGTTCATGGGGAAGTTCTACGTCTTCCGGAGCGCCGTCGAGGCCGGCATGTACGGGCTGGCCGTCACCGGGGTGCTGGCCTCGGTCGTGGGCGCGTACTACTACTTGCGGGTCATCGTCCAGATGTACCTGCGCGAGCCGGGGCCGGCGCCGGCGACCGTCACGGTGACGCCGCCGGAGCGGCTGGCGATTCTCGCCGCGGCCGCCGCCACCCTCTGGTTCGGTCTGTTCCCGGCGGCGCTCATGGAGCTGGCGCTCCTGGCGGGTTGAGCCGCGTGAGCAAAGGGACCAGGACACGGCAGACCGGTGGTCCATCGCGCGGGTCGGGGATCTCCGATCTGATCGCCCAGCGCCTGTCGATCTACCTGCGCTGCGTCGAGGACCTCGCCCGGGCGGAGGTGAGGACCGTCTCCTCCCAGACGCTGGCCGACCGGTTCCAGCTCAACTCGGCCCAGATCCGCAAGGACCTCGCCACCTTCGGCGAGTTTGGGGTGCGCGGCGTGGGGTACGTGGTCGGCGACCTGAAGGACCACCTGACCCGCATCCTGGGTCTGGACCGCGACCGCAAGGTCGCCATCATCGGCGCCGGAAACCTGGGGATGGCGCTGGCCGATTACGACGGCTTCAACAAGGAAGGGTTTTCCATCGTCGCCCTGTTCGACAACGACCGGTCCAAGATCGGCGCCGCCTCCAAGGGGGGCGTGCCGGTGTACGATGTGCGGAGCCTGCCCGACGTGGCCCGCCGCGAGAAGGTGAGCATCGCGGTCCTGGCGATCCCGGCGGCCGCCGCGCAGGCGGTGCTGGATCAGGTGGTGCGGGCCGGCATCCGGGCGGTGCTCAACTTCGCGCCGACCCGCCTGAAGACGAAGCCGGGCCTGACCGTGAAGGCGGTGGATCTGAAGATCCAGCTGGAGAACCTGGTGTTCCACCTGGCGCGGAACGAGGGGACCCTCCCGCAGGCGCTGCGTGGAAGGAGGTCGGAGAGCGTATGAGAGCCACGCCGGGCGATCGGATCGACCCGGCCGAAATCCTCGAGCATTTCCGCCGCCGACGCGGGCTTCTGTCGATCGACAGCAAGATCCCGATCAAGGACGAGTACATCCTGAGCCTGGTGTACACGCCGGGGGTGGCGGAGCCCTGTCTCGCCATCCAGGCCGACGTGGAGTCGTCCTTCACCTACACCATGCGGGGCAACGCCGTGGCGGTGTTCACCGACGGTTCGTCCGTCCTGTCGTACGGCGACGTCGGCCCGTTCGCGGCCCTGCCGGTGATGGAGGGGAAGGCGGTCCTGTTCAAGACCCTGGCGGGTCTCGATGCCTTCCCGCTGTGCACGCGCGAGCGCGATCCCGGCCGACTCGCCCGCATGATCCAGGTGCTCGCGTCGACCTTCGGCGGGTTCGCCATCGAGGACATCGCCTCGCCCCGCTCCTTCGAGCTCCTGGAGGTCCTCGACGGCATGACCGAGGCGGACCTGCCGGTCCCCTACTTCTTCAACGACATGCAGGGCTCGTGCGCCACCGTGCTGGCGGCGCTGCGCAACGCGCTGAAGGTCACCGGCCGCGACATCCACGCGGCGCGGGCGGTGATCACCGGCGCGGGCGGGGCCGGGATCACCGTGGCCCGTTTCCTGCGCAAGGCCGGCGTGCCGGAGGTCACCCTGTGCGACCGGCACGGCATCGTCTGGGAGGGGCGGCCCGAGGGGATGAACCGGTTCAAGGAGGCCGCGGCCCGCGATCTCAATCCGACCCGCCGGAAGGGGAGCATCGAGGATGTCCTCAAGGGGGCCGACGTCTTCGTCGGGCTGTCGGGGGCGCGCACCGTCGGCTCGAAGGCGATCGGCGCCATGGCGAAGAACGCCATCGTCTTCGCCCTCGCCACGCCGGAGCCGGAAATCACCGCCGAGGAGGCCCGGGCCGCCGGGGCCGCCGTCGTCCTGACCGGCGGCGCCAACTACCGGCACGGCTTGAACGTGGCCCTGGCCTTCCCGGGGATCCTGCGCGGCGTCATCGACGCCCGCGCCGCGCGCGTGTTCGACGAGATGCTGATCGCCGCGGCCGACGCCATCGCGTCGCTGGTCCCCGACAAGGACCTCGGGCCCGACCGGATCGTGCCGCGGGTCCTGGATCTGAGGGTGGGACCGGCGGTCGCGGGGGCGGTCGCCAACGCCGCGGTCGCCCTGGGGGTGGCGCGCGAGGACATCGATCCCGACTGGGTGCAGGAACGGACCAAGCACCTGGTGTACGAGGGGGAGTACGCCCTGGTCGATCACACCTTCAGCAGCGAGCGGCGCAGCCTGGGGGACGAGGCGCTCGAGCTGCACCGACGCTACCGCGGCGCCATCGAGGTCCGGAGCAAGATCCCGGTCAAGGACGAGCACACCCTCCTGGTCATCGCCTCGCCCGGCGTGGCCTGCCCGGTGCAGGAGATCATCAAGGACCCGATGAAAGTGTGGGAATACACCACCAAGGGGAACCTGGTGGCGGTGGTGACCGACGGCTCGGCGGTGCTCGGTCTGGGGAACATCGGCCCGGAGGCCGCCCTGCCCGTGATGGAAGGGAAGTGCGTCCTGTTCAAGACCTTCGCCGGCATCGAGGCGATGCCGATCTGCCTCGGGACGCAGGACACCGAGGAGATCATCGCCATCGTCAAGGCGCTGGAACCGTCGCTCGGCGGGGTCAACCTGGAGGACATCGCCGCGCCCCGCTGCTTCGAGATCGAAAGGCGCCTCAGGGAGGAGACCGACATCCCGATCTTCCACGACGACCAGCATGGCACGGCGGTCGTGGTCCTGACCGGCCTCCTGAACGCCCTGCGGCTGACCGGGCGGGAGATCGGGACCATCGGCGTGACCGTGAACGGCGCCGGGGCGGCGGGGACCGCCGTGACCCGCCTGCTGATGCTCGCGGGCGTGCGGGACATCGTCATGTGCGACCGCCACGGAGCGCTCTACCCGGGGCGCGACGACATGAACCCCGAGAAAGAGGCGATCGCCCGGTTGACCAACCTGAAGCAGGTCCACGGCAGCCTGGCCGAGGCGATGCGGGGCCGGGACGTGTTCATCGGCCTCTCGGCCCCCAACCTGGTGACCCACGACATGGTCCGCAGCATGGCGGCGAAGCCGATCATCTTCGCCCTGGCCAACCCGGTGCCGGAGATCACCCCCGAGGCCGCCATCGCGGCCGGGGCGGCGGTCGTCGCCACCGGCCGGTCGGACTACAAGAACCAGATCAACAACGCCATCGCCTTCCCGGGGATCTTCCGGGGGGCTCTCGACGTCGCCGCCCGCAATATCAACGACACGATGAAGCTGGCCGCGGCGCATGCTCTGGCCGACCTGGTCCCGGACTACGAGCTGTCGCCCGACTACCTGGTCCCCAAGGCGCTCGATTTCCGGGGGGCGCCGGAGGTGGCCGCCGCCGTCGCCAGGGCGGCCATAGAGAGCGGCGAGGCGCGCCGCAGGGTCAATCCCCGCGCCATCCTCGAGAACACCCGCGACTACCTCTACGGAGGCGACCTCCGGGCCCTCCCCGGCGAGGCGATCGACGGCCAGAAGGACCTGCCGCTGCGGTAGGGTGGGGATGGGGAGGTCGGGGCTCCCCGGTCCCCCGGCTGCTCAGCAGGCCACGGTCCTGCACTGGTCCCCCGCCACCCGCTTGCAGCGATAGCCCACCTCCGTCCCCTGGGACAGGCAGAAAAGAGCGGTCGCGATCGTGCGCATGGGACACCTCCTCGATTGCCCTTCTTTTGTCCTCCGGACCGCCCCGGTTCCCCCTCCGCTCGTTTCGTTCGGCGCCCCTTGCCGCGCTTGGCTTTCCGGGTGTTCTTATGGTAAAACCGCAGCCGTTTCAGGATTCATCCGAACAGTGAACATTGTGCCGGGCGAACGAGGGAACGCCGCGCCACGGACCTTTCCCGCCCTGCGGAGGACGCCGAGATGGCCGTCGATGTCGAGGTAAGAAAGGTCAAGGAAGACCTGAACCCGTTCTGTATCGCCCAGCAGCAGTTCAGCACGGCGGCGGAGCACCTCGGCCTGGAGCCGTGGCTGCGCGAAGTCCTCAACAAGCCGAAGCGCCAGCTCGTGGTCGCCATCCCGACCAAGATGGACGACGGGTCGATCCGGGTGTTCGAAGGGTACCGGGTGCAGCACAACCTGGCGCGCGGCCCGGCCAAGGGGGGCATCCGCTACCACCCCAATGTGACCCTCGACGAGGTCAAGGCCCTCGCCTCCTGGATGACCTGGAAGTGCGCCACGGTGAACATCCCGTTCGGTGGCGGCAAGGGAGGGGTGGTCTGCAACCCCAAGCAGATGTCGCTGCACGAGCTGGAGAACATGACCCGCCGGTTCGCCTCCGAGATCAGCATCATCATCGGACCCGAGCGCGACATCCCGGCCCCCGACGTCTATACCAACGCCCAGACCATGGCCTGGATCATGGACACCTACTCCATGACCAAGGGCTCGACGCAGCTCGGCGTGGTCACCGGCAAGCCGCTCCAGATCGGCGGCTCCCAGGGGCGCAACGAAGCGACCGCCCGCGGCGTGCAGTTCGTGACCCGCGAGGCCTGCCGCGAGAAGAAGATCTCCCTCAAGGGGGCGCGTGTCGCGGTGCAGGGGTTCGGCAACGCCGGCAGCATCGCGACCCGGCTCCTTTCGGAGGACGGCGCCTCGATCATCGCCGTCTCCGACAGCAGCGGCGGCCTGCACAATCCGCGCGGTCTCAACGTCCGCGCCGTCCTGGAATTCAAGGAGCGGACCGGCACCCTCAGCGGCTTTCAGGAGGCCCAGGCGATCAGCAACGAGAAGCTCCTGGAGCTGGAGTGCGAGGTCCTGGTCCCGGCGGCGCTGGAGAACCAGATCACCACGGAGAATGCCCCGCGGGTCCGGGCGAAGGTCGTCGCCGAGGCGGCCAACGGCCCGACGACTCCGGGGGCCGACGAGATCCTGCACACGAACGGCGTCTTCACCGTCCCCGACATCCTGGCGAACGCCGGCGGCGTCACCGTCTCCTATTTCGAGTGGGTGCAGTCGCTCCAGTCGTTCTTCTGGGAGGAGGGGCAGGTCAACCAGCACCTGGAGAAGGTGATGACCAGGGCGTTCCACGAAGTGCTGGCCATCGCCCGGAAGTACAACGTCCACATGCGCACCGCCGCCTACGTCCTGGCGGTCGGGCGCGTCGCCGAGGCGACCCGCATCCGCGGCATCTACCCATAGGCGGATGCCGGTGCGCTCCACGCTCGCGGCGGTCGCCGGGTTTCTGATCCTTCTCGGGGCGCCGGCTGCCGCCGTTTCGGCCGCGGCATCCGCTCCGGCGGAGGAAGCCGCGCCGGCTGCCGCCGCTCCCCCGGCTGCCGCCCCCTCGGCCGTCTCGCGGGAGTCGACGCGGCTGACGCCACGCCGCCTGTACGTCGCGACGCAGGCGGACGCCTCCCTGATCGTCGAGTACTACGAGCCGGTGGCGGCGGGATCTGGTGCCGGCAAGGAGGGCGCGGCTTCCTCCGACCGGAAGAAGCGCTCGGATCGGAAGGGGAGGCGGGGGGACAAGGACGCCGCGGCGAAGACCGTGGAGACCCCGCTTCCGGTCATCTTCCTCTCCGGCGGCCACGGCTGGACCCCGATCCTGCAGGACAGCGCCTCGCACCTGGCCCGGGAGGGGCGCCACGTCCTGGGGATCGAGACCCCCGAGTACTTCAAGGGCCCGGTCCAGAACCCGGCCGTGGCGGCCGACTTCCGCACCCTCCGGACCTGGCTCAACCGCAAGGCCGGCCGCCCCGCCGAAGCCCATGTGATCGTCGCCGGCTTCGCCTACGGGGCGGAGATGGCCGCCTACATCGTCAATCGGGCGCGCGCCGAGGGGGTGCGCGGCGTCGTCATGATCGCCCCCGACACCAATGGGGCGACCGTCTATCGCGTCGGCGTCATCCTGAAGCTGGACCCGCCGGCGGGAGAAGGGTTCGACGTCCGGCGGGAGGTCGGTCTCCTTCCGCCGATTCCGGTCGCCCTGATCCAGGGGGAGCACGACCGCGACGCGGAAGCCCCCGTTCTTCTTCCGCTGCTGCGCGGCCCCCGGCGCTTTGTCCCGGTCCCCGGCGGCGATCACCAGTTCCGGGACGTCCGCGGCGCGTACCTGGCCATCCTGTCCCAGTCGCTCCGGTGGATCGAGCAGGAAGCGGCCGCCCCGGCCGGGGGCCCCGTCCCCGCCCCGTCACAGCCTCCTTCGGGTCCGGCGCGTCCCGGTTCCCCGCAGCCTGGCGTATAATCCCGGCCTGGCCTTTCCAGTCACACCCCGGGTGGGGGCGAAACGGTTTCGACGGGACTGTTGAGGCTGGGTACGCGTGCCGAGGCCCACTCCTCGTAAAACAGGTGGAAATACCACAAGCGCCAACTCTCAGTTAGCGCTGGCTGCTTAAGCAGCCCGTCCACCGGACCCTTCTCCCGCGGGGGACCGGATGGGCGTCGCACAGCGGGATAGCCTGACGGCCCTGGCCCGGGACCCGAAGGCGAAACTCAACGGGCTGGCCGGCCGCATCTCGGCCCCTTCGGAGGGCGGCCGGTGAGATAGACGAAGGGGCTACGCACGTACACGGCCCACGCTGATCTTTTCCGGACGCGGGTTCGACTCCCGCCGCCTCCACCACGTAACCTACTGAATACAATGGGCGAGATCTTGGACGCGGGAACTGCCCCCGGCGTCTCCACGAAAAGTGTGACCTCTTGCCCGACATCGATGAGGGCCTACGGCCTTGACCTGCTCTCCAACTGTGTTCCAGGAATCATGTGCCAGGCTGATGTGCCAGGTTGGTTGACATGGCGGCGACTCCAACCTTAATCTTCATGGTCGCGAGGTGCGGGTGGGCATGCCTTCATTCAGTTTCCGTGCACATCGGTTGAAGGTGCAGGTCAGGGTTGTGGCGGCCCTGGTGTTGACCCTGATCGCCATGGACATGGGCGACGCCTCTTGCGACCCCCTGAGAATCCCCGACGGCCGGAACTTGATCTCCTCGTCCGCACCATCCAACGCTGACGCGTGCGCGAGCGGCTGCGTGCCCGACTGTTTTTGTTGTTCCACCTCGCTTCCCGCGAGTCCGGTCATTCTCGTCGAGCAGTTCGGCCTCGCTTCCCCGAAGCCGCTTCTCGGCGTCAATCTCCCCGCAACAGGCTTCTCGCCTGTCGTTGATCACATCCCCATAGTCCGCCGCTAGTCGACGACTGTTCCGCACGCGGAGCCCGAACCCGTTTCCAGCGGGCCGGGATTCATGGGTGCCGTTGAAGCGCGCCTGTCGTGAAAGCCACCGGACTGACCGTAGGTGCGGTCGTGCGTGCGGTGAATTGCCGCGAAGGTCATGGGGAAGGTGATGACAAAGCCATATCTGCTGCTGTGCCTGTTTCTAATCGCGAACGATTCAAAGTTTGCTGACCAACGAGCGATAAGCTTGGATGATGCCATTCGCCGAGCGGAAACGGCATCTCCGCTCGGGAAGGCGATTGCGCTGGGGATCGAGCGGGCAGGCGCAGAGGTGCGCGCCAGCGGTCTGTGGCCCAACCCGGAGGTCTCGCTCGTCCGTGAGGAATCCGCCGGCACAGTCGAGCGGTTCGCGAACATTTCTCAGGCGATCCCGCTGTCCGGCCGGCTGGGGTTCGAGAAATCCGCGGCTCGCAGTGGCCTCCTTGCCGCGGAAGCCCTGGCAAGGCAGGAACGCGTGGTGCTCCGGACACGGGTACGTATGGCGTTCGTCGATCTGCTGCTTGCTCAGGAACGTCTTTCCTTGCTGGAGGCGGGCCGTTCCCGACTCGGTCGGCTCGTCGAGATTCTGCGCGCCCGTCAAAGGGAAGGCGAGTCCTCGGGATTCGACCGCATGCGAGCCGAGCGGGAGCTGACCGAGGTGGAGGCGGACCTGCTGGATGCCCGCGGGCGTCAGGTCGGAGCCGGAGCCGTCCTCGGGGCGCTCGTGGGGCTGCCTTCCGAAGAGCTCATCGCTTCGGGGAGCCTCGTCGCGCGTGACCCGATCCCGGGGCGGGATGAGGTTCGAGCCCTTGCCGCCTCTCGTGGCGATATCGCCGCCGTCGAGGCGGAAGCGGAGCGCGCCGACCTGCTGGCTCGATCCGCCCGGCGCCGGGCCGTCCCGGAGCCGTCGATTACGGCAGGCAGGAAGACGTCCGAGTTTGGGAGCCCGGACGATACGGGTCCAGTGATCGGGGTGGCCTTCTCCCTGCCGCTCTTCGATCGCGGGCAGCAATCGCACGTCGCACGCACCGAGGGTGCGCTCCTCCGTGCCCGCCGAGAAGCCCTGGCGCGGCAAGTCGAGGCGGAGGTCGAGGCGGCCTATGCCCAGGCCGTCGCCCGGCACGATGCGGAGGAAACCTACGTCAACTCGGGTGACCCGGAAGATCTGATCAGAATCGCGCAGGCCGCCTACGAGGGTGGTGCGATGCGTATCTTGGAACTGCTGGACGCCTACAGAACCGCGCTGGCCATACGACTCAGAACATCAGAACTGCATGCGGCGGCCCGCAGGGCGGAGGCCGAGCTGACCCGAGCCACCGGCGCCGAGGTAGTCCGATGAGCTGCGCGGCAGTGCGTGGACCGGCCCGACAAAGAGTTCGGATCAGCCGCCTCATCTGCCTCGTTGCAATCATCGGAGTGGCCTGTGGGCGCTCCCGTGACCCGGTTCATGAAGAGAAGCCCGCGCCGCTACGTACACAGGAAGTCCGACTCTCCGAGAGCGCTGTACGGGCTGCGGGCATCAGGGTGATCCCGGTCTCCCGAGAATCCTTCCACCCGCACGTGGTCGCGAGCGGCGTCATCAGGCCTGTCGCTCAGAAGAACGTCAACGTGAGGGCCCTGGTGGCGGGTCGCGTTATGAGCGTCTCCGTGGATGTTGGGGATCGGGTTCTGCCCGGCCGAACGCTCGCGACCCTGGAAGGTCCGGAGGTGACGGCGGCCCTCGCCCGGTACCGGACCGCGTCCGCCCGGAAGGTTGCGGCGCGGCAGTCCCTGGAGCGCGCCGAGAACTTGCTGAATATACAGGCGATCAGCCGGGCGGAAGTCGATCTCCGAAAGAGCGAAGCCGAAAGCACTGCGGCGGAGGCAGAGGCGGCGCGACAAGACCTGTTCCGCATGGGTCTCGATCCCGGTGCGATGCCACGGGATGCCGCCGGTCTCGAGGGGATTCCAATCGTCGCCCCAATGTCCGGGGTGGTTCTCGAGAGGACCGTCTCCCCCGGGCTTCTGGTGGAGCGCGACGCGCCCCTGTTCGAGATTGCCGACCTCTCGACGGTCTGGGCCGTGGTGGACATCTACGAGAAAGATCTCGGCGGGGTGAAAGAGAGGGGCGAGGTCGAGGTCCGCACCGATGCGTACCCGGATGTGGTGTTCACTGGCCGGATCGCCTTGATCGAGCCGACGTTGGACGAGGCGAGCCGGACGGCTCACGTGCGGGTGGTTCTGGACAACGCGTCCGGGAAATTCCGGCCCGGACTCTTCGTGACTGTGGCGGTGCCGCTCCGGGGCGCCTCGGAGGTCCAGGTCGCAGCCGTTCCGGCGGATGCCGTTCAGAAGATCTCCGGCCTTCCCGCAGTGTTCGTGGAGAAAAGCCCTGGGCTGTTCGAGCTGCGGCCGGTGGAGACGGGCCGCGAGGCCCACGGGATGATCGAGATTCGCTACGGGCTCCGGGAGGGCGAGAACGTGGTGGCTGCGGGGACTTTCATCCTGAAGTCGGAGATCCTCAAGGGGACGATCGGGGGAGAGGAGCACTGATGATCGAACGACTGATCGAGGTCTCCCTGCGCAACCGGCTGGGTGTGACCATGGGCGCCGTCGTTCTGGTGGTGGCGGGCTCGGTGGCCCTGTCGCGCCTGCCGATCGACGCCATGCCCGACGTCACTTCGGTGCAAGTTCAAATCCTTACCAAGGCACCTGCCCTTGGCCCTCTCGAAGTCGAGCAGTTCATCACGCGGCCGGTCGAGAACGCCATGGCGGGCCTTCCGGGCCTCGAGCAGGTCCGCTCCGTCTCGCGCTATGGATTGTCGGCGGTGACCGTGGTCTTCGAGGACGGAACCGACATCTACTGGGCGAGGAACCTGGTGGGCCAGCGACTCTCCGCGGCCCAGGAGGCGATCCCGGCCGGTATTGAGCGCCCGGAGATGGGCCCGATCACCACCGGCTTGGGTGAGGTGTTTCATTTCGTGTTGGAAGGGGACGACGTCTCCGCCATGGAGCTCCGGACGATCATGGACTGGGACATCGCCTATAGGCTGCGTGGCGTGCCCGGCGTCATCGAGGTCAACACCTGGGGAGGGCAGGCGAAGCAGTTCCACGTGCTCGTCGATCCCGGTCGACTTCTGGCCTACAGGCTCTCCCTCCCGCAGGTCTTCGACGCCGTGGAGCGCAACAATCTCAACCGCGGGGGCGGGATCATCGAGAAGGGAGGCGAAGGATACATCATCCGCGGCGAGGGGATGATCACTGGGATCGAAGATCTGGAGAGGGTCGTCATCGGCACCACAAGCGAGGGCACACCGATCTTGGTGCGGCATATCGCCGAGGTCCGCGAAGGGCCGATGCTCCGAATCGGCGGCGCGACCCGCGATGGCAAGGGGGAGACGGTCGTCGGAATGGTGTTGATGCTTCAGGGAGAAAACGCCCGCGAGGTCGTCGCCCGGGTCAAGAAGGCGATTGCGGAGATCCAGCCATCCCTCCCGAAAAACGTGCGAATCGTCCCGTTCTACGACCGGGAGAGCCTCGTGTCGCGCGTCATCGCCACGGTGTCGAAGAATCTCATCGAAGGCGGATTGTTGGTTGTCGCCGTCCTGCTCCTGCTTCTCGGCAACCTGCGGGGTGGCTTGATCGTCGCTTCAGCGATCCCCCTGGCCATGCTCGTGGCTTTCCTTGGAATGATGCGCGCGGGGATATCCGGGAACCTCATGAGTCTCGGGGCGATCGATTTCGGGCTCATTGTGGACGGCTCCGTCGTGATGGTCGAGAACATCGTCCGCCGGCTCGCGGGACGCCGCCTCGAGCCGGAGGAGCGAAGCGCCGAAATCGCCCGCGCGGCCAGGGAGGTCGGTCGTCCGATCGTCTTCGCCGTCGGAATCATCTTGATCGTCTACATCCCGATCCTGACGCTCAGCGGCATCGAAGGGAAAATGTTCCGCCCCATGGCGTGGACCGTGGTCTTCGCGGTGGCCGGGTCGCTGCTCCTCGCGCTGACCCTCATACCCGTTCTCTGTTCGTTCCTGCTCGGTGGTGCGATTCGCGAGGAGGAGACGTGGGTGTTGCGCCAGGCCCACCGGGCCTACCGCCCGTTGCTGCGCTGGGCCATGGAGCGCCCGCGGGCAACAGCCGCGATCGCGGCGTCGATCTTCGCCGCATCCCTGGCAGCGGCCGTCCTTCTGGGGACCGAATTCGTTCCCCGCCTGGATGAAGGGGACATCGTCATCCAGGCATCCCGGCTGCCGAGCGTCTCTCTGACCCAGTCGCTGGCCTCGACCACGGAAATCGAGAAGGCCCTCGTTCGGTTTCCCGAAGTTCAAACGGTCGTCTCCCGTTCGGGAAGCCCCGAGGTGGCGACCGACGTCATGGGATTGGACCTGTCGGATGTCTTCGTCATCATGAAGCCACGCCCTTCATGGCGACCCGGAATGAGCCGCGAACGACTCATCGCCGAGATGCACGAGACGCTCGAGGCGGCGGTCCCCGGAAATGTCTTCAGCTTTACCCAGCCGATCGAGATGCGCTTCAACGAGCTGATCGCCGGTTCCAAGAGCGACCTTGCGGTCAAGCTGTTCGGCGACGATCTCGACGTGCTCGCCCAGAAGGGTCAGGAGCTGGCAGCGATTCTCGCAGGGGTCCCGGGGTCCGCCGACGTCAGGGTGGAGCAGACGGCTGGACTCCCCATGGTGAGGGTGCGCGTCGACCGGGACCGCATCGCCCGTGTCGGGGTGAGTGTCGAGGACGCGCTGGCGGCGGTGGAGGCGGCCCGCAGCGGCCGAGTGGTGGGGAGCATCCTCGAAGGAAGGCGAAGGTTCGACATCGCTGTCCGCCTCGCCGAGGGCATCGCCGCCGACCCCTACGCGCTGGCGGCAGTGCCGGTCGGGTCAGGAGACGGGCGTCTCCTTCCGCTCGCCCAGGTCGCCCGAATCGAAACCGGTGAAGGCCCGGCGCAGATCAGCAGGGAGCAGGCCCTGCGGCGAGTCACAGTCGAGGCCAACGTGCGCGGCCGCGATCTCGGAGGGTTCGTTGCGGAGGCGCGGAGCGCCGTTGCCGGCAGACTCCACCTTCCGTCCGGCTACTACGTGACCTGGGGCGGCCAGTTCGAGCACCTGGAGGCGGCCACGCGGCGCCTTCTGATCGCCGTACCCCTTGCGCTCTTCCTGATTTTCGCGCTGCTCTACGGTGCGTTCGGTTCCGCGCGTCCCGCGGCCCTCATCTTCCTGAACGTTCCGGTCGCCGCAACCGGGGGGATCTTCGCGCTCCTCCTGCGCGGGATGCCGTTCAGCATCTCGGCCGGGGTCGGCTTCATCGCCCTCTTCGGCGTGGCGGTCCTGAACGGCGTCGTCCTCGTCTCGTTCATCCGGAAACAGCAGGCTGAGACCGGCTCGAACCCCGCAGACGCGGCGCTCCTGGCTGCCGAAGCCCGCCTCCGGCCCGTTCTCATGACCGCCCTGGTGGCCAGCCTCGGTTTCGTTCCGATGGCTCTGGCGACCGGCGCGGGCGCGGAGGTCCAGAAACCCCTGGCCACCGTAGTCATCGGAGGTCTGGTGACCTCCACCCTTCTGACCCTCGTTGTACTGCCCGCGGTCTATCGCTGGTTCGTGCCGGCCACCGCAGCAAACGGTTTCAAGCAAAGGATCCTTACTTGAAACTGGTCAAGGCGATTATGCGGCCGTCCCGACCCGTCTCCAACATGTCTCCGTGCGCCGGTCAAAACCGGCGAGGTGCAGCGAATGGAAGAGTCGTACGGTGAAGGGGTAGCAACCCACACCGGCCCCGAGTCATGCGCCGTTGTCCGCGAGGGCAGGGGTGAAGCGTTGACAGGGGGAAGTGCGGGCCGGGTATTGAGCCGCGAAAACTTTGGACCACTCCGGGGCGCCGACGCCGTGGAGACAGGCGGAAGGCCACACCGAGCGCGTCGCCAGCGCGAGACGCGAGAGGACCCCGCGCGGTCTGAGACCCCGAGCACGCACGGGCACACCTCGCACGGGAACCGGGAGGTCCCACGACCGCCGGCGGCAACGAGAGGGGCCGCAGGCCGCACCGGGAAGTCCGAGGACGTACGCCGGTGACGGACGGTCGCGGGAAGTCGGACGGCCCCGTAGTGTGCGCTGGGCAGCGCGCTGGTCAGGAGGGTTGAAGTCCCTCCGGCGCCCAGATGAGGGGTGCCGTATCTAAAGGCGGGGGTAATGCCTCGTTGGCCGGAGTGATCGGAAGGTATGGAGAAGCCTACACGGGCACGAAGGCGAAAGCCGGACACAGCCAAGGCGGACCTGAAGCCACCTCTTGCAGGACTCCAGAGGGCAGGGTGCCCACCGTGAGGTGGGATCCGAAGGGCATGAGGAGAAGTACCGGGCCGCAGTCGATGGGGGCGACCCCGATGACGAACCGGTCGGCCAAAGGTGGGGCAAGGTCGAGCCCGCACTATGGGGGCGAAGGCGTTCTCATCCACCCACCGCACCAAGGTGTTTGCGGGCGGCACGGTACGGAAGACCAGCACGTGACCCCAGGAGGACTCGCCGGGTCCCCGGGTGGCGCCGGGGGAAGCGACCCCATAAGCGCAAGTGAAGGGGGGAGCGATGCCCTGTGAGTCGTCGGACGGCCGAGTAGTACCTGAAGCGTGGCGAAAGCCACGTGACCGAGCGATCGGCGGCCAGGGTGGGCCGGGGAAGGCGGCCGGCGAAGACGGTCGGGAGCGAGACGGGAAGCGGGATGAGCAAGGGCGATGAGGATGGATAGTTCCCTGAGCGAAAGACCCGAACCTCACTGTCCGAGGAGACTCGCGGACTGGATCAACCCGACGGGTGAGAGGAAGGTGCACTCGCTGATCGACAAGGTGTACAAGCGGAAGAACCTGGAGATCGCCTGGGAACGCGTCCAGGCCAACCGGGGGGCCGGGGGCATCGACGGGCAGAGCATGGAGACCTTCGCCGAGCAGAGGGATGAGCAGCTCGACCGGCTCCATGCCGAGCTGCGGACCGACGCCTATCGACCCCTGCCGGTCCGGCAGGTACAGATCCCGAAGGAGGGCAAGCCGGGAGAGCATCGCACGCTGGGTATCCCGACGATCTACGACCGGGTGTGCCAGCAGGCGCTGCTGAACCGGCTGGACCCCATCTTCGAGCCGGTATTCGACGAAGCCAACTTCGGGTACCGTCGAGGGCGATCGACACAGGGCGCCTTGCGCAAGGTTTGGAAGGAGATCGAGGACGGGCGGGAGTGGATCGTGGACGCCGATCTGAAGGATTTCTTCGGCTCGGTGGACCACGAGAAAGTTCTCACGCTCGTGGCCGAACGCGTGGCGGATGGTCGTGTGCTTCGCCTGATCCGGGCGATGCTCAAGGCCGGAAGCTACGGGGAGGGTCGGCTCTTCCCGACCGAGCGCGGGACCCCGCAGGGTGGAGTGATCTCGCCTCTGCTGAGCAACATTCTCCTGACGCCGTTCGATCGGGAGATGCGACGCAAGGGGTATCGGCTCACGAGGTACGCGGACGACTGGGTGATCACCTGCGCGTCCGCAGCGGAGGCCCGAACCGCTTTGGCCGCGGCGATCCGGGTCCTGGAGGCGCTGGGCGTGCGCATCAATCCGCAGAAGACGCGGATTGTGCACGTCCGGAACGGCTTCGAGTTCCTCGGATACAAGATCAAGCACGGGCGGCAGTTGCGGCTGCCCCCGGGCCAGATCAGGAGCCGAGCCCGCTCGGGTGGGCTTTACGCCTACCCCCGGGAGAAGTCGGTCAGGCGCTTCAAGGACCAGATACGCGGGTTGACTCGGCGTCGGGTCCCGCTGAGTACCTCGGGGCTGATCCAGGAGATCAACCCCGTCCTGCGCGGGTGGGGCAACTACTACAAGCGAGCCCACGTCCGCAGGCTCTTCCACCGGCTCGACGGCTGGGTCGTGAGACGGATTTGGTCGCATCGATTCAGACGCTGGCGGTGCTGCGGCTGGAAGACGCTGCCGACCGCCAGGCTTTACGGAGAGCTTGGGCTTGTGAACCTCGTCGGTCTGGTCCCTTCGCTCGCATCTCAGAGGAGCGCGTCTTCGTGAAAGCTGCATGCGGGAGAACCGCACGTGCAGTTTGAGCGGCGGACGGAGGCCAGCGCGAGGGCAACCAAGCGCGCCTCCTCCGACCCGACA
>JBOGOE010000242.1:0-4491 GCA_050747445.1 Candidatus Polarisedimenticolia bacterium | reverse complement strand
CCTGGGTGTCTGGCTGGCTGGAGATCCACCGCGGTCTCGCCGACCGGGCGCTGGGCCGCCAACGCTCGGCCCGCGCCCACTTCCGCCGCGCCGCCGAGGTGCGGCGTTTCCGTGCCGCGGATCGGGCCCTCCTGGAGCGGGCCTCGGGGGAGCCGGCGCCGTCCGGCTGCGCCCCCTGACACCACCGCCTCAGCGGTTGAAGATCCGGAGGACCTTGAAGACGTACTGGCGGGTTTCTCGGTAGGGGGGGATCCCGGCGAAGCGGTCGACCGCGTCCTCCCCGGCGTTGTACGCGGCGAGCGCCAGGTGGAGCTGTCCGTCGTACCGCCCGAGGAGCTCCTTGAGGTAGCGCGTGCCTCCATCCACGTTCTGCACGGGATCGAAGGGGTTGCTGACACCGAACCGGGCCGCCGTCCGCGGCATCAACTGCATCAGTCCCATGGCGCCGCGCGACGACACCGCGAATGCGTCGTAGCGCGACTCGACCTCGATCACCGCCTGCACCAGGGACACGCTCATCTCGTGCTTGAGCGCCACCTGCGCGGCGAGTCCGCGCAACGCCGCCGGGTCGAAGACCTCGCCGGGCCGCAGGGAGATCACCGGTCGGTCCGGTGGCGGGCCGACCGCCCCGCTCGCGGCCGCCGCGGCGGGCAACACCGTCAACATCAACAGTGGAAGGATCTTGCGCGCGATCATCGACCGCGGAATTATACGGCGCCCGGCGGGGCGCCGCAACGGGAAGATGGGTTCCCCGGGACGCTCATCGACGATGGAATCCCTTTTCGAGATCCTCCAGGGTGAGGCGCAGGAGGGCGGGCCGGCCGTGCGGGCAGGTCATCGGCCGCCCCGTTCCAAGGAGATCGATCAGGATCTGTCGCATCCGCGGGGGATCGAGGGGGTGACGGGCGGTGACGGCGGAATGACAGGCGGCGGTGGCGGCGATCCGGTGCCTCAGGGCGTCCAGCCCTTCCGGGCGGCGCCATTCCACCGCCTCGGCGAGAAGCTCGCGCAGCAGCCTGTCGACCGAGCCGGCGGGCACCGGCGCCGGCACCTCCTCCACCCGCAGGGCGCCGGCGCCGAACGGGACGACGCCAAACCCCAGCCCTTCGAGGGTCGCGGCCGCCTCCTCGAACGCCTGACGCTCCGCCGGTCCCACCTCCACGATCGCGGGGAACAGCAGCCGCTGCCGCGCCGCCGCCGCCGGCTCCGTGCGTCCGATCAGTCGTTCGTACAGGACGCGCTCGTGGGCGGCGTGCTGGTCGACGATCACCAGGCCGTCGGGGGAGGAGGCCAGGATGTACGAATCGCGGAACTGGGCCAGCGGCTCCACCGGCACGCCGGTGAACAGCGTCGCGCCGGCCGGTCCGGACCCGCATGCATCGCCGGACGGTGGCCCCGGGATCGCCGCCCCGCCCGAGACCCAGGCGGCGGATGACGGCGGCGACGCCGCGGGAGGGACGGAGGCCGCGACCGGCTCCGCCACGCTCCAATCGGCGCCGCGGAGCGGCGCGAACGGACGGCTCACGCCCAGCGCCACGCGCAGCGCTTCCCGCACCAGGTCGTGCACCGCGGCGATCCGCAGGAACCGGACCTCCGTTTTGGCCGGATGGACGTTGACATCGACCTCCCCCGGAGGAATCTCCAGGAACAGATAGACCACCGGGTAACGACCCTTCGGCAGGATGGTGGCATAGGCGTCGGCGATGGCGTGCAGGATCCGCCGGTCCCGGATCGACCGGCCGTTGACGAACAGGTACTGGTCGCGTGCGGTCGAGCGGTCGAGGGCGGGACCACCGGCCAGACCGGCGACCCGGACGCCACCCGCCCCCCGTTCAACCGGTACCAGGAGGCCGCGTTCCCGGCCCCCGAGGATCTGCGCGACGCGGCCTGCCAGGTCCGCGGCCGCCGGCCAGGACACCGCCTCCCGCCCGCCGCTGACCAGCCGGAAGGCCACCGCGGGATGGGCGGCGGCGATACGCAGCAGCGTGTCCGCCACGTGGGCCGCCTCGGTCCCGGGCGACCTCAGGAACTTCCTCCGGGCCGGAGCGTTCTGAAACAACCCTTCCAGCTCGACGGTCGTGCCCCTCGGGTGGGCCGCCGGCTCCACCCTCTCGAGCGTGCCGGCGCGGATGCGGATGCGCGTTCCTTCCCTGCCGTCCGGCGAGGTCGTGAGCACCACCCCGGCCACCGAGGCGATGGAGGGCAGGGCCTCCCCCCGGAACCCGAAGCTGTGGATCGACCGCAGATCGTCCGCCTCGCGGATCTTGCTGGTGGCATGACGCTCGAACGCCAGCACCGCGTCGTCCCGCTCCATCCCCGCGCCGTCGTCGGCGACCCGGATCCGATCGGCCCCACCCCCTTCGATCTCGACTTCGATCCGCGCCGCCCCGGCGTCGAGAGCATTCTCGACCAGCTCCTTGACGACCGAGGCGGGCCGCTCGATGACCTCGCCGGCGGCGATCTGGTTCCGGACGGCGGCGTCGAGCACCCGGATCCGTCCCATCCCCTCAGGCTCCCTCGACCAGCAGGATGCGCCGGCCCCGCGAATCGGTGACGCAGTAACGCTCCACCGTCGCCAGGGTCTTTTCCAGCTTGGCGACGTGACAGATGGCATCCCCGGGATTGACCGTCGGAACGGTGGTGGTCCCCAGGATCAGCCCGGTCAGCGGCGAGCGCACCGAGGAGACCTCCCTCCCGAACGGGTTGGTGATGCGGGCGATCTCGCTTCCCTGGTAGACGATCTCGCCCGGTCGGACCAGGACGTCGGCGATCCCGCCGCGGGTCGATCGGATCCACTCCGACACCTTGATGATCACCTGGAAGCGCGCGTCCTTGCGCGGCTGGTCCAGCATCCGCAGGTCCGCGAGGATGTTGCGTACCCCGGCGACCCCGCGCGCCACCATGTTGCGCTGGAATCGGAAGGTCTCCCCCGCCTCGAAGATGATCGTCGGCACTCCGGCGCGGGTGGCGGCGGCGCGCAGCGTGTTGGGCGGCCCCGGATAGTCGACCAGGATTTCGGTGCCGAAGGCGCGCGCCAGCCGCCGGACCTCCCGGATCGACATGTCGGCGCGCACGTGCGGCAGGTTGGTGCGGCGCACGCTTGCGGTGTGCAGATCGACGCCGTACTGCGCCTTGAGGACGATCTCGGAGAACAGGATGTGCGCCGTCCGCGCGGCGGCGTGCCCTTCCGGGTTGCCGGGGAAGTTGCGGTTCAGGTCGCGCCGGTCGGGCAGGTAGCGCGCGTGCGTCAGGAATCCGAAGCGATTGGCCACCGGGACGCAGATCAGGGTGCCGCGCAGCTGATCCGGGGTGATCCCGGTCATCACCCGCCGGACCACCTCGACGCCGTTGAGCTCGTCACCGTGGATGGCGGCGGTCAGGAAGACCGAGGGTCCGCGCTCGCGGCCGCGGATGACCGTCACCGGAACGTTGACCGGCGTCGCCGTGTAGTACTCGCTCACCTTGAGGAAGATCTGCTCGACCGTGCCCTTGCGGATGGCCCGGTCACCGATGCGCAGGGCCACGTCAGCGCTCCCCCCGCAGCGCCCTGGGACGGCGTCGCGCGAAGGTCACGGAGAAATCCACGATGGTTCCCGCGATGTCGACGCCGCTGCAGCGCTCCAGTCCCTCGAACCCGGGGGAGGAATTGACCTCGACGACCTTGGGTCCGGTGGCCGACTCCAGGAGATCGACCCCGGCCACCTGGAGACCCATGACCTCGGTGGCCCGCAGCGCCGCGTCCTGGTACTCGGGAGGGAGATCGATGGCCGCGCCGGTGCCTCCCCGGTGGACGTTCGACCGGAACTCACCCACCCGCGCCTGCCGCCGCATGGCGGTGATGACCCGCCCGCCGACCACCAGGGCCCGGATGTCCCGCCCCTCCGACTCCTCGATGAACTCCTGCAGCAGGATGTTCATCCCCAGGCTGGCGAAGGTCTCCAGGATCGCCTGCGCCGCCTGCTCGGTCTCCGCCAGGATCACGCCGATCCCCTGGGTCCCCTGGATGACCTTGACGATTGCGGGGGGTCCGCCGACGCGCTCCAGGGCCCGGTGCACCTGCCGGGCATCGCGGACCATCACGGTCCTCGGGATGTCCAGCCCCGCCCCCGCGAGCAGCTGCAGCGAACGCAGCTTGTCGCGCGAGCGCGCGATCGGCTGCGAGTTGTTGACCAGCGGCACTCGCATCATGTCGAACTGGTTGACGACCGCCAGACCGTGCGCGGTGATCGAGGCCCCGATCCGCGGCAGGACGACGTCGAGTCGCGGCAGCATCCCGTCGAGCCCGCGGTAGAAGACTGCCGGGGCGCCGCGGCTGAGGGTGAGCGAGCAGCGCAGCGGATCGAGGATCAGGGTGCGATGCCCTCGCCGCGCGGCGCAGTCGACCAGACGCCGCGTCGAGTACAGGGTCGCCTTACGCGACAGGATGCCGAGGTTCACGCCGACCCCGCTCCCCCGCCCTGCCCGCGCGCCCGCCCGGCGGCCCCGCCCGCC
>JBOGOE010000241.1:0-6258 GCA_050747445.1 Candidatus Polarisedimenticolia bacterium | reverse complement strand
CCCGGAGGCCGCCCCCCGCCCCGAGGCGGCCCCGGTCGAGATGCGCGGCGCCCGGATCCTGATCGAAGCCCTCATCAAGGAAGGGGTCGACACCATCTTCGGCTACCCCGGGGGCGCCATCCTGCACGTGTACGACGAGCTGGCGCACGTGCGCGACCGGCTGAAGCACGTCCTTGTGCGCCACGAGCAGGGGGCGGTGCACGCCGCCGAGGGGTACGCCCGCTCGACCGGCAGGGTCGGCGTGGTCATGGTGACCTCGGGCCCCGGCGCCACCAACTGCGTCACCGGTCTGACCAACGCGCTCATGGACTCGACGCCGATCGTCTGCATCACCGGGCAGGTGCCGACCCATCTCATCGGCAACGACGCCTTCCAGGAGGCCGACGTCGTCGGCATCACCCGCCCGTGCACCAAGTACAACTACCTGGTGAAAGACGTGCGCGATCTGGCGCGCGTCGTCAAGGAGGCGTTCATCATCGCCCGCACCGGCCGGCCCGGGCCGGTGGTGATCGATCTGCCGAAGGACGTGACCGCGGCCAGGGCGCCGTTCGTCGATCCCGGCAGGGTGGACCTGCCCTCCTACCGGCCGGCGGGGGATGCCGACCCCGCGGCGATCCGGCAGGCGGTGCGGATGATGCTGGAGGCGGAGCGGCCGGTGCTGTACGTGGGCGGCGGCGTGGTCAACGCCAACGCCTCCCCCGAGCTGATCCGGCTGGCGGAGCGGCTCAACCTGCCGACCACGCCGACCCTGATGGGGCTGGGCGGGTTCCCGTCGGCCCATCCGCTGTGTCTCGGGATGCTCGGGATGCACGGCACCTACGCCGCCAACATGGGGGTGTCGAACTCCGACCTCCTGGTCGCCATCGGCTCCCGCTTCGACGATCGGGTGACCGGCCGGTTGAAAGACTTTGCGCCGCACGCGAGGGTCATCCACGTGGACGTGGACGCCTCTTCGATCAACAAGAACCGCCGCGTCGAGTTGGGGATCGTCGGGGACGCCCGCCGGGTCCTGCTGCAGATGCTCGACTGCCTGGACCGCGATCTCCGCACCGAGGCGCCGCCGCCGCGAGCGGCCTGGTGGACGACGCTGCGCGACTGGCAGCGGCGGCACCCGTACCGCTACCGCCGCCGTCAGGGAGTGATCATGCCGCAGGCGGTCATCGAGGAGCTGTCGCGTCTGACCGGGGGCGAGGCGATCGTCACTGCCGACGTCGGCCAGCACCAGATGTGGGCGGCGCAGTATTACAACTTCCGCCGCCCGCGGCAGTGGCTGAACTCGGGGGGGCTCGGCACCATGGGGTACGGCTTCCCGGCCGCCATCGGCGCGGCGATGGCCCACCCCGATCGGACGGTGGTCTGCGTCACCGGGGACGGCTCGTTCCAGATGTGCATCCAGGAGATGGCGACCGCGGTGCAGGAGAAGGTCAACGTCAAGGTGGTCATCGTCAACAACAACTACCTGGGGATGGTGCGCCAGTGGCAGGAGCTGTTCTATTCGCGCACCTACAGCGAGGTCGGTCTGGAATGGCTCCCCGACTTCGTGAAGCTGGCGGAGGCCTACCACGCGAAGGGCCTGCGGGCGACGAAGCCCGAGGAAGTCCGGGCGGTCCTCGAGGAGGGGCTGAAGACGCCCGGGCTCGTGGTCATGGACATGATCGTCAGCCAGGAAGAGAGCGTCTATCCGATGGTGCCGGCCGGGGCGTCCCTTCAAGAAATGGTCCTCGACCCGCCGGGCGAGGGCAAGGACGAGCCGGAGCCGAGGGATCTCGCATGAACGGCAACGACCAGTCCCGTCACATCCTGTCGATCCTGGTGGAGAACCGCTTCGGGGAGCTGTGCCGCATCGTCGGGCTGTTCGCCGGGCGCGGCTACAACATCGACACCCTGTGCGTCGCCCCGACCCCCGACCCGGCCTACTCCAAGATCATCCTGACGACCGGCGGGAGCGAGGCGATCATCGAGCAGATCCTGAAGCAGGTCGGCAAGCTGGTCCGGGTGCTCGAGGTGGTGGACCTGAACGAAGTGGCCCACGTCGAGCGGGAGATGGCGCTCCTGATCGTCAACACGCCGACCCCGGCGGTGCGCCAGGAGGTGCTGAACCTGGTGCAGGTGTTCCGGGCCAAGGTGATCGACATCGCGCCCGACGCCGTCACGGTGGAGACGACCGGCAGCCAGGAGAAGGTCGAGGCGCTCCTGGGGCTCCTGGCCCCGCACGGCCTGCGCGACATCGTGCGGACCGGTCCGGTGGCGATCCCGCGCATCTCCACCGGCCGGAGCGCCGCGGCGGGCGGATTCACGGGCGAGGTCCTCGCCGTTCCTGAGGAGGAAAGCGCAGTATGAACATCTTCTACGACAAGGACGCCGACCCGGCGGCGCTGAAGGGGAAGAAGATCGCGATCCTGGGTTACGGCAGCCAGGGGCACGCCCACGCGCTCAACCTGAAGGACGGCGGGCACGACATCGTCGTCGGGCTGCGGGCGGGAAGCGCGTCGCGCGCCAAGGCCGAGGCCGCCGGATTGAAAGTGGCCGACACGGGGGAGGCGGCGCGCTGGGGCGACGTCGTCATGATGCTGGTGCCGGACGAGCTGGCCCCCGAGACCTACGACGCGTCGGTCGCCTCCGGGCTGACGGCCGGCAAGTACTTCGCGGTGGCCCACGGCTTCTCCATCCACTTCCGCAAGATCGTGCCGCCGGCGAACGTCAACGTCTTCATGGTCGCCCCCAAGGCGCCGGGGCACCTGGTCAGAAACGAGTTCAGGAAGGGGACCGGCGTGCCGATGCTCCTGGCGGTGCACCAGGATCCGTCGAAGGACACCAAGCGCGTCGCGCTGGCCTACGCCGCCGCCATCGGCGGCGGGCGGGCCGGGGTGATCGAGACCACCTTCAAGGACGAGACCGAGACGGACCTGTTCGGCGAGCAGGCGGTCCTGTGCGGCGGACTGACCTCTCTGATCACCGCCGGGTTCGAGACCCTGGTCGAGGCCGGCTACCCTCCCGAGATGGCCTACTTCGAGTGCCTGCACGAGATGAAGCTGATCGTCGATCTCATCTACGAAGGCGGGATCCAGAACATGCGCTACTCGGTGAGCAACACCGCCGAGTACGGCGATCTGACGCGCGGGCCGCGGGTGATCGGCCCCGAAGCGCGCCAGGTCATGAAGCAGCTCCTGGCCGACATCCAGTCGGGCAAGTTCGCCGAGGAGTGGATGGCCGAGCACAAGGCCGGCAAGCCGAACTTCAAGCGGCTGGAGTCGGCCGGCAAGGAGCACCTGATCGAGCGGGTGGGGGAGAAGCTGCGCGGCATGATGCCGTGGTTGAAGAAGGACCGGCTGGTCGATCGGAGCCGCAACTGATGGGCGAGGAGATTGTGGTCCTGGAGCGGTCGGCCGGCGCGGCATCGCGTCTGCACGCGGGGACCGAGACCCACGCGCCGTGGGTCTGGGTCAACGGCGATCTGGTGCGCTCGGACGAGCTTCGGGTTCATTACTTCAGCCACGCGCTCCACTACGGCAGCGGCGTGTTCGAGGGAATCCGCGCCTACGAGACCGAGCGCGGCCCCGCGATCTTCCGGCTGCGGGAGCACATGGACCGGTTCCTGCGCTCGGCGGCCTGCTACCGGCTGGAGGTCCCGCACGACGCCGCCGCACTGGGGCGCGCCGCGGTCGAGACGGTGCGGCGGAACGGCGTGCGCAACGGCTACATCCGCCCGCTGGCCTTCTTCGGCGAGGGGCCGATCCACCTCACCCCCAACCTGCGCTGCCCGACCGAGGTGCTGATCGCGGTGCGGGCGCTGGGGGCGTACCTCGGGGACGAAGGGGTGGCGCGCGGCGTCAAGGTCATCGTCTCGACGTGGCGCAAGTTCGACCGCACCATGCTGCCGCCGACGGTGAAGGGGAGCGGTCACTACATGAACTCGATCCTGGCGGCCCAGGAGGCGGCCGAAAAGGGGGCCGCCGAGGCGATCCTGCTCAACGCCGACGGCACGGTCGCCGAGGCGACCGGGGAGAACGTCTTCTTCGTCAAGGACGGCACCCTGTTCACCAACGACGAATCGTCCAACATCCTGCCGGGGATCACCCGCGACAGCGTCCTGGCGCTGGCGCGCGACGCCGGCGTCCCGATCGCCGTGCGGGCGTTCCGGCCGGAGGATCTGCTGGCCGCCGACGAGGTGTTCATGACCGGCACCGCCGCCGAGGTGACGCCGGTCGCCGCCATCGACGACCGGATGCTGCCGCCGCGTCCGGATGACGGCATCACCGCCCGCCTGCAGCGGGCCCACTTCCACGCGGTGCGCGGGGAGGACCCGCGCCACGCCGACTGGCTGACCCATGTCTGAGACGCTCCGGCCGATCCCGCCCCCGATCCCCGAGGCGCGCGCCGACCGTGACGGCGGCCCGGAGGCCGGCCGGGTCGAGATCTACGACACCACCCTGCGCGACGGGGCGCAATCCGAAGGGATCTCATGGTCGGTGGAGGACAAGCTGAAGGTCCTCCGGGCGCTCGATCGGCTGGGGGTCGATTTCGTCGAAGGGGGATGGCCGGGGGCCAACCCCAAGGACGTCGAGTTCTTCGAGCGGGTCCGCAAGGAACCGCTGCGGCACGCCCGTCTGGTGGCCTTCGGCAGCACCCGGCGCGTAAGGGTGCGGCCGGAGCAGGACGCCGGTCTCAGGGCGCTCCTCGACGCCGGCACCGGGTGGACGGCGATCTTCGGCAAGTCCTGGGACTACCACGTCAACGAGGCGCTCCGGACGACGCGGCAGGAGAACCTGGCGATGATCGCCGAGTCGGTCCGCTTCCTCAAGGACGCCGGCCGGCGCGTGGTGTACGACGCCGAGCACTTCTTCGACGGCTATCGGGACAATCCGGAGTACGCCCTCCTGACCCTCATGGCGGCGGCCGAGGCGGGGGCCGATCGGATCGTCCTGTGCGACACCAACGGCGGCGCCCTGCCCGACCAGGTGCGGGCCGCCGTCCTGGTGGCGCGGGCCCGCATCGCGGAGGTGGTCCTCGGCGTGCACGCCCACAACGACGGCGAGCTGGCGGTGGCCAACAGCCTGGCGGCGGTCGGCGCGGGGGCGCGCCAGGTGCAGGGGACGATCAACGGCTACGGCGAGCGCTGCGGCAACGCCAACCTCTGCTCGGTCGTCCCGAACCTGGAGCTGAAGCTGGGGCTGAGGTCGCTTCCCGAGGGGAGCCTGGCCCACCTGACCGCCGCGGCCCGCTATGTCAGCGAGGTCGCCAACCGGATCCCCAACAGCCACCAGCCGTTCGTCGGTCGGAGCGCCTTCACCCACAAGGCCGGGATCCACGTCAGCGCCATCGAGCGGGCGCGCCGCGCCTACGAGCACATCGACCCGGCGGCGGTCGGCAACGTCACCCGGGTGCTGGTGTCGGATCAGATGGGGTCGTCGAACGTGCTGAACCGGGCCCGGTCGATCGGCATCGATCTGTCCGGCCGTCCCGAGACGATGCGGGTGCTGGTGGAGAAGGTGAAGGAGCTCGAGCACCGCGGCTTCCAGTTCGAGGATGCCGAGGGGTCGTTCACCCTGCTCGTCCTCGAGGCGCTGGGACGGCGGCCGCGCTTCTTCTCGCTCGCCGACTACCACGTGATCCTGGCCTCCGGCCGGTCGCCGGAGGCGACCATCCGGGTCCGCATCGGCGAGGAGGAGGTCCACGCCGCCAGCCTGGGCGTCGGTCCGGCGCACGCCCTCGATCAGGCGATGCGGGCCGCCCTGGGGGGCGCCTTTCCGGAGATCCGTGACTTCGCGCTGTCGGACTTCAAGGTCCGGATCCTCGACGGGCACGACGGGACCGCGGCCCGCACCCGGGTCCACGTCGACATGAGCGACGGTCAGAGGACCTGGAGCACCACCGGCGTCGATCCGAACATCATCGCCGCCACGCTGCACGCCATCGCGGAGGGGTACGAATACGGGCTGCTGCTGCGGCGCGCCGCCGACGTGGTCCCGGCTGGCTCGCTGCAGGCCGCGCCCCCCGTCCTCGAGCCGCAGCCGGCCGCCGCCCCCAACGCGGGCGGGGCCGCCACGGGCGGCGGCGACAACGTGTCACTGCAACCCGACGGCGAGCGGCGGCTGCCGATCGTCGTGCTCCACGAGGTCGATCCGGGCCGCTCGGAAATCGGAGCGTGACGATTCCCGGAACCTCGCATCCCGGCTTAGCGTCTTACAAAGCGCCGACCGTGACGCCGCTGGCAGCAAGCAAGACGGCGAACAACGAAACCCGGTAGTTCCTCCGTAC
>JBOGOE010000240.1:0-4554 GCA_050747445.1 Candidatus Polarisedimenticolia bacterium | reverse complement strand
CCCCCGGGGCGCGGCGCGCCGGCGGCGCCGGTCCGGGCGCTCCCCTTCGGCGGGGTCTTCACGACGATCGAGGGGGCCGGGCGGCCCCGGAGGCGCGGGCGGACCGGCGGCGGCCCCAGGAACAGCTCGTCCTCTTCGTCGTCCTCGCCCATGGCGGCCTCGTCCTCCTCCTCCGCCAGGAGCGGATCGTCCGCGGCCCCTTCGAGCGGGTCTTCGGGGAACAGGCCCGGCTCCTCGGAAAGGGTGTTCTTGATCGAGGCGCTGGCGCGGGCGGTGGCCGCCGCCAGCTGCGAGTCGGCGAGGATCGGCTTCCTGGACCTGCGCCCCGTTCCCTTCCTGCGTTTGCTCACGCGATCACCCCTTGGAACGGAGGAAGATCCCCTTCGGGTCGAGTTCCTCGCGGATGATCCGGATCTCCGCGGGGGTCGGCGGCTGGGTCTCGGTCAGATCGCGCGCGACCTTGACGTCCCAGCCGATGTTCTCCTTGATTTTCGCGACCGTGAGCCCCGGGTGCAGGGAGACCAGCACCATCTCCCGGGTCTCCGGATCGAAGCGATACACCCCCATGTCGGTGATCACCAGCTCCGGGCCGCCCCCCTCGACCTTGAGGGATTCGCGCTCGCGTCCGCCCCGCAGGAACCCCGGGCTGGTCACGAAATCGACCCGCTCCGGCAGGGTGCGCTTGCTGTTGCCGATGGTGATCACCACCCGCTTCGACAGGAGCGCGATCTCGCAGGCCCCGCCGCTTCCGGGAAGCCGGACCTTGGGTTTGCGGTAGTCGCCGATCACCGTCGAGTTGATGTTGCCGAAGCGGTCCACCTGCGCCCCCCCGAGGAAGCCCACGTCGATCAGACCGCGCTGCAGATACAGGTTGAACACGTCGACCATCGGCACCACGGCGAGCGACCCGGTCACCAGGCACGGATCGCCGATCGAGATCGGCAGGCGTTTCGGGACGCAGCCGACCGCGCCCGACTCGTAGATCATGCAGAGCCCCGGGGCGTGGGTGCGGTGGGCGAGGTTGACCGCCAGGGACGGCACGCCGATCCCGACGAACACCACGTCGCCGTCCTTCAGCTCCTTGGCGGCGCGCGCGACCATCAGCTCCTGGGTGGTGTACCCGGCCACGACCGGCTCCTCAGAACCCGTAGTTGACCGGCGCGCACGGCTGGTCGTCCGCCCGGAGCGCGGCGACCCGCGCCCCCAGCCTGCCGACGTACGCCGCCCGGTCGGGAAGCCCGCGCACCCATTCGTCGAGGTAGGCCTCGAGACCCGCCGCGTCGCGCGAGATGCCGTCCCACGTCACGTAGAAGTCGTTGTCCCGATCGTAGGCCCCCTGCACGAACGAGGGGTGCGCCCCGAACGGTTCGTGGACCACGGCGCTGACGATGGTCCCGGGAATCAACGTGCGATTCGGATCGGAACGGACGACCGACGGCTCCACGATCTCCTCCACCGACACCACCACCTTGCGACTGGCGAAGGCGGCCTCCTTCTGGACGCCGTAGAGGCCCCAGATCTGGGTGTTGCCGTCGGCGTCGGCCCGCTGGGCGTGGACGAAGGTCACGTCCGGATTGAGCGCCGGGACGCAGTGCAGCTCCTCCTCGCCGTAGGGGGAGCGGATGGTCCTGAGATGCGGGTTGACGCGGGTCAGGTCGGTTCCGGGAAAGTTGCGCGTCGGCAGGAACGGCAGGTTCCACGCCCCCGCGGTGAACCGCAGCACCATGCCGAAATGGGTGTACTCCTCGATCTCGAGCGGCGGTGTTCCCTGCTCGACCGCGCGGCGAAAGGCGTGCAGCGGCCCCACCCCCGGGTTCCCGGCCCACGAGAAGATCAGCTTGCGCGCGCAGCCGGCGGCGATCAGCTGGTCGTAGATGAGATCGGGAGTGAGCCGCGCCAGGACCAGGTCGCGTTTCCGCTGCCGGATGATCTCGTGCCCCGCGGCGAACGGGATGAGGTGGGTGAACCCTTCCATGACCACGAGGTCGCCGTCGCGCACGAAACGCGCCACGGCCTCCTTCATGGTCATGAGCTTCGACATCGGGCTCTCCGGAAGCGGCGCATCATATCACAGCGGCGCGGCGCGGGGCGGCGGGCGGCCGGCGTGAAGTCCGCGCCGGCGGCGGGCTCGCGGGGATCCGGGCGGCGGGGGTCCGGCTCCGGTCGGCGGCGGCTCAGCTCCCGGCGGCGGGCTCGTGATGATGCGCGGCGGGGGCGGTCCGGTTGAACTCGAACCGCTTCAGATCGAGCGGCCGCGGCGCCGCGTCCCCCTCGCGGACGCGGTAGGCGCGATCCATCTGCAGGTCGCGGATCACCTGTTTTTTCCCGGTCCGCGGCCAGGCGATCTCGACCGCGACGATCCGGCGCGCCTGCCCCAGACCGATCTCCTGGCGGAAGGGGTTGCCGCCGAAGGAGGCGCCCCAGGTCACCGTCCGGTGCAGGGTGCGCTCTCCCCCGGGAGTCTCCAGGATCACCTTGATCCGGGCGCCGATGGCGGCGCGGTTGGTCTTCACTCCTTCCAGGTGGAGCTTGAGCCAGTGGTTTCCGTGGCCGGGGTTCTCGAACAGGGTGTTGCGATAGACGTCCCCCTCGTAGGCCCCGCCCATGACCTGGTAGATGTCCTGGTCGCCGTCGTGGTCGAAGTCGGCGAACGCGACGCCGTGCCCCTTCTGCAGATGGCCGACGCCGGCGGACGTCGTGACGTCCTGGAAACGGCGGCCGGCGTCGTTGCGGAACAGCAGATTGGGGATCAGGGTGCCGAGGTTCGGGTCGCCGGTCCCCAGGTAGAAGTCCAGCCAGCCGTCGTTGTCGAGGTCGCCGTAGTTGCACCCCATGGTGTGCAGCGTCCGCCACAGCCCGGCGGCCCGGGTCACGTCGGTGAAGGTGCCGTCGCCGTCGTTGTGGTAGAGGCGCGGCTTCTCGGCGGTGCTTTCCTTCCCCAGGTACTCCATCACCACGTCGGCCGCTCCGCTGAAGTTGTAGCCGCCGACGTACAGGTCCTCCCAGCCGTCGTTGTCGTAGTCGAAGAACCAGGTCGGGAAGGAGAATTGCGGCTCGCCGACCCCGGCTTCCGCGGTCACGTCGGTGAAGATCCAGTCGCAGGGGCCGCTCCCGCCCGGCATCGGGCCGTCGTTGCGCAGCAGCGCGTTGGACCGGCCGCGGATCGACAGATAGACGTCGGGGCGCCCGTCGTTGTTGTAGTCCCCCGACGCGACCCCCTTG
The DNA here is from genome assembly GCA_050747445.1 of Candidatus Polarisedimenticolia bacterium. Taxonomy (GTDB): domain Bacteria; phylum Acidobacteriota; class Polarisedimenticolia; order Gp22-AA2; family Gp22-AA2; genus JBOGOE01. The sequence goes on along the minus strand of JBOGOE010000240.1, from coordinate 1,332 downwards.
ACGACGCCGATGTGGTCGGCGATGCCGGTCCGGGTGGCGCAATCGGTGAAGGTGCCGTCGCCGTCGTTGTGGTACAGCTCGTTCTCGTGGACCGCCGAGTTGTTGCTCTCGTTGCCGATCAGGACGTCGAGCCAGCCATCGGCGTCGTAGTCGAACCAGGTGGCGGTCTGGCTCGGGTGATAGGTCAGCATGCCGGCTTCTTCGGTCACGTCCTCGAAGGTGCCGTCGCCGTTGTTGCGCAGCAGGGAATCCGGGAACTTCCCCCCTTCCAGCATCCACCCGCCCCGCACCAGGAAAGCGTCGAGGTCCCCGTCGTTGTCGTAGTCGGTCGGCACCAGGTTCAACCCGCCGAACTCGCCGAGGAGTCCGGCCGCCTCGGTCACCTGGGTGAAGGTGCCGTCGGCGTTGTTGCGGAACAGCCGGAGCTGCCCGTGGAACGCCTGCGTCGACGTCATGATGTCAAGGTCGCCGTCGTTGTCGAAGTCCCCGGCGATCACGCCGCCGGCCTGGTCCTGCACGTCGATCCCGAGCGGGGTGGCGACGTCCCGGAAGCGGCCGATGTCGTAGGGGGACGCGAACGCCGCGGGCGGGATCAGGTAGCGCGGCGGGACCCCGTCGGGATACTGGCCCAGGGTCATGTGGGCGATGTTCAGGAACCAGCGCGCCTCCAGGTCGCCGGGCACGTGCTTGAGAATTTCGGTCAGGACCTCGATCGCCTTGCTGGAGCCGGTCGGAAGGCGGTGCTTCCCCTCGAGGCTGATGGGCATGATGCAGGAGGCCGCCGAGTGGTTGAGGATGCAGTTCTGCTGTTCCCCCAGCCGCAGGAAGGCGACGGCCCGCTGCCGCTCCAGCAGGTGGCGCCCCTTGTCCCCCAGCGTGATCCCCGGCTGGGAGAGGAATCGCAGGAACCGGTCGTACTCGGCGAGCGACTCCTCGGTCTTCCCGGCATTGAGCAGCTCGATCGCCAGCTGGGGCTGCACGTTGAGGTACTCCTCCGGGTGGATGGCGGTGCCGAGTTGCGCCCGCAGCGCCGCGGCCCGGCCGGCGTTCATGAAAGGGTTGGTCTCGGCCGGCATGCCGGCCAGGATCGTTTCGAGGCGCGCCGACATCCTGCGAACCCCTTCCCCGCTGCCGGTGTCGCCGTGGCCTCCCCCCCCGCAGGCCGCGAGGAGCAGGAAACCGGCGGCCAGCAGGGGGCGCGCGCCCCCGCATGCCGGATTTCCCGGACGCTTCGAAGGATGCGCTGGCGTCATAGGCCCCGGAATATACGTCGAAAGGGCGCCTCCGGGCAGCCTCGGGGGCCGGTGCTACAATCCCCGCCCGGCACCGGCT
>JBOGOE010000239.1:0-7556 GCA_050747445.1 Candidatus Polarisedimenticolia bacterium | reverse complement strand
CCGCCCTGAGCCGGCCCCCCGAGCAGCGGCCGGAGCGCCGCCGCCGCGGCCGCCCCAAGCGGCGGGCCGAGGTAGTCGAGCGCCTCGAATTTGTAGGCCTGGATCAGCCGCCGCACCTCGCCGTCGTAGTCGGCGGCCCAGACGACGCCGTCCCGTGGGCCGGGGCGGTATCCGGGGGTCCACTGGAGTCCCCCCCAGCAGGGCAGGCAGACGCTCCCCTTCTGGCGCCAGGGGAGGTACGCGCCGCACAGCAGGCAGTCGGCGGGCAGAAGCGCCGCGAGCGCCCCTTCGGCGAGACGCCGCGCCGCGCGTGACAGGTCAGGAAACCGCAACCGGCCTCATCCCTGGAGCAGGGATCGGCCCTCCATCTCCCGCGGCTGCGGCAGCCCCATGAGACCGAGCATCGTGGGGGCGACGTCGGCGAGCAGCCCCCCGTCCCGCAGCCGGCGACCGCGAAGCCCGGGCCCCGCCACGTGCACCGGCACCGGGTTGGTGCTGTGCGCGGTGACGGGGCCGCCGGTCTCCGGGTCGATCATCTCTTCCGCGTTGCCGTGGTCGGCCGTGACCACGGCGTGCCCCCCGAGGCGGAGGGTCTCGCGCACCACCGCCCCGACCGCCGCGTCGATCACCCGGCAGGCGGCCACCGTCGGCTCGAACCGGCCGGTGTGCCCCACCATGTCGGCGTTGGCGTAGTTGAGGACGACCACCTGGGCCGGCGCCGCCGCCAGGCGGCGCAGCACCTCGGCGGTCACCTCCCCGGCGCTCATCTCCGGCTTCAGGTCGTAGGTGGCGAACTTGGGGCTGGGGACGAGGCAGCGTTCCTCGCCCGGGAAGGGGGCCTCGCGCCCGCCGTTGAAGAAATAGGTCACGTGCGCGTATTTCTCCGTTTCGGCGATCCGCAGCTGCCGCAGACCGGCTGCGCCGACGACCTCGCCGAACGTGTTCGCCGGTTGCTGCGGCGGGAAGGCGACCGGCAGCGTCCAGGTTCGATCGTAGGCGGTGAAGCAGACGAACACCGCCGGCCGCGGTCGCGTGCCGGCGGGGAAGCGGTCGAACTCCGTTTCGGTGAAGGCGCGCGTCAGCTGGCGCGCCCGGTCGGCCCGGAAATTGAAGTCCACGATGGCGTCCCCGTCGCGCACCGGCTCCCCCCCTTCGATCACCGCCGGCAGCACGAACTCGTCGTGCACCCCCTCGCGATAGGCCGCCTCGACCGCCGCCCGCGCGGTGGGGAACCGCGCTCCCCGTCCCTCGGCCAGCGCCCCGTAGGCCCGCCCGGTCCGCTCCCACCGGTTGTCCCGGTCCATGGCGTAGTAGCGTCCGCAGACGGTGGCGATGCGCCCGGCGCCGGTCTCCCGGATCGCGGTCTCCAGGCGTTCCAGATACCGCAGCGCGCTCTGCGGCGGCGTGTCGCGGCCGTCGAGGAAGGGATGGACGAGGACGCGCGGCAGGCGTCTCGCGGCGGCCAGCGTCAGAAGCGCGATCAGGTGGTCGATGTGGCTGTGGACCCCGCCGTCGCTCAGCAGCCCCATCAGGTGGAGCGCCCGGCCGTCGCGGGCCGCGGCGTCGAAGGCGCCCAGGAGCGCTCCGTTCCGCTGCAGCTCCCCATTCCCGATCGCCCGGTTGATCCGCGACAGGTCCTGCAGCACGGTCCGCCCGGCCCCCAGGCAGAGGTGGCCCACCTCGGAGTTGCCGATGAATCCGGGTGGCAGCCCGACCGCCTCGCCGGACGCCTCAAGGAGCGCCGACGGCCAGTCGCGCGCCAGCGATTCCATGAAGGCGGGGCGGGCGGCCCGGATGGCGTTGCCGCGATCCCGGTCCGAGTGGCCCCAGCCGTCCAGGACGACGAGGACCATCGGGAGGCCGCCGGCCACGGACCTAGTTCTCCGCGGTGAAGGGGGCGTCTTCGGGTTCGGTGCTGTAGACGGGGGCGGTGCTGATGCCGAGCTCCTCGACCGGGCGTTCCTCCTGGACATCGACCACGGCGCTGTTCCATTCGCCGCAGCGTTCGCAGTAGTCGACCCAGTCGCGGAACCGGCGTCCGCACGTGGCGCACAGGTATTCGACCCGGAGCATCTCGGCCTGCTTCAGGACCAGCTCCAGCTCCTTGATCGCTTCGGGGTAGTTGCCGTGGCGTTCCTGGATCTTCGCCAGGTAGTAGTGCAGGGCGGGAAATCGGGTGACCTTTCCCTTGAGCTGCACCAGCTGCTGCAGCGCCTCGTCGAGCATCTCCAGCCGGTAATAGAGCTTTCCGAGGAAGAAGCGGGGCAGGACGTCCCGCCTGGTCGTCCAGATTGAGGCCTGGAGCGCCTCGATCGCCCGGCGCGGCTGCTCGGCCTGCAGGTAGTGGTCCTCGATGGTGGTCAGGAAGATCGGCTGCCCGGTGGCCCGGTATCCCTCCTCCCAGACCTCGACCGCCTCCTCCGGCTGGCCCAGGGCCAGGAGCGCCCGGCCGATGGCCAGGTGGGCGGGGACGAAGGCCGGCTCCATCCGCTGCAGCCGGCGCAGGATGCCGACGGCCTCGCGCGGCCGTCCCTCCTCCATCTGCCGCCGCGCCAGCATGTAGCGGATGCCGAGGTGGTATTTCTTCTCGCTCTTGCGCGGCCGGCCCAGGTCGCCGAGCTGCTCCTCGATCTTCTGCTGGATCTCCCAGGCCTTCGCCCAGTCCCCCTCGGCGATCGCGATCGCCCGGTACTTGCGGTAGGCGGCCAGGGATCGCTTCGGATTGAGCTCGAGGATCCGGTTGAGGACCCCCTTGGCGTTGTCCCTCTGACCGGCCTCCTCGTAGTCGGCGAACAGGGAGTAGAGGGGCTGGAGGCTGCCGTCGCGCGCCCGGGCGGCCCGCCGGTGGTACTCGATCGCCTCGCCGTAACGGCGCAGCGTGCGCAGCACCTCGCCCCCCTTGAGGAGGGCGTCGAAGTGCTCGGGGTCGATCTGCAGCACCGCGTTGAAATGATCGAGGGCCCGCTCCTCCCGCCCGTTGAGCATCGCCTCCACGCCCTGCAGGTAGCGGCGCTCCGCTTCCTGAAGGGAGCGCTGCCGCCGGCGGGCGCCCAGACCGGTCAGCATCCTGCGGAACTCGCGGAGCAGGCCGAACAGCAGCGGCATCAGCATCGACACCACGGCCGTCAGGAGAAAGGCCAGCCAGACCGGGATCCAGACGCCGTGCCCCAGGATCAGCGGCCGGGTCAGGACCTCGCGGTTGTTGACGTAGAGGATCGACAGGACGGCGACGAGGACCGCGCCGCCGAGCAGAGTGGAGACCGTGCGGAGCCTCATGACTCCACCATGTTACCGCAGCTCTTAGAGCAGCCCCTTCTCGGCTTTCGACTGGCAGGGGACGCACAGGGCGGCCCAGGGAACCGCCTCCAGACGCTTCTTGTTGAGCTCCTCGCCGCACTCCGAGCAGATGCCGAAGGTGCCGCGGTTGATCCGCCCGAGCGCTTCGTCGACCTGCTGCAGCACCGTCCGGTCGGTGTTGGAGAGGGAGTAGAGGAATTCCTTGGTGTAGGCGCTGCTCGCCTTGTCCGCGAGGTCCTGCGTCCCCTCGTCCTCGGTGGCGCGCCCGGCGTTCTTGTTCTTGTTGTACGCCTCGGTGACGCCCTTCTTCTTCTCGAGGAGCCGCTTCTTGTAGGTCTCGAGAATCTTCTTGTTCATCGCCATGGTGAACGTCCTTCTCAGGTGATCCGGTAGCGTTTCCGTTTCTCGAGCAGCGTCTTGCGGTTGATCCCCAGGATGCGCGCCGCCCGCGTCCGGTTGTTGCCGGTGAGCCTCAGGATCTCGCGGATGTAGCGTTCCTCCAGCTGCGCCAGGGAGCAGCGCTCCGCGGCCGCCTCTTCGAGGAGACCGGCCGGCCGGGCGCCGCCCAGCGGCAGATGCCCGGCGTCGATCCGCGGCGCGCCGCCGGCCGCGATCGAGGCCCCTTCCAGCACGTTCTGCAATTCCCGCACGTTCCCGGGCCAGTCGTGGCCCCGCAGTCTCTCGAGCGCCGCGCCGGTCGGACGCTGCGGCGTCCGGCCGCGCCTCCGGGCGATCGCGTCCAGGATCTGTTCCGCCAGCACGGGCAGATCCTCCAGCCGCTCCCGCAGGGGGGGCAGGACCAGCCGGACGACGTTCAGCCGGTAGTACAGGTCCTTGCGGAACGTCCCGCCCCCAACCAGGGGTTCGAGATCCGCCTGCGTCGAGGACAGGATGCGCACGTCCACGGTGATGGTGCGCGTCCCGGCCAGCCGTTCGAACGCCCGCTCCTGCACCGCCCGGAGCAGCTTCCCCTGAAGGGACGGCGACAGCTCGCTGACCCCGTCGATCAGGATGGTGCCGCCGTCCGCCTGCTCGAAGCGTCCGATCTTCCGGTCGGTCGCTCCGGTGAACGCCCCCTTTTCGTGGCCGAACAGGTCGCTCTCGAGCAGCTCGGCCGGAAGGTTGGCGCAGGCGATGGTGACGAACGGTCCCTCGTGCCGCGCGCTGGCGTCGTGCAGCCAGCGCGCCAGCACCCCCTTCCCGGTGCCGCTCTCGCCCACGAGAAGAACGTTCGCGTCGCTCGCGGCGACCCGCCGTGCCTGTTCCAAGAGACGCGTCATGGACGCGGAACGATGCGCCAACGACACCGTCACGGCGGGAGAAGCGATGCCGCTCACGGGGGGATCCTTCCCGCATTTGGAGCCGGTAATGTAAAGATCGCGGCTCGTCCTGTCAACCCTTGCGGGATGCGGAAGTCCTCTTCCTGCCTTGGGTTTGCGCGGCGCCGCGTGGGGCGGCCGCGCGCCGCTTCGCCGGCTTCCCGTCGAGCGCCAGCGCCGGTGCGTCCCCCCAGAGCCGCTCCAGACCGTAGAAGTCGCGGGTCTGCCGGGTGAAGACGTGCACCACCAGATCGTGGTAGTCGATCAGGATCCAGTCGCCGAGCGAGTACCCCTCGACGTGGCCGGGACGCACCCCCTCCCGGGACAGCCGGTCGATGATCCCGTCGCAGATCGCCTGCGTCTGGCGGCGCTGGGTGCCGCCCAGGATCAGGAAGCAATCGGTGAACGTCGAGATCCCCTTCAGGTTGAGCGCGAGCGGGTCCTCGGCCTTCCGGTCGGCGGCCGCCTCGAGGGCCAGCCGCACCTTCTTCTTAAGTAGGATGGGTTTCTCCTCTCGGTTCCGCGGTCGCCTCCCCGGCTTCACCGGCGGCGGCCGCCGCGGCGGCCTGCGCCTCCAGGAGCGCCCAGGTTCTCTCCAGCAGTTCCCCGATCCCCGCGCCGGTCACGGCCGAGATCGCCAGACAGGGCACCTCGTCCGCGGCGCAGGCTTTCTCGAGGCGCCGCAGCCCGCCGGGATCGCCGAGCGCGTCGATCTTGGTGGCCACGACGACCTGCGGTTTCTGCGCCAGGCTCCCGCCGAACGATCGGAGCTCGGCGTCGATCACCCCGCGGTCGGCCGCCGGATCCCGGCCCGAGGCCTCCGAGACGTCGACCAGATGCAGCAGGAGCCGCGTCCGCTCGACGTGCCGCAGGAACTTGACCCCCAGACCCGTGCCGCGGTGCGCCCCTTCGATCAGCCCCGGGATGTCGGCGACGACGAAGGTCCGGTAGCCGCCGAGATCCACCACCCCGAGGTGCGGCTCCAGCGTGGTGAACGGATAGTCGGCGATCTTGGGCCGCGCCGCCGAGATCCGGCTGATGAGGGTCGATTTGCCGGCGTTGGGGAACCCGACCAGGCCGACGTCGGCGATCAGCTTGAGCTCCAGGGTCAGGGTCCGCTCCTCCCCCGGCCGTCCCGGCTCCGCCTCGCGCGGCGCCTGGTGGGTCGGGGTGGCGAAGGCGGCGTTGCCGCGCCCGCCGCGCCCGCCGCGCGCCACCATCAGCCGATCCTCTTCGTGCACCAGGTCGGCGATCCGCGCCCCCGTCCCGTCGAACACCACGGTGCCCGGCGGCACCCGGATCACCAGGTCCTCGCCGTCGCGCCCGGCCCTGCCGCTCCCTTCGCCGTGACGCCCGCGGTCGGCCGGATGGTGCCTCTTGTAGCGGAACGTGTTGAGACCCTTGAGCGACCGGTCGGCCACCAGGTGGACCGAACCGCCGTCCCCGCCCGGCCCGCCGTCGGGACCACCGCGCGGGACGAACTTTTCCCGGCGGAACGACACGCAGCCGTTGCCGCCGTGTCCTCCCGTGACGGTGATGGTCGCCTGATCGATCAGCATGGATGTCCCGGGCGCATGACACGCCGTCCCGCGGAGCGCGCCCGCGCGCCATCCCGGACCCACACCCCGGCCCGGCGACCGGCTGATGGGGAAAGGACGGCTAGGATTGGGGGGATCCCGCGGCGGCGGGGAGGATGTTGATGAACTTCCCGAGCCGGCCCCGGTCCTGGAACTGCACGACCCCGTCGATGCGGGCGTACAGGGAGTCGTCCCGCCCCGTGCCGACGTTCCGTCCCGGCTTGAAGCGGGTCCCGCGCTGGCGGACCAGGATCGAACCTCCGGTCACGAACTGGCCGCCGAACCGCTTGACGCCCAGCCGCTGCGAGTTGCTGTCGCGGCCGTTCCGGGAACTGCCGCCGGCTTTCTTGTGGGCCATGGGGATGCCTCCGGGTCCGGCGCGTCCCTACGCGCCGGCGTGGATCTCTTCGACCACGACGGCCGTAAAGCTCTGCCGGTGGCCGCGCGTGCGCCGGTACTGCTTGCGCTTCTTTTTCTTGAAGACGAGGATCTTCTTCGCCTTGTCCTGCTGCACGACGCGGGCCACGACCTTCGCCCCCTCGATCTTCGGGCGGCCGACCAGAAGCCCCGTGCCGTCGTGCACGGCGAGGACCTCGGCGAAGGTCACCTTGTCCCCGACCCCCGCCTCGAGCTTCTCGACCTTCAGGCGATCGCCGACGGCGACCTTGTGCTGCTTACCACCGGTGGCGATGACGGCGTAGCTCACGGACCCCCTCGTCGGAGCGGGGATTATAGAAGGAGCCCCGCGGGGGTGTCAACGCCGGGGTTGGGCTAGACTCCCGTCCCGATGCGGTCCCGCCGTCCCCTGGTCCTGTTTCTCGCCGCCCTCGCCGTCCGCCTGCTCCACCTTGCCTTCATCCGCGACCTCCCCACGTTCGACGTCCCCCTGGTCGACGGCGCGAACTACCTCAAGCTGGCGGAGACGATCGCGGCCGGGGACCTGACGGCGGGGCGGCAGGTCTTCTGGCAGCCCCCCCTCTATCCCTATTTCCTGGCCCTGCTCCTCGCCCTGTTCGGTCCGCGCTGGGAGATCCTCTACACCATCCAGTCGGCGATCGGGGCCCTGTCCTGCGTCCTGGTCCATGCCATCGGACGGCGCGTCCTGGGGGAGCGGGCCGGGCTGGCGGCCGGATACATCCTGGCGTTCTACGGGCCGCTGGTCTTCTTCGAGACGCAGCCGCTCATCCCGGTCCTGCACCTCGTCCTGATGCTCGGCGCCATCCTCTGCCTGCTCCGGGCCCGATCCCGGCGCGGCCGGCTCGGGGCCGGTCTCCTCCTCGGTCTGTCGGCCATCGCCACCCCCAACGTCCTGTTCGCCGTGCCGCCCGCGGCAATCTGGCTCGCGCGGGCCGCGGGGCGGGGC
>JBOGOE010000238.1:0-5667 GCA_050747445.1 Candidatus Polarisedimenticolia bacterium | reverse complement strand
ACCCTCCAGGAGCAGCTCATCGAGCATTGGTCCGGAAGGAGGGCGTCGAGCCGCGGCGCATCCTGCGCGTGCAGTTCGACGAACTGCCGCCGCTTCGCGACCTGAGCCCGCCGCTGCTCGCTCTCCTCGCCTGGTACGAGAACCGCATCCTCGGCGAGACGTTCAACGAGGCCGCGCGGGCCCGGAGACCCGCCTGCGTGTTCCTGGACGAGGTCCAGAACCTGGCGGACCGGGCCCCCCGGCTCGGCGATCTCGCAGGTCACCTTGCGGAGAGCGTCGTCGGCGCCTACCTTGCGGGGATCCCTCCTCTCGATCTGGCGCACTTCCCCGAGCGCCCGACCGAGCCGGAGATCGACTTCGCCCTGACCATCGGCCTGAAACGTATCCCGCTCGAGGTCAAGTACCGCCGCCGCGTCGATTGTGGCGTCTCACCGGAGCCTGTGCCGTGCTCCTCACCCCGATTTTCATCGTGGCGGGCCGCACCGCCGCGGCGGGACCGGCCGGTGCTTCCGCCGATCCGCTGGCGCCTATCGAGGTGTCGTACGATGCGTCGCGCAAGATCACACTCCAGACCGGGCTGCAGGGTCACCCAGACGCTCTTCCTGCAGAACCAGGAGCCGCCCGTGCGTGCCCTCGCCGGGGCCGGCGGCGCGGGGGTCCCGATGACGGGGTTCCGGCACAAGGTGAAACACAAGCTGAGCGACCGCGATCTCGAACCGATTCGCCGCATGGCCATCCTCTGGGACCGGCCGGAGCTGCCCGCCGCTCCTGCAAAAGAGCACGCTCCACGCGGCCAACCGCCCGATGGTCCTTACTTCGCCAACGACCCGGCGGCTGGCATCACGAATCCCCAGATCATCCCGACCACGAAAGTCGTGCCGCGCTTCCCTCGGACGGCCCAGGGAAGCAACGTCCTGGGCCGGGTCGTCCTCCGGGCGGTGATCCGCAAGGACGGCAGCGTCGACGACGTCGAGGTGGCGCAACCCGCCGGAGGCGACTGCGGCTTCGAGGAGGCCGCCATCGACGCGGTCCGCGGCGCCCGCGCCCCCCGCGGGCCGCTTGACACTGGTCGGGGGCGCAAATAGCATCCCGACCAGCGAAGGCCTCGACGGGGCCCATCAACTTCCGGGAGTCCGGTATTCTGAGCGTCATGCGGGCACGCATCGCGGGGGCGCCGCCCACGCGCACCCTGGGCGATGCGTTCGAGGAGATCGTCCGACGGCTGCCCCGGGGGGGTCGATGCCGAAGCGACTGGTCGTCTGCTGTGACGGGACCTGGAACTCGCACGACAGCGCGCACGCCACCAACGTCCTGAAGCTGCGGGAGCTCGTCCTCCCGCAGTCCGAGGACGGGCAGAGGCAGGCGGTGTACTACGACCCGGGGGTCGGCACCGGCGGCGGGTGGCTGCGACGAGGCTTCGACGGCGCCACCGGGCGCGGGCTGTCGGAGAACATCCGGCAGGCGTACGAAGCCCTGGTGGACAACTACCGGCCGGGGGATTCCATCTATCTCTTCGGCTTCAGCCGGGGGGCCTACACCGTCCGCAGCCTCGGCGGGTTCATCCGCAAGTGCGGTATCTTGAAGCCGGACCGCCGCGACCAGGTCGAGGCGGCGTACCGCTTCTATCGCAAGCGCGGCGCCTCGAACGCGCCCGACAGCGCGCGGGCCCGGTCGTTCCGCGCCGGGCTCGCCGTCGCCGACCGGACGCCGATCCATTTCATGGGGGTCTGGGACACCGTCGGCTCCCTCGGCAACCCCCTGCTCCGGCACGATCTGATCGGCCGGATGCTCCGGTTCCACGACTGCAAGCTGAGCTCCAGCGTCGCCCACGCCTACCAGGCGCTGGCCATCGACGAGCGCCGCCGCCACTTCAGGCCGGCCCTGTGGGAGCAGCAGACGCACGCCAAGGGACAGGTGATGGAGCAGGCCTGGTTCATCGGGGCCCACTCCGACGTCGGCGGCGGGTACCCGGATCCCCGCCTGGCGGGTGTCGCCCTGCACTGGCTGGCCCGGAGGGCCGCCGGTCACGGACTGGCGCTCGACCGGATCCGGCTCGATGCCCTGCTCGATCCGGCCGTCCGCCCCTGGATGCCGATCGCGCACGATTCGCAGCGCGGGTTCTACAAACTGTTCCGGGCCCACGTCCGTCCGATCGGAGCGCCATCAAGGAACGGCGGGGCCCGGGTCTCCAACGAGAAGCTCCACTGGACCGTCATCGCCCGCTACCGGCAGGACCTCGGCTACCGCCCGGGGAACCTGGTGGACTACGTCGCCCGCAACCCGAACGTCCTCGAGGGAGAGCCGCAGACGAATCCGGACCTCGCGACGCCCTGACTTCGGAGTGACTTCAGGAGGACAACGCCATGCGCGCCCCACGCATGCTGAGTCTCGCCGCTCTGCTGCTCTTTGCGTCGATCGACGCGCCGCCCGCGCCCGAGTTCAACCCCGGCTGCATCTTCCCGCCCGGTCTCACCGAGGAACGACCGATCGACCGCACCTGCGGTCTCGAAGGCCAGACCGCGAGCGCGGCGCACCGCGCCCAGAACCGCGCCAAGAACAACTTCTGCGCTCCGGAGCCGGTGCTTCCGGTCGTGTTCGCCGACTTCGCCAACCTGCAGGACGCCGTCCGGGAGCGCGGCATCCCGTTCGGCGGCGGTGGCCTGCCCGCCGACCGGCGCGACCTGCATCACCTGATCGAAAGCGACAACGGCGAGCTGATCGGCGAAGGGATGCGCGTCCGGTTCACCGGCTACATCCTGCACGCGCGGTACTCCAACACCGGCAAGGGCGAAACGGTCAACTGCAAGAAACGCGGCGCCGAGAACAACGACATCCACCTCGACCTGGCGCGCAAGGCGACCGCCGAGCCGTGCGACACCATCACCGCCGAGATCAGCCCGCACCGCCGACCGGACGCCTGGACCCCGGCCAACCTGCGCGACATCGGCCGCCGTCCGGTGCGCGTCACCGGCAACCTGTTCTTCGACGCCAGCCATGTCCCCTGCACGGAGGAACGCGTGTCGAGCCCGGCCCGCGCGTCGTCCTGGGAGATCCACCCCGTCTACGCGCTCGACGTCTGCTGGCACACGACGACGGGTCGCTGCCCCGCCGACGACGATTCGGTCTGGACGCCACTGGACGAGTGGCTCAACCTGGAGGAGGATCTGGACGAACCATGAATCGCGCCCGCGTTCACGCCACCCTGGGGCTGGCCGCCCTTCTCCTCGGCGGCTGCATCCGGCTCATCGCCCCCTACGACGCCCAGGTCGAGACCGAGACCCTGGCGGCCGCCAAGGCGGTCGATCGGTTCTACGGGGACCTGCTCGAGGAGGACGAGAACCAGCGGCCCTACTCCCGCCACCGGGAGCGCTACGTGCAGATCGAGACGGACCTGCGCGCGCTCGTCCTGCGTAATGACATCCGCCCCCTGAACACCGAGTCGGCCGGCATCGCGCGCGACATCCTGACCCTCTGGGGTCAGAAGAAGGAGCTGCATCGGACGCGCAACGGCTACCGCACAGGCGCCGCCCGTCTCGATCGGGACCGCTTCGCCGATCTCTTCAAGTACGCGCTGCGCGCCGAGAAGGCCAAGGCCGACGCCGAGCCGGCCGCCGGGGAAGGAGACGACTGAGAATGCCACTCGATCTGGACGCCACCCTCAAGGAGATGGCCGCGGCCGCCGCGCGGGTCCTGAAGAAGGACGGCAGGACCGTGCGCGGCGCCATGAAGGAGGTCCTCGAAGACCGCCGCCGCGCCCTCCGGGCGATCACCGACGCGCGCCTCCGCGGCGAGATCGACGACGAGGAGCTGGAGATCCAGCTGCGCGACGAGCAGCTGGCCCTGGAAGCCGGCCTGAAGATGGTCAGCGTCCTGAGCAAGGCGGCGGCCCAGAAGGCCGCCAATGCCGCGCTGAACGTCCTGCGCAAGGCGATCGCCGCGGCCCTCTGAACGCCGCCCGGATACCGGTAGGAATCGTATTTATGGTTGACTAAGTTTGTAATGCTAGTGATATTACTGCCTCGTCAACAGAGCGGAGCCAACACAAGATGTCGCCCGCAGCGGCAGCCCGGGTTGATCCCGATCCGACAAGCCTCTACCAGATGGAGAGGGCGATCTTCGCGGCCCTTGGGTCGCTCGCGCGCGACCAGGCCGCTCGGGCCGCGGACCTGGTGAAGGTGCGCCGGACGCGCGACCGCCTCACGCTCCGGGCCGACCCCCGGCGCCTGCGGGAGGATAAGGTCCCGATCGAATGGAGCGACGACGCCCTCCGGTTCCGGCGGAGCCGGGTGCAGGCGGTCGTCCCGATCACCCACTTTCGCGCCCGGACCTCCCTCCATGAACAGCTGCTCCTGATCGAGCTGACCCGGCGCGTGGCGCGAGACCGGCGCCCGTCCCGCGAAGACGCGGCGTCACGGGCCCCGCGTGAAGCCCGGGAAGCGGTCGCCGGGGTCGTCGAGGCGCTGGGAGGAGCGGCGCGGTCGAGATTCCTGACCCGGGCGCTCAATGCCCTGAGCCGCCTGTCGCGCGAGGTCCCGGCCTCGACCCTCGCCGCGGCCAGCGCCGCACCCACCGACTATCGCGCCCTGGTGCGCGCGCTGCAGGATCCGGCCGTCGTCCAGGAGGTCGGGAAGGTCGATCCTCTTGGTCCCGCCAGGATCCGGGGCCTCGAGGCCCGCGAACGCCTGCTGGAGTGGGGTGGCGGCACGCTGACCGCCGCCGAAGCGGCCCGGCTCCTGCGGATCTCCCGACAGGCGGTGGACAAGCGCCGGCGCGCGGGGAAGCTTCTCGGCCTCACCGTGGGCCGCCGCGGATACGCCTATCCGTCGTGGCAGTTCTCGGATGGCGGGGCGCTGCCCGGTCTCGAGACGGTCCTCGAGACGCTGCGGCGGCACGACCCCTGGATGCAGATGGGATTCATGCTGAACAAGAACGACTGGCTGGACGGGAGGATTCCCCTCGAGGAGTTACGCCGGGGCCGCGTGGATGCGGTCGTCGATGCGGCCCGCGCCTACGGCGAGCAGGGCGCCCCCTGAATGGGGGATCCCGGGCCGCACCCGGAGCCGCCCCCGGATCTGCCGCTACGTGGCCGCCGACGAACACGGGGCCTTCATCGAGACGTTCGGGCAATCGACCGGGTGCAACACCGTGACCATGAACGCCCTGGCCTGCCGCGTCCTGACCCGGGTCGAAACGCGCCGTCCGCTCCGTCTGATTGATGTGGCGGGTCGCGGCGGTCTCGCCCGGATCGGCGCCGACGCCCGCCTCTGCAGCGGCGACCGTGCCATCGCCCGGCGCTGGGCGCAGGCCCTGCGCGGCCACACCGCTTCTCCCGACGGCATCCACTACCCCTCGCGCCACGATCCGTCGCGCGCTGCCGCCGCCCTGTTCGACCACGCAGCAACCGCCCTGCGGGCGGGCTCCCCGACACCACGGTCCGCCCCGAAGAACCCCGCGCTGCTTGGGAGAGTTCTTGAGGACTACGGCTTCGCGCTCATCGAGGAGTAACCGCTATCCTCGATGGCGCGGGAGGAACCTCGAGGGTCACGAACACCCGCTCGTCGCCCCGCAGTTCAGGCATTTGTAGCAGGCGGCGTTCCGCACCATGATGCTGCCGCAGTCGGGGCAGGGGGGCGCGTCCTCGTCGGCGTGGAAGGCGAAGGGGACGCG
>JBOGOE010000237.1:0-3357 GCA_050747445.1 Candidatus Polarisedimenticolia bacterium | reverse complement strand
AAGCCGGCCGCCAGCCGCATCGAGCCGGCGGCGATCCCCGCGGCCGCTCCCGGCCGGGCGCCCCGGACGCCGCCGCTGGCGGCGCTGCAGCACCGGCACCTCCTGGGGATCCGCGGGCTGACGGCCGAGGAGATCACCCTGGTCCTCGACACCGCCCTCTCGTTCGCCGAGGTCTCGACCCGGCCGATCAAGAAGGTCCCGACGCTCCGTGGCAAGACCATCGTCAACTTCTTCATGGAGCCGTCCACCCGGACCCGCTCGTCCTTCGAGATCGCCGAGAAGCGTCTGTCGGCCGACACCCTCAACTTCTCCCCGTCGGCGTCGAGCGTGGTGAAGGGGGAGAGCCTGCTCGACACGGCGCGCAACCTCGAGGCGATGGCCCCCGACATGATCGTCATCCGCCACAAGGCCGCCGGGGCCCCCCACTTCCTGGCGCGTCACTGCCGCTCCAACATCGTCAACGCCGGCGACGGGGCGCACGAGCACCCGACCCAGGCGCTCCTCGACGCCTTCACCATCCGCGAGAAGAAGGGGCGTCTGCGGGGGCTGCGCGTGGCGATCGTCGGCGACCTGATGAACAGCCGGGTGCTGCGCAGCAATCTGTTTCTCTTGAAGACCATGGGGGCCGACGTCGTGGTCTGCGGTCCGCCGACGCTGATCCCGGCGGGTATCGAGACGCTGGGGGCGGGGGCGACCTGGCGGATGGACGAGGCGGTCGAAGGGGCCGACGTCATCATGATGCTGCGGGTGCAGCGGGAGCGCATGGCCGCTGCGGCCTTCCCGTCGGCGCGCGAGTATTACAACCTGTTCGGGCTGACCGTCGAGCGGGCGGCGCGGGCCAAGCCGGACGCGATCATCATGCACCCCGGTCCGATGAACCGCGGGGTGGAGATCGACAGCGCCGTCGCCGACGGCCCCTTCTCGGTGATCCTCGAGCAGGTGACCAACGGCGTGGCGGTGCGGATGGCGGTGCTCTACCTGCTGGCGGGGGGGACCCTTGGCGAGCTTGCTGGTTAAGGGGGGCCGGGTGGTCGATCCGGCGACCGGCGCCGACGGTCCGATGGACCTCCTGATCGTGGACGGCCGGATCGCCGAGCGCCGGCCGGCGGGCCGGGGACGGGGGCGCGGCGGGGAGGGGCACGCCCACCCCTCCGGCGCCGAGGTCCTCGACGCCGCCGGCAAGATCGTCTGCCCGGGGTTCGTGGACATGCACGTCCACCTGCGCGAGCCGGGGCACGAGCACAAGGAGACGATCGAGACCGGCACGCGGGCGGCGGCGGCCGGCGGGTTCGCCTCGGTCGCCTGCATGCCCAACACCGACCCGTGGAACGACGGTCTGTCGGTCACCGAGTACATCGTCGCGGAGGCGCGCCGCCGGGGCCGGGTCAACGTCTTTCCCATCGGCTGCGTCAGCAAGGGGGGGCGCGGCGAGGAGCTGGCCGAGATCGGCGACATGGTGAAGGCCGGCGCGGTGGCGGTGAGCGACGACGGCCACCCGGTGAAGACGCCCCACCTGATGCGGATGGCCCTGGAATACACCAAGATCTTCGGCATCCCGGTGATCGATCACTGCGAGGACCGGTCGCTGTCGGCGCGCGGCGCCATGAACGAGGGGGAGGTCGCAACCCTTCTCGGTCTTCGCGGCATACCGGCGGCGGCCGAGGAGATCGCCGTCGGCACCGACCTGGCGCTCGCCGCCATGACCGGCGGGCGGCTGCACCTCGCCCACCTGAGCACGCGCGGCAGCCTGGAGCGGGTGCGGCGCGCCAAGGCCGACGGCGCGGCGGTGACCTGCGAGGCGACGCCGCACCACCTGCTGCTGACCGACGCGGCGGTGATGGAATCGGACTACGACGCGAACACCAAGATGAACCCGCCGCTCCGGAGCGAGACGGACCGGCGCGCCCTCCTCGAAGGACTGCGCGACGGCACCATCGACGTCATCGCCACCGACCACGCGCCGCACCACCTGGACGAAAAGCTCCAGGAGTTCGACGACGCCCCGTTCGGCGTCATCGGCCTGGAAACGGCGGTGCCGCTGCTGATGGATCGCCTGGTGCGCGCCGGGGTCATCGACGTCAAACGGCTCGTCGAGCTGCTGTCGGTCAACCCGGCCCGCATCCTCGGCCTCAGGAAAGGGACGCTGGCCGAAGGGGCCGATGCCGACCTCACCATCATCGACCCCGATCTGAAGGCGACCGTGGACGTCGCCCGGTTCCAGTCGAAGTCGCGCAATTGCCCGTTCCACGGCTGGAGCCTCACCGGCTGGCCGGTTGCGACCATCGTCGGCGGCCGCGTCGTTCACGCCCTGCAGACCGCCGGCAGCGCCTGAGCCCGACCGTGCGCACCGCCCGGACGTCGTCCACCGCCCGGGGCGCGGCGGCGCTCCTGTCGCTGGCCGCCCTCGCGGCGCTTCCCGCCTGCGCCCGGTTCGACCCGGACCGTCCCGACATCGTCCTGATCCTGGTCGACACCCTGCGTGCCGATCATCTCGGCGTCTACGGTTACCGGCGGCCGACCACGCCCCGGATCGACCGGCTGGCCGCGGAGGGGGCGGTGTTCGACCAGGCCTGGGCGGCCGCCCCCTGGACCCTGCCCTCCACCATGTCGATCTTCACCGGCCGGTTCCCTTCGGCGCACCGGGTCGAGAGCCACGACATCCACCTGCCGCACGAGATCCCGACCCTCACCGAGTCGCTGCACGCCCGCGGCTGGCGGACCGGCGGGTTCGCGTCGCACGTCTACACCTCGCGCCTGTACGGCTTCGACCGCGGCTTCCAGACCTACGACGACTTCGGCATGTCGAGCCCCGACTACGTGCACGAGAAGGGGCTCGAGCCGGACGCGGAGCGGGTCACCGGGACGGCGCTCGAGTGGCTGCGGCGGCAGGGGAAGGAGCCGGTCTTCCTGTTCGTCCACTACTTCGACCCGCACTGGCCGTACGCCGCTCCGGGCGGGGACCGCGACGTCTTCCCCAGCGCCTATGCCGGTCCGCTCGAGGCCGACTACGACGCGCTGTCGAAGTTCATCGACACCTCGGTCCCGATCCCCGACGGCTACCTGGAGTTCCTGGTCAACCGGTACGACGGGGAGATCCTCCACACCGACCGGCAGATCGGTCGGCTCCTCGACGGGATCGCCGCCGCCGGCCGCGCCGGACGGACCTGGGTCCTCCTGACCGCCGACCACGGCGAGGAGTTCCGGGACCACGGCTCGATGGGGCACGGCCGGCGTCTCTACGAGGAGATTATCCGCGTCCCCCTGATCGTGTCGCGCGCGGCGACCGGGGGAGCGCCGGAGGCGGGCCCGGCGCGGATCGCGATCCCGGTCTCCGGCATCGACCTGCTGCCGACGATC
>JBOGOE010000236.1:0-13531 GCA_050747445.1 Candidatus Polarisedimenticolia bacterium | reverse complement strand
AGCCTGCCCGCCCGTCCCGGCGCCCCCGCCCGCCCCGGCGACCCGGTCTACTCTCGCTCGGGCTGGCGCTGCACCGCCCCGGGTTGCACGTCGCGCAGGAATCTTGAGGACCATCACCTCGTCTAGCGCTCGCGACGCGGCGGCAATCAGCTCTCGAACCGGATCTGCCTTTGCCGCTTCCATCACCATCGGGGCGAGCACGGCGAACTGGCCACGTGTCGGGGCCGGGCCCCTCTGGGGATCCTCTGGCGGCTCGGCAAACGGCATCTCGCCGTCTGGTACCGGAACGAGCGGCGGGTCATCCCGCGTTCGACGCTCCCGCCGATGACACCGTGCCCGCCATGACGCCTCCGGCCACCTCCGATCGGGGCCGGCGCTGCCGCGGGTAGGATTGCGGCGATCATGTCGAGCCACGCCGCCGCCCTCGGATTCAGCCCGCACTCCGGGTCGTGGCGCGGACGCGCGTGGAGATGGCCGGTCCGCGGCTCGAGGGGTCGAAGTAGCCGTGCCACGCGGTCGAAGAGTTGCCGGTGGATGAAGCCGCGCGCCGGCTGGCGCGTCTCCGGGAGAGCGCGGGGCGGATGGGACGCCCTCGAGGACAACACCTTTACGCAGGCCTGGGGGCGGCTGGCGGGGGAGCTGCCGCGGCCCCGGGCCATCCTGTCGGTGTCGGCGCAGACGACGGGTGGGGGCTCGATCACGGGACCTGGTCGGTCCTCCCGCATCTGTTCCCGGACGCCGACGTGCCTGTAGCGCAGCTCGGGATCGACGAGACGCTGGCGGCCGGCGAGCACGAGCGGCTGGCGCGACGGCTCGCGCCGCTTCGCGACGAGGGGGTGCTGGTCTTCGGCTCCGGCAACGTCGTGCACAATCTGCACGAGTACGCCTGGGGGCGGCGCGCCGCGGCGCCCTTCGACTGGGCGGTGCGGTTCGAGTGCGTGCTGCGGCAGCGGATCGCCGCCGGCGACCTCGCTGGTGTCGTTGGCTACGAGTCGCTGGGCGCGGACGCCACGCTGGCGGCTCCGACGCCCGAGCATTTCCTCCCGTTGATCTATGTCCTGGCGCAGCACCGTCCCGGTGATCGGGTAACCTTTCCGGTCGAGGGGTTCGATGGCGGCTCCGTGTCGATGCTGGGCGTGCGGATCGGGGGTTGAAGCGTGGGCATGACGGGGCGGTTGGCCCCCCACCTGAAGGGGCACGCGCTTTTCTTCGAGGAGAGGCGTCCGTCGGGCCATGGCCCACGGGCGGGTCTCCGGTTGCTGCTGATATTCCTGCTGCTCGAGGGACTCGTGGGCCCCCGTCTGGCGCTCCCGGCTCTCCTCGGCCTGCCGGCGCCGCCCGCCTGGTTGCGCGTTCCCCTCCTGCTGGGACTGGCGCTGTCGCTGGTACGGTTCTTCGCGCGGCTGCGGTTTTCGCAAATCGGTCTGATCCCGTGGCGGAGCTGGAGCGTCACGGAACGGTCATACTTTCTCCAGGTCCTCGTTCTCGCGAATGCGATCTTCGGGGTCCTTTTCGCCGGGCGGCTGGGGGCGATCCTCGGCGATCGGTCCCTGTGGAGCGGGGCATGCGTCGTCCTGCTCACGCACCTCGCGTGGGGCTTCCACCAGGAGGTGGTGTATCGCGGCATCCTCCAGACGGAGCTGGTGCGGCGCCGGGGTGCGGTCGCGGGGGTCCTCGCAAGCAACCTACTGTTCACGTTCGGACCGCTGCACTTCTACCACCTGACCCGCGGCGACCTGGCTGAGGCCCTCCCGATGCTCGGGGGTATTTTCGCCATGGGTCTGTTCTTTGCGGTGCTGTTCCGGCGCTCCGGGAATCTCTGGATCGCCGGTCTGTTTCACGGGCTCGGCGATGCCTGGATCGGCGGGCTGGCGGCGCCCGGGCGCTGAGGGGGCCGCGGTGCGAGCCGGGGCGCTGGGCGGAAATCGCTGGGCGGAAATCGCTTGACCGGGTGGGGGATGCCCCGTATAAGGAAACTGTCCGACGCGAGCGATGCCTGCCGCAGCGTCGAGGGCGCGTGATTCCCACGGAGAAATGAAGATCCCGATCGGACGCTGGCTGGCGCCCGGTTTCCTGTTGGTTCTCGCCGTCGCCATGGCTCCGGAGGCCGTGGCCGGCTGCACCTGCACCTGGCAGAACTTCAATTGCGCCCCCTCCTGCGGCAGCTGCGTCACGCGGCAGGTGTCCTGCACCTGCACCACCGACTGCGGGTTCAACCAGTCCTGCTTCGCCGGAGACACCGAGATCGCCAGCTCGATCTGCAGCATCTTCTTCGAGAGGGAGGTGACCTGCCAGAGAATCGGCATTCAGGTTCTCAATCAGTGCGCCAGCTGCGACCCGGGCTACTATGGTCCGACCTGCGTCGCCTGTCCCGGGGGGGCGACGAATCCCTGCAACGGCCACGGCACCTGCTTCGACGGGATCAACGGAAACGGGACCTGCACCTGCGTTCCCGGATACGTCGGCCAGGCCTGCCAGTACAGCGACGCGATCACCTGCAATGGCAGCGGGACGGCGCAGCCGAACGGCTCGTGCGTCTGCGACCCGGAATACGCCGGCGCCTCCTGCAACGTGTGCGCCGCGGATCATTACAACTACCCGTCCTGCACCTACTGCCTGGCCTCGACCACCTGCAACGGTCATGGATCCTGCGGCGCCACCGGCGCCTGCCTCTGCGCCACCGGGTATGGCGGCACCGGCTGCGACGCCTGCGCCCCGGACTTCTACGGGTATCCCGCCTGCGAGCCGTGCACCGCGGCGGAGAAGTGCAGCGGCCACGGCACCTGCGACGCCGCCGGCAACTGCGTCTGCGAGCCGGGTTACGGAGGGATCAACTGCCTGTCGTGCGAGCCGGAGGCGGTCGAGCTGTCCTGTTCCGACGCCCTCGACGACGACTGCGACGGCGGCGCGGACTGCGCGGACAGCGACTGCTGCAGCAACCTCGCGTGCGCCGCGTTCGATCAGGACGGCGATTTCTTCGCCGGCTGCGACTGCGACGACGCCGATGCGACCGTGTGGGCGATGCCGGGCGAGGCGCGCGGTCTCATGCTGACGCAGGACGGAGCAGGGCCGACGCTCCTTACCTGGGGCGCCCCCTCCGCGCCCGGCGGTTCGCTCCTCACGTACGAGACCCTGCGGTTCGACAATGCCTGGGACGTCGACGAAGCCGCCTTCTGCATCCTCCCGCCTGACCCGGCGCAGCGCGCGAACGTGGACGACGAGACTCCGATGCCCGGGTTCGCCTTCTACTATCTGGTCCGCGCGGTCAACGGCTGCCCCGCCGGCGCCGGCCCGCTCGGCACCCGCTCCGGCGGCGAGCCGCGGCTCGGATTCTGTCCGTGAGCGGCGGGCGGCCCGCGGCCGACGAGTGGGTGTGGATCCGGACAGGCTCCTAGTTCTTCAGGGCCGCCGCGATGGCGCGCTCGATGTCCTCGAGGGTGAAGGGTTTGTCCAGGAAAGGCACCCGGTTTTCCCGGAAAAACCGCTGCGTGTCGTCCCCCGACGGGTTGCCGCTGGTGAACACGACCCGCCGGCCCAGCGCCGGGCTCTTCTCCGCCGCCGCCCGGTAGACGTCCTTCCCGGAACCCTGCGGCATCTTCATGTCGGTGATGATG
Organism: Candidatus Polarisedimenticolia bacterium; assembly: GCA_050747445.1. Classification (GTDB taxonomy): domain Bacteria; phylum Acidobacteriota; class Polarisedimenticolia; order Gp22-AA2; family Gp22-AA2; genus JBOGOE01. Next base: position 9,917 of record JBOGOE010000236.1, on the reverse strand, counting down.
AGGTCGTGATCGTCGTCGCGGATCTTGCGCAGGGCTTCGGGCACGTCGGAGGCGGTGTCCACCCGATGCCCCTGGAGGGTCAGCAGCTCGACCAGGATGGCTTGGATGCTCTGCTCGTCGTCCACCACGAGGATCCGGAGCGGCCGGACGTGCGTGGAGGCTTTGCGGGGCCTGGTCTCCGTCACCCCGGCGGGGCTGCGGATCACCGGGAAACAGAGGATGAACGTCGCCCCCTCTCCGGGGGGGCTCTCGACCTGGATGGTCCCTCCGTGCTCCTGGATGATGCCGTAGCACAGGGATAGTCCGAGCCCCGTCCCCTTGTCCTCCTTCTTCGTGGTGAAAAACGGCTCGAAGATGCGCTCGCGGATCTCCGCCGGGATGCCAGGCCCGTCGTCCGCCACCCGCAGCTCGATCCGGCCGTCCATGGCCCGCGTCGTCAACCGGATCGAGCCGCCCCGTCCGGTTTCGCGGATCGCCTGCTGCGCGTTGATCAGGAGGTTGATCAGCACCTGCTGGATCTGGTTGAAGTCGAGCAGCGTGATCGGCAGGTCCGGAGCAAGATCCTTGACGATGGCGATCTGGTTCACCCGGAACTGGTAGGCCTTCAGCTCGAGCGTCTTCTCGACGATCCCGTTCAGTCCCAGAAGCGTCTTCTCGGGGGCGTGCCGGCGGGCGAAGATGAGGAGGTTGCGGACGATCGTGGTCATCCGCTGGGCCTCCGCCGCGATGGTCTCCAGGCGCCTGTGGACGCCGGCGGGGAGCCGGCGCTGCATCAGGAGCTGCGTGTACCCCACCACGCCGGCAAGGGGGTTGTTGATTTCGTGCGCGACCCCCGCGACCAGCTGTCCCAGGGCGCTCAGCTTCCCCGCCTGCATGAGCTGGTCGAGGGTGCCGTCGAGTCGGCTCCGTGTTTCGAGCAGGGCGACCCGGTGGGTTTTCAAGCTGGCCCGCATCCCGCTGATCCAGAGCACTCCCGCCATGACCAGGAGCCCGGACATGGCGGTGAGGAGCGAGGCAATTGTCCAGAAGGCCGTGTGCCCGGATCTGAGGTGGCTCAACGCCAGTTCGGGTTGCGGCCGGGCCCGGATCTCCCAGTCCGCTCCGCCCAGTGCGAATGACTCGCTCACCTTCACGGGGGACTGCCCGGTGGCGTCGAATCCGGCGGTGGCGAAGACCGGGACGCCGGAATTCAGGACCTGGTGCACGTAGCGTTGGCTCATTCCGGGAAGGGACATCGATTCGAAGTAATCGTTGCTCCGGCAGGCGCCGACCAGGGCCCCCGCGTACACCCCGTTCGCGAAGATCGGGACGGCGAGCTGGAACCCCGGTGCGCCGCGGACCAGCAGGAGCGGCGGGGAGACGACCGGGCCGCGGGTGCGCCGCGCCGCGAGAATTGACTCGTACCCCAGCGGGTGGGCCCTGAGATCGAGGCCGACCAGGAACCGGCGGTCGCCGGCCGGGTAGGCCCTCCTGACGATGAAGGAAGGATCCACGTAGGCGACGTTCAGGCAGGAGGGGCTGATTTTGAGCGTCGTTCCCGCGAAGCTGCGGAACTCCTTCTCGGAGACCTTCCGGCTGCTGGCGTAGAAGTTCGCCATCTGCTGGAGGGCGGTGAGGTGCTTCTGCAGCCCCCCCTCGATGCGTGTGGCGAAGAGGCGCGCGAACAGGCGTGTTTCGTTCTCCAGCTCGAGGTGACGCGTCGCGAGCTCCCGGGCGCTGCTCGAGCGCACCGCCCACAGGACGAGCGATGCCGCCAGAAGACCTGCGGCGACGGCGAGAAGTCGGCGGACCATGGGGTACCCCGGGTTCGAATATGAGGGGTGTGGACCTCAAGCGCCACCCTCGGCAGGGAAGCGCGTGGTCTACGGGGCGCTTCGGAGACCCCATGCGGGGCCCATTACGAAAATCCGCGTCTGGTGGGGGAGACGCCGTTTCTGATCGGCGTTACGGGCAGCCCCCTTCGCACGACACGGGAATGCGGGGGAGCGGGGCCGATTCGGTGGAATCGGCGTGCGGTGCGCGCTCCGAGCTGTTCCCCGACCCTCGCACGGTCCGCGGGCATCGCGCCGCTCCGGAACTTGACCAGGACCTCGCCGGGAACGAACGGGACCGGGGAAGGGATGCCCGGCGGGGCCGCCGGCAGGGACCCCGCGGCGATCCCGAGCGCCATCCACACGACGAGCAGTACCCGGCGGTGATGCCGGAGCGTGGAGCCCGCCTGCACGCCCACCATGCCTCCTGCGCGGCGAGATGCCTTCGCGGCAGGACCACCAGCCGGTCAACGGGTGTCGCTGGACGGTGTTGAGCGAATCGAACTGCCAGCGTATTTACCAAGGTGCGGCGATCGGGGCAAGAGGTATTTTTCGAGCATAATGCCGTCACCGCGAGGAGGTGCCGATGGTCAAGATCCCCGGCTGGTACGACGCGCAACGCAAGCGATATCCCGCCGTTTTCCGCGCCTACGAAGAGCTGGGCGACGCGTGCCGCAAGGCCGGACCGCTCGACCCGAAGACCGCGGCCCTCGCCAAGCTGGCGATCGCCGTCGGCGCCCGGCTCGAAGGGGCGGTGCACTCCCACGTGCGCCGCTCGGTGGAGGCGGGCGCCACCCCCGACGAATGCCGCCACGTCATCCTGCTGGCGACCACGACCCTCGGGTTCCCCGCGATGATGGCCGCCATGTCGTGGGTGGAGGACGTGGTCGGCTCCCCCGGGAAGGCGTAGGAGGGGTCCGGCTGGGCGGGTCACCGCCGCCGGCGGCGGGCCGGACGCCCGGCCGATCGGGTATGCCTCCGGCGCTGGTTCAGGTCTTTACCTGATGGACCCGGGCATCCGGCCGGGGTACCCATATACGCGAAATCATCGAGGGTCTATACCCGACCCGGGGGGGCTCGCGGCGGGTGGCCCGCCGGACCGCATCCGGATGATCCGCCGGGGGGGCAGGGTGCTAGGATTGTCCATCAACCCAATCAAGACGCAGGCTCCCGGCCGTCCCGAGACTGGGGCGGGCGGGGGAGGAGGCTCAGAATGAAGGGGGTCCGTCAGCAGGATTCGGCCACGCGCGAGATCGCGGAGAGCACCACGGCGCTCCTCCGCGAGCTGGTCTCGCATCTCCGGCAGAACCGCACCCAGCTCCGCGAGGAGTGGGCGCGCCGCATCACCGAGGCCAAGCTCCTCACCGCCATGACCAAGGAGGAGGTGTTCGCCGAGGCGACCTCGGTGTACGACAACTACGTGGAGGCGCTGGAGACCGGGACGTTCGAGGCCCTGCAGGCGTACGCCCGCAACCTGTCGGAACGGATCATCCCGCGGGGGGTGCAGACCGACGAGGTCGTGGGGATCGTGCTGCTGCTGCGCGACGTCCTGGCGCGCTCCCTGTTCGCGCGCTATCACGCCGACTTCGAGAAGCTGAACCGGATCCTGGACGCCTACGAGCCGGCGGCAAACCGGATCGCCATCACCGTGGCGGTCGGGTTCGTGCAGGAGCGCGAGCGCACCATCCGCGAGCAGCAGGAGGCGATCCGCGAGCTGTCGACGCCGGTCCTGCAGGTGCGCGAACGGCTGCTGATCCTGCCGATCATCGGCGTCATCGACCCGCAACGCGCCCGCCAGCTCACCGAGCAGCTGCTGCGCGGCATCCGCACCAACCGGGCGCGGGTGGTGGTCATCGACATCACCGGCGTGGCGGCGATGGACTCCAACGTCGCCAACCACCTGGTGCTGACCGTCGAAGCCTCCCGCCTCCTGGGGGCGACGGTGATCGTGACCGGTCTGTCGCCCGAGATCGCGCAAACCCTGGTCAACATCGGCGTCGACCTCACCAAGATGAACACCGTCGGCGACCTGCAGGGGGGCATCGAGGAAGCGGAGCGGCTGCTCGGCTACAAGGTCGTCCCGGTCGAGAAACCCGAGATCGTGAGCTAGGAAGGGGGCCGGCGTGGAAGTCCCGATTCTCAAGCAGGGGCCTTATCTCATCGCCACCGTGCAGTCGGCCCTGTCGGACGCCGATCTGCTGCACCTGCGGGACGCCCTGGTCGAGAAGGTCGGGCGGTTCCGGTCCAAGGGGGTCATCGTCGACGTCACCGCGATGGACATCATGGACTCGTTCGCCTCGCGCATGCTGCGGGACATCGCCCACATGATCCGGCTGCGCGGTGCCGACACGGTGATCGTCGGCATCCAGCCCGAGGTGGCGTTCGCCATGGTGCAGCTCGGTCTGACGCTCGAAGGGGTGGCGACGGCGCTCGACCTCGAGGAAGGGCTGGCCTACCTCGGGCAGAAGGCCAGGAAGGTCGGCGAATCGATCGGCTCGCGCGGGCAATGAAGCAGCCTCCACACGGGACCGGGAAGCCGGGTCGCCGGAAGGAACCGGCGGCGCCGGATCAAAAGGACGAGGCGCGCATCCTGATCGCCTCGGACCTCGACATCCTGACCGCCCGGACCCGCGGGCGGTCGATGGCGCAGCAGATCGGCTTCTCGAGCGGCAACCTGACCCTGATCGCGACCGCGATCTCCGAGCTGGCGCGCAACATCCTGCTCTACGCCCGGCGCGGCGACCTGATTCTCGAGAGAGTCAGCGAGAACGGGCGCGAGGGGATCGTGGTCGTGGCCGTGGACGAGGGACCCGGCATTTCGGACGTGGGGAAGGCGCTCGAAATCGGTTATTCGACCTCCGGCAGCCTGGGTCTGGGTCTCCCGGGAGTGCGGCGCCTGATGGACGAGTTCGAGATCGTGTCGCGGGTGGGAAAGGGGACGACGGTGACCGCGCGCAAATGGAAACGATGAGCGAGCGGGGCGCGGGAGGGCGGCCGCCGGCAGGGGAGGCGGACCGCTTCATCGAGTGGGGGGCGGCGACGCGGACCATCCCGGGCGAGACGGAGTCGGGGGACCAGCACCTGGTCCTGCCGCGACCGGACGGAGTCCTGCTGGCGGTGGTGGACGGCATCGGACACGGGCGCGAGGCGGCGCTGGCGGCGTCCGCGGCCGTCGAGACCCTGGAGGACCATGCCGGGGAGACGCTTCAGGCCCTGGTGACGCGATGCCACGAGAGGCTGAGGGGGATGCGCGGCGTGGTCATGAGCCTGGCGGCGGTCGAAACGCGCACCCGGATGATGACCTGGCTCGGGGTCGGCAACGTCGAGGGGGTCGTGATCCGCGCCGGCGCGGCGGCGGCCAGCCGTCACGAGCGGCTGATCCAGCGGCGTGGCGTGGTCGGCGGGCGGCTGCCGGATCTCCATCCGGCGACCCTGCGCGTCGCTCCCGGGGATGTGTTGATCCTGGCCACCGACGGGATCGCCGCCACCTTCGACGCATCGTTGCAGCCGTACGATCGGCCGCAGCCGCTGGCGGACCGGATCGTGCGGCGCTACGCCACCGGGACCGACGATGCCACCGTCCTGGTGGCGCGGTTCACCGAGTGGCGGCCATGAAGGAAGGGACGGCGGTCGGCATCACGCCCTACGCCGCGGCATTGCGCGACTACCTGGCGGGGGCCGGCGAGGCGGCGCTCCACCGTGCCTACGAGCTGGGGCGCCGGGGAATGCAGGAGGGGCTCGGAGTGTTCGACGTCCTGGCGTTGCACCAGGAAGCGCTGGAGACCATCCTCAAGGAGACGCCTGCGGAGCGGACCGGGAAGACCGCGATCGACGCCGGTGTCTTCCTCGCCGAGAGTCTCTCCCCGTTCGAGATGACCCACCGCGGATTCCGCGAGGCGGTCGCCGCGCTCCGGCACCTGAACCAGGCCCTCGAGGAGAGCGCCCGCCGGATCGCCCACGCGCTCCATGACGAGGCGGGGCAGCTGCTGGTCTCCGCCCATCTCGCGCTGCAGATGCTGTCGGGCGAGCTGCCGCCCGCGGCGCGGGGCCGGCTGGCGGAAGTGCGGCGGCCGCTGGAGGAGATCGAGAAACATCTGCGGCGTCTGTCGCACGAGCTGCGGCCGACGCTGCTCGACGATCTCGGACTGCTCCCCGCGTTGCAATACCTCGGGCAGGGGGTGACCGAGCGCGGCGGGCCGGAGGTCCGCGTCGAGGGCGGGGGGGAAGCGCGCCTGCCGGAGGCGATCGAGACGGCGCTCTACCGCGTGGTGCAGGAGGCCCTGAGCAACGTGGTCCGTCACGCCGCGGCGCGCCGGGTCCGGGTGATCCTCGAGACCGGCCCGCGGGCGATCGCCTGCCGGATTTCGGACGACGGGCAGGGCTTCGACGTCGAAGCCGTCCTGTCCCGCAAGGGGCGCGGCGGTCTGGGTGTGATTGGAATGCGGGAGCGGATCAACGCCCTGGACGGCACCTTCGCCCTCGACTCCGCTCCCGGGAAGGGAACCGAAATCACCATCACGATACCTCTGGAGGGCCACCATGCCGATTCAGGTTCTGCTGGCGGATGACCATCTCATCGTGCGTCAGGGGCTGCGCGCCCTGCTCGAGCGGGAAGGGTTCAGGGTCGTCGGCGAGGCGGCGGACGGACGCGAGGCGCTCAAGCTGGCGTCCTCCGCCCACCCGGACATCGCCGTGCTCGATCTGGCGATGCCGGCGCTCAACGGTCTGGACGCGGCGCGCGAGCTGCTGCGATCCGATCCGCGCATGAAGGTCGTGCTGCTGACCATGCACACGGAGGATCCGTACGTCCTCGAGGCGCTGCGCAACGGCGTCAGCGGCTACGTCCTGAAGACTCAGGCGGGGGACGATCTGATCCAGGCGATCCGCGAAGTCACCCGCGGGTCGCTCTATCTGAGCCCCGGGGTGTCGCGCACCGTGGTGGACGCCTACCGGGCCAAGACCGATCTGCCCCCCGATCCTCTCAGCCCGCGCGAGCGCGAGGTGCTGCAGCTGGTGGCGGAAGGGAAGACGACCAAGGAGGTCGCCGGGCTTCTCGGCATCAGCGTCAAGACCGCCGAGTCGCACCGGACCCGGATCATGTCGAAGCTCAACATCCACGAGACCGCCGGTCTGGTCCGCTACGCCATCCGCCGCGGGCTGATCCAGGCCTGATCGCGGGCCGCGCCGGTCGCACCGGCGCGCCCGCCCCCTCCGGCATTCTCCCCGCCCCCGATCCGGGTATCACCCGATTTCACCCGTCCACCCCCGGGCGTAGCGTCCGGACAACGGTCGGCCCGGCCGTTGGACGGGCTGGCCCGCCGCGCTGGAGCGGCGGGCGGATGGACCGGGCCCGGGGCCGGTGAGACGGGAGTTGTGGCCCCCGAGGGCACGGAGCCGATGCCGGTCAGGGACCGGCGAAGGGCCGACCACCCACCTCCACCACCAGGCGGGGGCCCTCCATCCGGCCCCTCGCCAGCCCGTCACGGGCTCGCGGGACGGAGGGGGTCGTGGGTCCGGGGCGCGGCCGAAACGGAGGACGGGACAGAACAGGCCGATGCCGATTCAACTCCTGATCGCCGATGACCATCCGATGGTCCTCCAGGGGCTCAAGGCGTTGCTCGAGCGGGAAGGGCTGCGCGTCCTCGGCGAGGCGTCCGACGGGCTGAGCGCCATCCGCCAGGCGACCACGCTGCGGCCCGACGTGGCGATCCTCGATCTCGCCATGCCGCACCTCAACGGCATCGACGCGGCGCGGGAGATCATGCGGGTCTCTCCCGGCACCAAGACAATCCTGCTCACGATGCACGCCGAGGAGCCGTACATCCTGCAGGCGCTGCGGGCCGGTCTGCACGGCTACGTCCTGAAGGGGCAGGCGATCGCCGACCTGATCCAGGCGATCCGGGACGTGTACCGGGGCGGCGTCTACATCAGCACCGGCGTGTCGCGCGCCGTGGTCGGGGCGTACCGCTCGCAGGCCGACCCGCCCGCCGACCCGCTCACCTGGCGCGAGCGCCAGGTGCTGCAGATGGTCGCCGAGGGGAAATCGACCAAGGAGATCTCGGCTCTTCTGGGAATCAGCTTCAAGACGGTCGAGTCGCACCGCAGCCGAATCATGAGCAAGCTGGAGATCCACGAGATGGCCGGGCTGGTCCGCTACGCCGTGCGCCGCGGGCTGATCCAGGCGTGATGCGGCCCTCCGCGCGCGGCACCGCCGCCGCTCACGGGCGCGGTCGGGGATTGCCCGAGCCTGATTCAGGTTTCCCCCGATTGCCCCGCCCGGTGACCGCCGGTAGAACGATGGTTCGGAGGAGGGGATTCCATGGAGCTCATCGCGCACGATGCCTTCGCCGTCGTCGCCCCGGAGGCCGCCGGCGCCCCGGCGCCGCCCGGCCCGGGAGCGGCGGGAGGGGGCGCCTGGCGGGTCCTCTGGACCCGCAGCCATTGCGAGCAGCTGGTCCACGATCAGCTCGTGTCGCGCGGCTTTCGTCCGTTCCTCCCGCGCATGAGCGTCTGGGCGCGCCGGGGACGGCTCCCGTACCTGTCGCGCGTCCCGGTCTTCCCGGGGTACCTCTTTCTCGATCACCCCCTGGACAAACGGGCCTACGTCGAAGTGCGCCGGGCGCGCGGCCTGGTCGGCATCCTGGGGCAGGGATGGGATCGGCCGGCGACGGTGCCGGACCCGGAGATCGAGGCGATCCGCGCCCTGTCGGATGCGGCCGTGCCGGCCTTCTCCCACCCGTTCCTCAAGGAGGGGACCCGGGTGCGCGTCGTCCAGGGCCCGCTGGCCGGGGTCGAGGGAATCCTGGCGCGCGGCCGGCCCGAGCGGGGACTGGTCGTCCTGTCAGTCAATCTTTTACGCCGCAGCGTCGCGGTGGAGATCGACTGCACCGCCGTGGTCCCCGCCTGAGGCGCCGTCATGGGACGTGGAGAGGTGAGTCGCCGGCGGAGGATCGGGACGTGGAGCCTGGTGATCGTGGCGGGTCTCGCGGCGCCGTGGCCGGCGCGGGCGGCGGCCGATTTCTGGTCCCGCGGCAGCATCGCGATCGCCGGCTACCGGGACGACAACCTCCTCTCCACCGCCGGACCGGGCGAGGAGGACACGGTCCGCCGGCTGACGCCCGCCGTCGAGACCGGATTCCGGAGCGGGAGACTGTGGTTCGCCGCCCGCTACGCGCAGGATGCGGAGTCGTTCGCCGCGCACCCCGATCTCGATACCCTGCGCGCGCGGCAGAGCGGCGACTTCGAGCTGGAGTCCCGGGCCACACGCGCCCTCACCGTCTCCCTTCGCGGCACCTACGCCAGGACCCTCGCCCCCGGCGAGCTGAATCTGGAGACCGGTCTTTTGGCCGGCCGGTCCGCGGCGACCCGCCTGACGCTCGACCCCTCGCTCGTCTTCAGACCGGGGGAGCGATCCACGGGACGCGCGGGTCTGGCCCTGGCGCGCGACGATCTCGACGGGGGGATCGGCAGCCGGACCGGCCGTGCCTTCCTCGGCCTGGAGCGCCGGACCTCGGTGAAGGGCGCCGCCGGCATCGAATACGCCGTCACCCGGTACGTGTTCGACTCGGGGGAGCCGGCGACGGCGCACTCCCTCTCCCTGGGGTGGGAGGGGGCGCTGGGACGGCGGACGAACGTCAGCGTCCGGGGCGGCCCTCGTTACTCCGGCGGCGCCGTCGATCCCGAGGGGGCGCTGACCCTGAGCCACGATCGCCGGCGGGTCGATCTGTCGCTGTCCTTCAGCCGGAGCCTCGCCACCGTGATCGGCCGGAGCGGCACGGTGACGACCACCGGGATCTCTCCCGCGCTCGCCGTCCGGCCCGGGCCGCGGTGGAGCTTCACCGTCGCCCCGCATCGGTACCGGACCCGCGACGCCACAGGCGGGGAGAGCGTCACGGTCGATCTGGTGACCTTCGACGCCGCCTGGGAGGCCTGCCGGTGGCTGGCGATCGAGCTTTCATGGCAGCGGGTCCTGCAGGAGGGGTCGCTTGGGAATCCGCCGCCCGGGGGCGTGCCCTCGCCGGTGGCGATCGAACGCAACCTGCTCCTGCTGCGGGCGGTGGCGCGTCCGGGGAGCCGGCCGGGCCGGGTCGCCACGGGCGGCAGCGC
>JBOGOE010000235.1:0-4670 GCA_050747445.1 Candidatus Polarisedimenticolia bacterium | reverse complement strand
TGCTGCAGCTTGTCCGTCCCGTCGAACAGGATCGCGGTCAGGTCGGACGGCTCCTTCTCCATCATGTGGCGGACGATGGAGAACCACTGCCGCTCGCGGCGGATGTGGAAGCGGATCCAGTCGGCGTACTCCTCGGGCGGCACCGCCTTGACCGCGCGGGTCTCCAGATCGAAGTCCCACGACATCTCCTTGGCGTCGAAGCCGGGGAGGGTCTTCAGGGTCTCGAAGAGCGGCGCCGGGTGGGTGTTGCGCCGCAGGTGCTTCCAGGAGACCAGGCCGGGGACGATCGCCCCCTTGATCGGCTCGGGGGGCGCGGTCAGGGGGAAGTTCAGGACCGTGACCCGGCGGCCGGCGCGCGACGCCACCGACCAGATGGTCTCGCAGCGGATGTCGCGGAAATCGTGCAGGGTAAAGAAGAGATCGTCGTTCTTCTCCTCGACACGCAGGAAGTCGAAGATCCCGTGGTGACCGGGCGTCCGCCCGGTCATCAGCGACGTCCAGGCGGGCGGGGTGAGCGGGTTGGCGGTCGACAGGAGCTCCGCCCGGGCGCCGCTGCGCACGAACCCCGCGAGGAACGGCATGACGCCCCGCGCCATGAGCGCGTCGAAGATGCGGAACGTCCCGCCGTCGAGACCGATCAGAACCGTCCGTGCCACCGCGGCCTCCTAAAAGTCCATCGCCGGGATGAAGTTCTCGGAGCCGCCGCTGGTGATCGGCGCGGCCGGCTCTTCCTTCTCCTGATCGCGGCGCTTCGGCTGCCCGGCGAAGGCGCGGTAGTGGTCCACCGCCTCCTCGCCCGCCTCCTTGATCTGCTGCTTCTGGATGGTGTTGAACTCGCGGAACAGGACCTTCTGCTCCTCGAACGACACGCCGCGCGCGAACAAGTGGAAGTTGTTCCAGCCGCCGCCGTCCGACACCGGGATGTTGACCCCCGTCAGGCGGTCGATCATCTCCAGGTGCAGCCGCTGCGCCTCCTTGCTGTTCATGGTGTTGTGGCTCCACTCGGCGCCGACGCCGGTGAGGCCCCAGTCCTTGGCGAAGCGGGCCACCGGGGCGTTCGGCTCGTAGTAGAACAGCCCGCCGCGCGAGAAGCCGACCTTGGGGTGGCTCAGCAGTTTCAGCGTGTCCATCGCCGAGTCGTAGGTCTCGCCCGGGTAGCCGACGATGTACGACGCCATCACCTCGATGTTGGCCTTGTCGAGGAAGTCGAGGCCGTCGAGGTACTGGCTCACCGTGACGTGCTTGTCCATCCGCTTGAGGATGTCGTCGTTGCCGGACTCGAAGCCGCAGAACACGATGCGGCAGCCGGCGTCGCGCATCTTCTCGACGATGGTCGCGTCGGCGTACTGCGCCCGGAAGAAGCCGACCCATTCCATCCCCAGACGCTCCTTGATCATCCGATCCAGGAGATCCTCGAAGCGGCGCTTGGGGACGTTGAAGGTGTCATCGATGAAGTAGGCGTGCGTCACCCCCATCCGCTTCAGCTGGTGAAGCTGCGTCATCACGTCGTCGATCTCGAACAGCTGGTGCTCTCCCTGGAGGACCGGGAAGGTGCAGAAGCGGCAGGAGAACGGACAGGAGACGGCGGTGCGGACGTGGACCGTCTTGTTGAGGAACTGCTCGCCGATGTTGGCGAAATCGATCATCGGCCGGCCGGGGGTCTGGGTTTCGTCGACGACGCGGTTCATGTGGTAGTACTTGCCGGCGTAGGTCGGGTTGGCCGCGGCGGCGCCCCCCACCGTGGCGCGCCGCTTGTAGGCGACGCTCGGCAGCGCCTGGGCCCGCGCCACGTCGCCGGCCTTCTCGGCCAGCAGGAGCTGGTAGAGCGTCTCCTCGCCGTAGCCGTTCATCACGTAGTAGTCGGCGCCCCCCTGCACGAAGATCGTCTCCAGACGCGGTCCGAACTGCAGCACCTTGTAGCGGTCGAAGATCCACTTGCCGCCGATGGCGATCTTGGTCTCGGGCTGCTTGTGGGCGTTGATCCAGCGGATGGCGTCGTTGAGGTACTGCGGGTAGAAGGCCAGGGTGCTGGAGATCGCCACGATGTGCGGCGGCGAGTTCTGGAGGATCTCCAGGACCTCCTCCTTGTGGTAGTCGAAGTGCCAGACGATGTGGAAATTGAGGTCCTCGATCCGGCGCTTCAGGTAGTCCGCCATCTTGCAGATGCTCAGGTTCGGCAGGCTGTAGACGCACGCGTCGGCCTCCGACTTGAACAGCTGCGGGCGCTTCTCGTGGATGTACTGGAAGGGGGACTCCCAGCGCCCGTTGCGGCGGATGTGATGGGCGTGCGAGCCGACGGCGCCGTCGTAGTTCATCACCGCGCCGATGAAGAGAACGTCCATTCGGGGCATGATCCACTCCTCTCAGGGCTTCTGGAATGACGCCAGCAAATAGAACCGGAAGTCGGGAACGAAGGTGAAGATGTGACCGCAGAAGGACCGCAGTCCCTCGGGCGTCATCTCCCCCCGCAGCAGTTTCTCGTGGCTGTAACGCGCCAGGTGGCGGAAGGCTCCGTTGAAGCATTCCTCGCTGGCGTCGATCACTTGGATTTCGGCGAACCCCGCGGCGCGGCCGAGGGCGGCGTAGGCGTCCTTGTCGTGGACGTAGTTCGCGGGATACCGCCCCAGCCGCCGCTCCTCCGCCTCGGGGGTCAGGAGCAGGTCGCACAGGACCAGCCGGCCGCCCGGCTTCAGGACGCGCGCCGCTTCGCGCAGGAACCGCTCGCGGGTGTTGAAATGGAACGCCGCCTCGACGCAGATCGCGGCGTCGAACGACGCATCGTCGAATTCCAGCGCGGTCGCGTCCATCTTCACGAACTTGCTGCCGGGGGCGTTGCGGCGGCAGGTCTCGAGCTGCCGCTCGGAGATGTTGATGCCGGTGATCGCCCCGGGCGCGTAGTGACGCTGCAGGTGGCGCGTGGTCGCCCCCTTGCCGCACGCGACGTCGAGGATGAGGCCGCGTGGGTCGGGGATGAAGGCGAGGAGCCGTTCCATCAGGTTCTCGCTCGCCTGCCGCGCATCGCTTGTCGCGGCGTCCCAGAAGCCGAAGTTCACGAAGTCGCTCCCGCCGTAGTACTCCAGGAGCGGAGGCCAGTACATGACGCTGTCGTAGCCGCCCCGCAGCCGCTCCACCGCCGCCGCGATCGGCGTCGGGCCGGTGTTCCGCCCGGCCGTCGCGCCGGCCGCCTCCACGCCCCCGCGGTCCGCCGCGGCGCGCCCGGCGGCCTCCCGGTGCAGCGGGTCGAGGAGCGCCCACAGGCTCTTCTGGTCGATGGCGCCGGACAGGAAGCGTGCGTGCGCGTCGTCCACGGCGCGCCAGAAGGCCGCCTCGAACTCCGCCCGCGGCGTCTCCGACGGGCGCCGCGCGCTCGCCGGCTCCGCCGTCGTGACCGCCTGGTCCATGACCGTTCCGTCCATCCCCGTCGCCGTCCCGCTCCCGCCTACGCGCCGTTCATGTGCTTGTGCAGGAACTCGACTGCCTCGCCGACCTTGATCTCGCTGACATAGCGGCCGTCCTCCATCAGCAGCCGCTCGAACGGCAGGTCGCGGCGCTTGAACTGCTCCTCGAGCGCCACCACGAACTGCACCACGTCGATCGACTCGAACGCCAGATCGGCGATCAGCCGGGTCTCCGCCGTGATCCCCCCCTGGTACTGGAGGTCCCAGTCCCGGGTCATCCCCTCCAGGATGGTCACGACGTCCTTCTGGATGCTTTCCTTCCCCGCGCTCACTTCAGTGGCCATGCTCCGCTCCTCTCGATGTCAGCGCCAGGACCAGGTCGTCCGCGCGCGCCGTGTAGACCGACAGCCTCCGCCCCGCCCATTCCGGGTGGGCCTTCAGGATTTCCCCCGCCACCGCCACGTCCACCATGCCGCCGCGCGGATCGACCTCGCGCACCAGGGCGTCGCGCGGCCCGCCGGGCAGCCCGGTGCCGAGCGACTTGGCCGCCGCCTCCTTGGCGCACCACAGACGCAGCGTCCATTCCTCGCGACCGGCCCCGTCGAGGGCGTGCAGCAGCCGCCGCTCCTCGGCGGTGAACGCCGTCTCCTCGAAGGCGGCGTCGAGCCGGGCCATCCGCTCCACGTCCACCCCCAGCCCGGAATCGCGCCCGCCGTCCCCGGCGATGGCGACCGCCAGCCCGCGTGAATGGGCGATCGACACGACCGGCGCGAAGCCGCGCGCGCTCTCCGGCAGCCGCATCACCACCGGCTTCCCCGAGGCGTCGGTTTCGATCTCGATGTCGGCCGGGAAAACGTCCGGGCCGCCCTTCTCGCGCAGCAGCAGCCGGACGGCGTCCTTGGCGGCGGCGCGCCCGAGCAGCCACTCGGTGCGCCGCTTCTCCGGACCGCCGAGCGCGCGCCACGCGGACCGCTCGCTCCCTCCCAGGACGACGTGGGCCAGCCCCTCGCGCCAGATCCGGCCGTCGGCTTCCATCAGCGGGTCGGGCAGCTCCAGCCGGGCGCAGGCGATCCGGTCGCGCGCCGGCGCCGGAGCGGGAAGGGGCTCGCTCAGGATCACACCGCGCGGGTCGAGCCGGAAGGCGTAGAACTTCCCGGGCAGGTCGATACGCTTGACCTCCCAGCCGGCGATGCGCAGCAGCAGGCGCCCGGCGCCGTCCGCGACTTCGAGGTCCGAGAGCACCCGCCCGTCATCGGTCGTGCGGCAGCGGGC
>JBOGOE010000234.1:0-3272 GCA_050747445.1 Candidatus Polarisedimenticolia bacterium | reverse complement strand
GGTGATCGAGGCCGTGGGCGGCATCGGCGGCTGGCCGCTGTTCTTCGCGCTCCGGTATCTCGCCGAGGCGGTCCCCGCGAACGCCCCGCTCGTGGGACGCGTTCTGTCCCGGGCAGGCGACACCTGGGACCACCGCATCCCGCGGCGGTTCCTGAAAGATTTCCTGTCGCAGCGCATCGCCGCGGGCGAGAGGCCGACCTTTGGCGCTCACCTTCAGGGACTGTCGCGCGGGTCGCTCGGGGCGATCGAGAAGATCCTGAAGACCCTGGGTCCCGAGGCCGGTTCGCTGCGGGACGACTTCGAGACCTTCCGGAAAGCGTGGATCGACGTCGAATTCCTGTCCGGCATCGGGACGCTATGGAGCGCCGACGCCGCGGAGCGGGCGTCGATCGTCGAGCACGACGCCCTGCAGACGGCGGTCGCCAGCCTCGAGTCGTCCTATCTGGCCGAACGGCCGCGCTCGACTCTCCTGGTCGGCGAGCCGGGGGTCGGCAAGAGCGCTATCGCGCGGGCGCTCGCGGGACGGATGCGGCGCGCCGGGTGGATCGTCCTCCAGGCCGGGGCGCCGGAGCTGCTGGCCGGACAGGTCTATATCGGCCAGTTCGAGGAACGGTTGCAGGAGGTCCTGCGCCACCTGTCGCGGCCACGGCGGGTTCTCTGGGTCATCCCGGACTTCCCTGCCCTCGCTCTCGCCGGACGCCACAAGTACAGCCAGGTCGGAGCGCTCGACCTCATCCTTCCGTTGATCGAGCAGGGGGCGATCACCGTCCTGGGCGAGTGCCAGCCGGCCGCTTACGAGAGGCTGCTCCTCGAGAAGCCGCGCTGCGCCACCGCCCTGACCGCCATGCGTGTCGAGCCGACGTCGGAGGCCGAGACGCTGCGTCTGGCGCGCCGGTGGATGAGAAAGCACGTCCCGTCCGGCGCCACGCCGCCGCACGACCAGGACGCGGTCATCGACGAGGCGGCGCAGCTCGCGCTGCAGTTCCTCGGGCATAAGGGGTTGCCCGGCAGCGTCCTGGAGCTGCTCCGCGTCACGCACGAGCGCCTGACGGCGGGCGCGGCCTCCGGTAGCGGCTCCACGGAGCCGGCGGCGCCGATCATCGCCGACGACCTGATCGTCACCCTGTCGCAGATGACCGGCCTGCCGGCCCATATCCTCGACGACCGCGAGGCGCTCGATCTGGCCGCCCTGCGGAGCCTCTTCGAGGAACGGGTCAAGGGCCAGCCGGAGGCGGTCGACTGCCTCGTGGACCGGGTGGCGATGATCAAGGCGGGTGTGACCGACCCCACGCGGCCCCTCGGGGTGTTCCTGTTCGCCGGGCCGACCGGCACCGGCAAGACCGAGATTGCCAAAACACTCGCCGAGTTCCTGTTCGGATCGCCCGAGCGGATGATCCGGCTGGACATGAGCGAGCTTCAGGCGATCGAAAGCCTTGACCGCATCCTCGGAACCACCAACGAGGAGCGGGCCGATGCGCTGGCCGATCAGATCCGCCGCCAGCCGTTCTCCGTGGTGCTGCTGGACGAGTTCGAGAAAGCGCACGAGCGCGTCTGGGATCTCTTCCTGCAGGTATTCGATGACGGCCGCCTCACCGACCGGCGCGGCAAGACCGCCGACGTGCGGCACGCCATCATCATCCTTACATCCAACCTCGGCGGCGCCATCCCGAGCGGCCTCAGCCTGGGCTTCTCGAAGGAGCACCAGGGGTTCCGCGCGGGCTCGGTGACGCGCACCATCGAGAAATCCTTCCGCAGGGAATTCCTCAACCGGATCGACCGCGTGGTGGTCTTTCAGCCCCTCAGTCGCGAGGTGATGCGGCAGATCCTGCACCGCGAGCTGTCGGCAGCCCTGCAGCGCCGGGGCCTGCGATCGCGCGCCTGGGCCGTCGAGTGGGACGAGAGCGCCATCGAGTTCCTTCTTGGGAAGGGATTCACCGAGGACCTCGGCGCCCGCC
This sequence comes from Candidatus Polarisedimenticolia bacterium, assembly GCA_050747445.1. Lineage (GTDB taxonomy): Bacteria > Acidobacteriota > Polarisedimenticolia > Gp22-AA2 > Gp22-AA2 > JBOGOE01. Next base: position 1,317 of record JBOGOE010000234.1, on the reverse strand, counting down.
CCCTGAAGCGCGCCATCGAGCGCTACCTGCTGGCGCCGCTCGCGACCACCATCGTCAACCGTCAGGTCCCCGCCGGCGACCAGTTCCTGCTGGTGACCGGCCGCGACGACCGGCTGGATCTCGAGTTCATCGACCCCGACGCGCCGCAGGAGACCGGCGAGGCCGCCGGAGTGGCGGTTACCCCGGCGGCGGCCGGAGCGAGCTCGCCGGTTCTGGATGGCGCAATCGGGGCCGCCTCGATGGCGGCCGGCGCCGCCCTTCGAGGGATCGCGCTGCAGCCCCGTGGCCGGCCCGAGGAGGTGGACTACCTCCGGACACGGCTCGCCGCGCTCCGCGCCCGTGTCGAGAGCGACGATTGGAAGCAGGATAAGGTCCGGGCCCTGGCCGAGACCGGCCGGCAGGAGTTCTGGACCTCTCCGGGCCGCTTCGAGATCCTCGGGCGCTACGAATACCAGGACCGCGTCGAGTCCGGCGTGCAGCGGGCCGGGTCGCTCCTCGACCGTCTGGTCGGGCGCGCCGGCGACCCTCGAGCCCGCTCCCCGCGCAACCTGGTCGGCACCCTGGCGCACAACCTCTATCTTCTGGAGACCGCATGCGACGACCTCGATGCGCAGCGGCCGCGCGAAGCCTTCCTCCTTGTCGAGGCGAGGTCCAGCCGGGGCGCGCCCCACGCCGGGGCCAACCGCTTCGCCACCGAGCTGGCGGAGATGTACCGGTCCTGGGCCGGCAAACGCCGGATGCGCATCCAGGTGCTCGACGAAAAGCCGACCAACGGCCAGCCTTTCAGGTTCCTCATGGCGGTCAGCGGCTTCGGCGCCTACACGCTCCTGGCCCCGGAGGACGGCCTGCACATCCTCGAGCAACCCGAGGATCGCCCGCGCCAGTTCGACCGCTGCAGCGTGGCGGTCCGCGTCATCCCCCAGCCGCTGGAGCCGGCCGGGGATGCACCGCGCGCCCTCCGCATCCAGGCCGAGAGGTCCCTCGAGCGGCAAGCGACGCACAACCTTCGCGTGGTCCGCCGCTACCGCCGCAATCCGTCGCCCCTGGTCCGCGATAGCGTCCGTCGCTTCCGCACCGGTCGGCTGGACCTCGTACTGGGCGGGGAGTTCGACCTTGTGGAGGGAGGCGCGGGACTGGAGGAGGGGCCGCGCGAGTGAGCGGTGCGGCCTACCCCGCCTTCCTGAACTTTGCGTACCGTTCCTCCACGAACTCCCGGTTCGGTCGCAGCGCCGAGTCGCGTGGTACAAGAAGCCGGGCGTCGTGGAACCCCTGCAGGCCGTACTTCAGCATCGGCCCGTCCGGCTCGCGGAGCAGGTC
>JBOGOE010000233.1:0-5019 GCA_050747445.1 Candidatus Polarisedimenticolia bacterium | reverse complement strand
GGGCAGGAGCTCCAGCCGCAGCGACCGGGCCACGCCGCGCAGGCAGGCCGCGGCCGGCGCCGCCGGCTGGTTGAGCAGGATGGGGATGCGCGACGCGACCGAGGCGCCGACCCGCCGGTCCTCGAGCACGTGGCCCATGTAGGTCAGGGGGCGCTCCAGGAAGCGGCGGCTGACCTGATCGACCCTCCCGAAGACCTCCAGCCCCTCGACGGCGCTGCCGACCCGGTTCACCACGACGCCGATCCGGGCCGTCCGGTTGTTGCGGGCGACGTTCTTGATCACCGCGTAGCCGTCGGTCATGGCGGTCACGTCGGCGGTGATGACGACAACGATGTCGCGGATCGCGTAGAGGAACGCGGTGGTCGCCCGGCCGATGCCGGCCCCGGTGTCCACCAGGACCACGTCGGCGTCGGCGCCGACCTCTTCCATCGCCCGCACCAGGCGGAGCAGGCGGGTCGGGTGCAGATCGGCGAGCTCGGTGAGCCCCGACCCGCCGGCCGCGAGACGCACACCGAGCGGTCCGTCCGCCGCGACCCGGGCCAGGGGCACGCCGCGCTCGACCACGTCGAGCAGGCCGCTCGAGGAGGGGAGCCCGAGCAGGAGATGCAGGTTGGCCAGCCCAAGGTCGGCGTCCACCGCGAGGACGTTGAGCCCCTCGGCCGCCAGGTGCACCGCGAGATTGCTGGTGATCACCGACTTCCCGGTGCCGCCCTTGCCGCTGGTGACGCAGACGATCGCGGGGCTCGGCGCCGGCGTGGCGTCCGGGAACGGGACGGGGCGCGGCGCCGGCCGGGGACGCGCGAGTCCCAGGTCGTTCAACCCGCGGCCCAGTCGCGGTCTCATCCGGCGTGTCTCACGAAGCACGACCTCCCTGCGGCCGCCGCCCGACGTCGCGGCGCTCGCGATCGAAGCGCTCGAACTCCTCCATCTCCTCCACCGACAGCGGCTCGAACGGGGTCGCGGACCGGACCGCGTCCGGCACCGGGTCGGCATCGAAGACGCGCGCGACGCCCGCCGGCGCGGGGGCCCCCTGCGCGCCGGCCACCTGCGCGTCGCCCGATCCGGGCGCGTCCGCGTCGAACGCCGGAAGGCGATCGTCGGCGGGCATGCCGTCCGCGATCGTCAGCCAGTCATCCGCGGCATCGGGCCGGGCGGCCGGGGTGCTCTCCACTTCGATCCCCGGCGGTGCCTCGCGCGGCTCGGCGCCCGGCGCGTGCGCCGTCTCCCGGCCCGCGTCCCGGCGTTGCGGGGGGATGCCGAAGATGCGGGAGGCCGGCTCGATGAACCAGGCGGTCTCGCCGGCGCTCCTTGCCCGGCAGGCGACGAAAGGGGTGACCTCGACGCTCAGGAGCGTCAGGCGCAGGAGGAAGGCGGGGTCGAACGACGGCGACAGCAGGAGACAACGCGCGGGACGGGCCGGATCGAGCCCGGCCCCGGCAGCGGCGCGCGCCAGCAGCTCGAGATGGTCGCCGACCCAGAGGTACCGATCGAGGAGCCGCGCCAGCGCGGATTCGGCATCACGGTCCGCCACGGCCACGAGCACGAGGGAGCCCCCGCGGTCCACGCCCAGAAGGTCGACGGGTCCGGCGCCCGCCGCGAGACCGCCGTCAAGCGCGCGAAGTCCCTCCTCGATCAAGGAGGGATTCAGGCGCAGAAGGCGTATGAGATCGTCCGAACCGCTGCCCGATCCCGTGGGGGCGCGGAGTCGAATCGTTCGCCTCGACGCTCGCTAGGTAGCGACTGTGGGCGTTTTCCGGGCGGCGGGTCGTTCAACGGCCGTCCGGTGCCCGTGCTGTGCGGCGCGGCCGACCCGTCTCCGAGATCACCGGCATACGAAGTGAGGCGTTCGTGGTGTGAAGGAATCCAGTATGCCCGGCGGCCGCGCGGTCTATCCATCTGACCGACAACAGCTTCTGTCGCGTGCCATCGTATGCGAAGGCCGAAGGGCAAGTCAAGATTGTCGCGGCGGCGCCCCGGGGCCGGCATGAAGGGGGCCGCACCCGAAGGGAAACCCCGGACATCAAATGAGGGATTGACCCCACCGCCCGGCGCACATTACCGCTGGACAGGGGGGGCGCCGGAGGATAAAAATCACGACATCGGGCGCGCGTCCCGCGGAGTGCAGCCAGGTGAGCGTTTCGACCGTCCCGTCCGGCTCCCAGCGGCGTCCGGGGACCAAAGCCTCGTACCTGAAGCTGCTCCGCGCGGTGAGCGAAGCCGCCAACCAGGCGACCGATCTCGACGCGCCGCTCCGTGCCTGTCTCGATGCCGCCTGCGAGTTCACCGGCTGGCCCGTCGGGCACGTCTACATCCGCGAGACGCAGCCCCCCTATCACCTGGTCCCCACCAACATCTGGCACTTCGACGACCCGGAGCGTTACCGCGTGTTCCGGGACGTCACCATGACCACGCCCCTGGCGCCCGGCGTGGGGCTGCCGGGGCACGTCCTACTGGTCGGCAGACCGCAATGGATCCCGGACGTCACGCAGCACCCCAACTTCCCCCGGGCGAAGCTGGCGAAGGACATCGGGGTGCGCGCCGGATTCGGCCTGCCGATCAAGGTCAAGGACGCCGTGCCGGCGGTGCTGGAGTTCTTCAGTCCCGAGGTCCTCGAGCCCGACCAGGAGGTGATGGAGGTCATGGAGCATGTCGGCACGGTCCTGGGGCGGATCTTCGAGCGCTTCCGGAACCTTGAGACCCTCCGGACGCTGACCTTGGCCGACTCGGAGGCGTTCCTCGACCTGCTGCGGACGGTCACGCGCGCCGCCAACGAGGCGGGCGATCTCGAGCAGCCGCTGCGCACGACGCTGGACGCCGTCTGCCGGCTGACCGGCTGGCCCATCGGGCACGTGTACATGCGCGCCGCCGAGCCGCCCCACGACCTGGTCCCCAGCAAGATCTGGCACCTGGAGAATCCGGAGCGGTACGAGAACTTCCGCACCTTCACCGAGGCGAGCCGGTTCCCCGACGGCGAAGGAGTGCCGGGACGGGCCGCGGCCACCGGCCGCCCGGTCTGGATCGGCGACCTGGGGGGGACGTTCACCAACCCGCGGGCCAGGACGGCCAAGAACGCCGGTCTGCGCGCCGCCTTCGCCTTTCCGATCAAGGTGCGCGACGAGGTCCCCGGCGTCCTGGAGTTCTTCGGCGAGGAAAGCAGCGAGCCGCATCCCCGCTTCCTGGAGGTGGTCTCGCAGGTCGGCGTGCAGCTGGGCCGGGTGGTCGAGAGGATGCGCGCCGAGGAGGCGATCCACAACCTGGCGACCGCGGTCTCCGAGTCGCGCGGCGACGCATTCTTCCTGTCCCTGTGCCATCACCTGGCGCGGACCGTCGGCGCCGACTTCGCATTCATCGGGGAGCTGACGCAGGAGCCCGGGAACAACGTCCGGACGCTGGCGCTGTGCGGCCCGACCGGCGTCATGGAGAACATCGTCTACGGTCTCTCCGGCACCCCCTGCGAGGACGTGGTCCGCAAGCAGCCCTGCGTGTTCCCACGGGACGTCCAGCGGCTGTTCCCGCAGGACCGGATCCTGGCCGACATGGGGATCGAGGGATACGCCGGGACCCCCCTGTCCGACGCCGCGGGCCGCCCGCTCGGCCTGATGGTGGTCTTGTACAGACAGCCGCTGGAGGACGCCCGCAAGGTGGAGTCACTCCTGCGGGTGTTCGCCGTGCGCGCCGCCTCGGAGCTGGAGCGGCTGCGCGCCGAGCGCTCGCTGGCGGCCATGGAGATCTTCCCGCGCGCCGACCCGAACCCGGTCCTGGAGTTCGCCGCCGACGGCACCCTGACCTACTTCAACGTCGCCGCCGAGCGCCTGGCGCGCAACATGGGCCGCACCCACCCGCGCGACATCCTGCCCCGCGACACCACGGGCGTCGTGCGCCAGTGCCTGCTGACCGGCGTCAGCGGCATCGTCATGGAGACCAGCGAGGGTGGCCACACCATCTCCTGGTCCTTCATCCCGGTCCTGGAGCGCAACATCGTCCTGGCCTACGCCGTGGAGATTTCCTTCCTGCTCACGCTCGAATCCGAGATGCGCGCCCTGGGGATGCTGGACCCCCCCGCGGGGACCCGCCCTGCCGCCCCCCGCGGGAAGCGCCGACCGCGCGGCGGGACGGGCGGGGAGCAGGTGCACTAGGGCTGCTTCGCTCCCACCGCCCCCGCCCGGCCGAAGTGGATCGGGATGCTGAAGTGGCGCATCCGGCGGTAGAGCTTGGGGCGGCTCCAGCCGATGAAGCGCGCCGCCCGCGTCTTGTCCCCCTCGAAGTTGTGCAGGGCCTTCTCGATCATAAGGTGCTCTCCACCCTTGCCCGTGCCCGAGTAGCAGGGTGCCTCCTCCGTGATCATGAGGTGCCGGATTCGATCGGGGAGGTCGCCAGGCTGGATTGCCTCACCGTCGCTCAGTGCCACGGCCCGCTGAACCACGTTTTCGATCTCCCGGATGTTCCCGGGCCACTCGTGACCGGTTAGAAGCTCCATCGCCCCGGGCGACAACGTCTTGCGCGGCAGACCCGTATCGGACGCAATCCGATCGAGGAAATGGTCGACAAGCGCCGGGATGTCCTCCTTGCGGTCGCGCAGCGGTGGCAGGTTGACGGTGATCACGTTGATGCGGTAGAAGAGATCTTCGCGGAACAATCCCTCCTTGATGAGGCTTGCGAGGCTCCGATGCGTCGCCGAGATGAGACGCACGTCGACCCGGATGGTGTCCTTCCCGCCGACCGGTCGGATTTCATGCTCCTGCAGCGCGCGAAGAAGCTTGCTCTGCATGCGGAGGCTCATGTCCCCGATTTCATCCAGGAACAGGGTGCCGCCATGGGCCAGCTCGAGGATTCCCTTCCGGTCGCGATCGGCCCCGGTGAATGCGCCGCGGACATGGCCGAACAGCTCCGACTCCAGCAGGCTCTCCGAAAGGGCGGAGCAGTTTTCGGAGAAGAAGCGTCGCTGCTGCCGTCCCGATCGTTCGTGAATGGCCCGTGCCACCAATTCCTTCCCCGTTCCGCTCTCGCCCTGGATGAGTA
>JBOGOE010000232.1:0-3907 GCA_050747445.1 Candidatus Polarisedimenticolia bacterium | reverse complement strand
CCGCCCGCGCGTCCTGACCGGTCTCGAGGTCCTGGCGCGGGGGCTGCCGCGTTACCTGCGCGACCGGCGGCTGGGGTTGCTCCTGCACCCCGCCTCGGTGACCTCGGACTATCGATCGGCGCGCGACGTGGTCAGCGGTCTGGCGGGCGGCTACCTGCGCGCCCTGTTCGGCCCGCAGCACGGCATCGCCGGCGAGAAACAGGACAACATGATCGAATCGGGGCACGGGCTCGACGCCGAGCTCCGGATCCCCGTCCACAGCCTCTACGCCGAGACCCGCTCCCCCACGCCGAAGATGATCGACGCCATCGACGTCCTGCTGGTCGATCTGCAGGACGTCGGGACGCGGGTCTACACCTTCGAGTGGACCACCGCCCTGGCGCTGGAGGCCTGCGCCGCGATGGGCCGGGAGGTGGTGGTCCTCGATCGACCCAATCCGATCGGCGGCGCCGTCCTCGAGGGAAACCTGATCCGCGACGGGTTCACCTCCTTCGTCGGTCTCTACCCGGTGCCGATGCGGCACGGTCTGACGCTCGGGGAGCTGGCGGCCCTGGTCAACGCGCGGATGGGGGGGTTGCGAGGGGAGGCGGCGCGGCCGCGGCCGCGCCGCGACGGCCCCGGGTTCCGCTGCCCGGGGCGGTGCGAGCTGACGGTCCTCCCGATGGAAGGGTGGCGGCGCGCCATGTTGTTCCCCGACACCGGTCTGCCGTGGGTTCTGCCGTCGCCCAACATGCCGGCGTTCGACACCGCGGTCGTCTATCCCGGACAGGTTCTTCTGGAGGGGACCAACGTCTCGGAGGGGCGGGGCACCACCCGGCCGTTCGAAATCTTCGGCGCCCCCTGGTTCGACCTCCGGGGGGTGCGCGAGCGGTTCGAGAAGCGCGGTCTGCCGGGCGCCGTCCTGCGGCCGCACTCGTTCGAGCCCACCTTTCACAAGTTCGCCGGGCAGAACTGCCATGGGTTCCAGATCCAGGTGACCGACCCGGCGGCCTACCGGCCCTACCTGACGACGCTGGCCGTCCTTCAGGATCTGATCGCCCTGCACCGGGAGGCGTTCGCCTGGAAGGACCCGCCCTACGAGTACGTGACCGACCGGCTGCCGATCGACGTCCTGACCGGCGACCCGCGCGTGCGCGACGCTCTCGAGTCGGGCGCCGACCTCCGGGAGCTGGAGGCTTCATGGCGGGTGGAGATCGACGCTTTCGAGGCGGAGTCGCGCACCATCCGCCTGTATCGGTGAGGTGAGCATGGGCCCCTTCGACTCGACCGCCTGGATGGCGCCCCTCGGCTCCCCGTGGGTCATCGCCCCGGCGGCGTTCGTCCTGTGGGTCGCCGTTCTCTGGATCGTGCAGCGGGTCCTCGTCGGAGCGCTGCGGCGGGTCTCGGCCAGCACCCGCTGGGTCTGGGACGACGCCATCGCCGGGGCGCTCCCCACGCCGCTGTTCGTGGCGATCCTGGCGAGCGGCCTCGTCCTCGTGGAGCGGATCCTGCCGCTGCAGCCCGAGTGGGACCGGGCCCTCGACATCGTCCTGATCGGCGGATTCGTCCTGGCCTTCGTCCTGTTCACCGACCGGTTCGCGAGCGGCGTCATGGACCGGCTGACCCCGTCCTCGCCGGTCCTGCAGGGGGCGCGGGGACTGCTGATGGCGGGGGTCCGGGCGCTGATCGCCGGCCTTGGCCTGCTGGTCTTCCTCGACAGCATCGGCATCTCGATCACGCCCATCCTGGCGTCGCTCGGGGTCGGCAGCCTCGCGGTGGCGCTGGCGCTGCAGGAGACCCTCGCCAACCTGGTCGCCGGGATCTACATGGTGGTCGACAAACCGATCGAGCCGGGCCACTTCATCCGGCTGCCGACCGGCGAGGAGGGGGTGGTGATCCGGGTCGGCTGGCGCAGCACCTGGATCCGGATGCCGACCAACAGCGTGGTGGTCGTCCCCAACGCGAAGCTCGCAGGGAGCAACATCGTCAATCACGATCTGCCGGACCGCGAGCTGGCGGTCGTCGTGCCCGTGGGAGTGCACTACGACAGCGACCTCGACAGGGTCGAACGGGTGACGCTGGAGGTCGCGGCTGAGGTGATGCGCTCCGTCCCCGGCGGCGTGGCGTCCTTCCAGCCGCTGGTCCGCTTCAGCGGGTTCGGAGACTCGGCGATCCAGTTCAACGCCGTCCTGCGCGCCGCCTCGTTCGACGCCACCCACCTCGTGAAGCACCAGTTCCTCAAGCGGCTGGCCGACCGCTTCCGCCGCGAGGGGATCGTGATCCCCTATCCGATCCGGACGCTCGACCTGCCGGCCGGATCGTTCACCGCCGGTTCGATGGGCGCCGGACCGAGCGGGGCCGGTCCCGCCCGGCCGCCGCGGGCCTGAAGGAGCGAAGCGTGACCGGAATCCTCTATCTGTCGCGCGCCGACGTCGAGCAGACCGCCCTGCCGATGGCGGCGATCCTCGAGCGGCTGGAGATCGCCTTCCGCGAGCAGGGGCACGGCCGCGTCGAGATGCCCCCGAAGCCGGGGATCCACCCGGGACCGCCCGGGAACGACAACTTCATCCACGCCATGCCGGCGTTGATCCAGGCGCTCGGCGCCGCCGGCGTGAAGTGGGTGAGCGGCTTCCCGGGGAACCAGGAGAAGGGGCTGCCGTACATCTCCGGTCTCCTGATCCTGAACGATCCCGACACCGGGATTCCGACCGCGGTGATGGACGCCACCTGGATCACCGCGATGCGGACCGGCGCCGCCACCGCGGTCGCCGCCCGCCATCTGTCCCGCCCCGACGCCGCGGTCCTCGGCATCCTCGGGTGCGGCGTCCAGGCCCGCGCCAACCTGGAGGCGCTGGCGCTGGCGCTCCCCGCGCTGCGGGAGGTCCGCGGCTTCGACATCCACCCGGAGCGGGCCGCCGCCTTCGCGCGCGAGACGGCGGAGCGGCACCCGGGGATGCGCGCCCGGACCGCCGCCAGACCGCGCGCGGCGGTCGAAGGGGCCGACGTCGTGGTGACCGCCGGTCCGATCCTGCGCCGGCCGGAACCGGCGCTCGAGGCGGACTGGCTCGCGGAGGGGGCGCTTGGCGTGCCGCTCGACTACGATTCGTATTTCAAGCCGGAAGCGCTGCGGCGGGCCGCCCGGTTCTATACCGACGACACGCGCCAGCTCCTGACGACGAAAGCCGGCGGCGTCTACTTCCGCGATATCCCGGAGATCTTCGCCGACCTGGGGGAGGTTGCGGCCGGTCTCAAGCCCGGCCGGCGCGACGCCCGGGAGATCCTGATCTGCATGAACCTCGGCATCGCCATGGAGGACATGGCGGTCGCCCCGCTGGTCCTGGAGCGGGCCCGGGAGCGCGGCCTCGGCACCCGCCTGCCGCTCTGAGGCGTCCGGAGGCTCCGCGCGCCACCCCCCGCCCCGGCTGGTGTATCATCCCGCGGAACATCGTACGGAACGCCAGGAGCCGAGGAGAGCCATGACGCCGTCCCCCGGAACGTCCACGCAGGTCGCCCGTCTCGTGGAGCTGGCCGAGACCTGGAGCGCCCACAACTATCACCCGCTGCCCGTCGTCATCACCCGCGCCGAGGGGGTCTGGGTGTACGACGCCGACGGCAAACGGTTCATGGACATGCTCTCCGCCTATTCGGCCCTGAACCACGGTCACCGGCACCCGCGCATCATCCGGGCGCTCAAGGAGCAGGCCGACAAGGTCACATTGACGTCGCGCGCCTTCTACAACGAGCCGTTCGGGCCGTTCTGCGAGAAGCTCTGCCGGCTGGCCGGACAGGAGATGACTCTGCTGATGAACAGCGGCGCCGAGGCGGTCGAGACCGCCATCAAGACGGCGCGCATGTGGGCCTACCGGGTCAAGGGGGTGCCGCGGGACCGGGCGGAGATCGTCGTCTGCCGCGACAACTTCCACGGCCG
>JBOGOE010000231.1:0-7193 GCA_050747445.1 Candidatus Polarisedimenticolia bacterium | reverse complement strand
GCTTCACCCTCCCGGAAGCCGCCCTCGCCCTTCTCCTTGTCGGACTGCTCGCCACCGTCTCGGCTCCCGCCGCGCTGGAGCGGCTGGCGCGCGCCCGCGTGGCCGCCGCCGGCCGGGAGATCGCCATGGAGATGGCCCGCCTGCGGGCGGAGGCGATCACCGGAGGCCGTCATACCGGGCTGCGGCTCGAGTGGCGGGGCGGCTCCTACCGCTTCGCGCCACACGCGGACGGGGACGGCGACGGCATCCGATCGGAGGACGCCGCGGCCGGCATCGATCCGCCGCTCCGTCCCGCGCGCGACCTGCGCTCGCGCTACGCCGGGATCGATTTCGGCCTGCTCGACGCCGCCATCCCCGAGGTGCCGCCGGGGACCGGCGCCCTGGCGCCGCACTCCGACCCGGTCCGTTTCGGCCGATCGGACATCGTCAGCTTCTCGCCCCGGGGGACCAGCAGCAGCGGCACGCTGTACATCAGCGACGGGAGACGCGCGGTCGCGGCGATCGTGCTGTACGGGGGGACGGGGCGGATCCGCGTCTGGTCCTACGACCGCCATCACGGCCGCTGGAACCGCTGAGACGGGCGCGGTTCAGCCGGAGCGGCGCTCGGCGGGGGAGAGCGCGGGCAGGACGGCCAGCAGATCGGAGAACCGGTGCAGGAGCCGGTCGGGGCGCCCGCCGAGGAGCGTCTCGCGCGAGGCCGAACCGGTGGGGACGGCGTAGACCTCGACGCCGGCGCCGCGGCCCGCCTCGATGTCGAGAAGCATGTCCCCGACATAGACCACCTCCTCCGGCGACAGGCCGATCCGCATCATGATGATCTCGAGCATCTCGGGATCGGGTTTCGGCTTCTCGACGTCGTTGGGGCCGAGGACCTCCGCGAACAGGTGGTCGATCTCGAGCGCCCGCAGGATGTCGCGGGCGAAATAGGAGGGCTTGTTGCTCGCAATCGCCATGTGGTAGCCGCGGCGATCGAGCTGCTCCAGAGTCTCCTTCACCGCGGGGAGGATGGTCGTCCGCTTCTCGCAGATCGCGGCGTAGCTGTGGCGGAACAGTTTCACCCCCTCGTCGGCCTGATCGGGGCCGACGGCCTTCTCGATCAGATGTTCCAGACCGTGACCGACCATCCCCTTGACGTCCTCGAGACGCAGCGCGGGCATGCCCCTGGAGGACCGCACCGCATTGAGGCTCTCGGTGATGGCCTCGTAGGAGTCGATGAGCGTGCCGTCGAAATCGAAGATGATCCCGCGGATCAAACGGGGGTTCCCTCAGGCGCGCGTCATCCTAGCAGAGGCCGCGCGGGGGGATCAAGGTTCGCGGACGAAAGTCCCGGGGGGACCCCGGCGAGGGCGCGCGCCACCGGCGGGTCCCGGAGCGCGTGCTAGAATCGCCGCCCGGAGCCCACACGACGCGGGCGGGGGAGATGCCGCCGATGGATTGGAGCCTGGTCCTGTTGCGGGCGGCCCTGCTGTGCTACGCGCTCGGGGTTCTTTCGACCTTCATCCCGATCCTGGGCGGCCGGCGGGGGCTGCTGCGGTCCGCCCCCTGGCTCGCCGGGGCCGGCGCCGCCGTCCAGCTGGCGGGGATGGTGGCCCTCGGCTTCGAGCTGGAGCGCTGCCCCCTCAGCACGCTCCCGGAAGTCCTGTCGGCGCTCGGGTTCGCCACGACCGTCATCTATCTGGGAGCCTTCTGGCGGTGGCGTCTCGAAGTCCTGCACGTCATCATCCAGCCCCTCGTCCTGGTCCTGCTGGCGGTCTCCTGGTTGCTGCCGGCGCCCCTCGTGCCGGTCGCGCCGACCCTGGCGCCGGTCCTGCTCCGCTTCCACCTGACGGTCATCGTCCTGGCGGTCGCCGGTCTGTTCCTGACCTTCGCCGCGAGCGTGGTCTACCTGGTGGTCGACCGCGGTCTCAAGACGAAGCGCCCGCCCCTCTTGCGGTCCCTCCTGCCGTCGCTCGAGCGGTGCGATCGGATGGGACGGGTGTCGCTCCTCTGGGCCTTCGGCCTCCTGACCCTTGGGATCGTCACCGGAGCGGCCGTGAGCGCCTGGCAGACCGGCTCCCCGTGGGCCTGGCAGCCGCGCGAGGTCCTGGCGATCCTGGCCTGGCTGATCCTCGGGTTGGTCGTGGTGGCGCGGCTCGGCTGGGGCTGGCGCGGGCGCAATCCCGCCGTGCTGACCATCGTCGGGTTCGGGGCCCTGCTCTTGAGGATGCTCGGGGTGTATTGAGGCGATGCCGATCCTCATTTACGGGATGAATCACACCACCGCGCCGCTCGCGGTCCGGGAGCGTGCGGCGTTCCTGCAGGACGAGCTGCGCGGCGCGGCGAGCCGCCTTCTGTCGGAGCCCGGGGTGGAAGAGGCCCTGGTCCTTTCGACCTGCAACCGGACGGAGCTGGTGGTCAGCGCGCGGTCGGGCGCCGCAGGCGCGGCGGTGCGGGGCTTCCTGCGGCGCGAGCGCCGTCTCTCCGAGGAGGACCTCGACCGCCATTGCTACCTCCACGCCGGCCCGGAGGCGGTGCGCCACCTGTTCCGGACCGCCTGCTCGCTCGATTCGATGATCATCGGGGAGGTGCAGATCCTCGGACAGGTCAAGGAGGCGTACGCGGCCGCCGCCGAGGCGGGGACGCTGGGCACGGTGCTCGAATCCCTGATGCAGCGCTCCTTCGCCGCCGCGAAGCGGGTGCGGACGCGCACCGGCATCTCCCGCGCTCCGGTCTCGGTCGCCTCGGTCGCCGCCCGGCTGGCGCACGACATCTTCGGCGACCTGCAGGGTCGGGCGACGCTGGTCGTCGGGGCGGGGGAGATGGCGCGTCTGGTGGCGAAGCACCTGCAGGGCGGGGGCGCCGCGATCGTCGTCGCCGGCCGCTCCGCGCAGCGGACGGAGGAGCTCGCCCGCGACCTCGGCGGCCGCGCGGTCTCCTTCGATCGCCTCGCCGGGGAAATGGAGCGGGCCGACGTGGTGGTCGCCTCCACCGCCGCCCCGGGGCACGTCGTCACCTACGAGGACGCACAGCGCGTCAGCCGGGCGCGCCGGGGGCGGCCGCTGTTCCTGGTCGATATCGCGGTGCCGCGTGACGTCGATCCGCGCGTCAACACGCTCGACAACGTCTACCTCTACGACATCGACGATCTCCAGAAGGTCGTGCACGCCAACCTGAACGGGCGCGCCCACGAGGGTCAGGGCGCCGAGGCGATCGTCGAGCACGAGACCGAGTCGTTCCTCGCGTGGCTGAGCGCGCGCGACGTGGCGCCGACCATCGTGGCGCTGCGCCGCCACCTGCACGCGTTCGGCTCCGAGGAGCTGGCCCGGTTCCGGGGCCGTCTCGCCGAGCTGTCCCCCGGGCAGCAGGAGGTCGTGCGCCAGCTCGCCGAGGCGCTGGTGAACAAGGTCCTGCACCCCCCCACGGAGGCCCTGAAGCGCGCGGCGCGCGACGGGGCGGACGGGGTGCGGGTGCGACTGCTGCGCGAGCTGTTCGGCCTGGTCGAGGCGGACGCGGCTCCCGCGCCGCGTCCGGAGGATCCGTAGGGGGTGCGCGCGCTCCGGATCGGCAGCCGTGGCAGCCCGCTGGCCCTCTGGCAGGCCGAATGGGTCCGCGATCGGCTCCGATCGCTCGGGCGCGCCGCGACGATCGAGATCCTCCACACGTCCGGTGACCGTCTGGCGGAGCGCCCGCTCGCCTCGATGGGTGGCAAGGGGGTCTTCGTCAGGGAGATCGAGGAGGCCCTGCTCGCAGGCCGGGTCGATCTCGCCGTCCACAGCCTCAAGGACCTGCCGACGGAGCAGCCGGCGGGGCTCGTCCTCGGCTGCATCCCGGAACGGGAGGACCCGCACGATATCCTCATCGCCCCCGGAGCGCCCGGACTCGAAGCGCTCGCGCCCGGGGCCGCCGTCGGCACCGGCAGCCCCCGGCGCGCCTGCCAGCTCCGGGCGCGACGCCCGGACCTGCTGCTGCGCGATCTTCGTGGCAACGTCGATACCCGGCTGCGGCGTCTCCGCGAGGGCCGCTACGACGCCATCGTCCTCGCGCGCGCCGGCGTCACCCGCCTCGGGCGGCCGGTCGAGGCGACGACTCTCGATTTCGACACCATGCTCCCCGCGGTGGGGCAGGGAGCCCTCGCGATCGAGACGCGGGAGGAGGATCGCGAGCTCCGGGTTCTCCTTCGCGCCCTGAACCACCCGCCGACGGCGGCCGCGGTGGCCGCGGAGCGTGCCTTCCTCAGGGGTCTCGGGGGCGGCTGCCAGGCGCCGATCGCGGCGATCGGAGAGGTCGCGGGCGCGACCCTGCGACTGAGGGGACTGGTGGCCGATCCACGCGGCGAGACCGTTCTGCGCGCGTCGCGGGAGGGCGCGACGGCGCAACCGGAGGCGACCGGCGAGGCCCTGGCACGAGCGCTTCTGGAGCGCGGCGCCGCGGCCCTGGTCGCTGCGCCGGCCCCACCGGAGCCGGTTTGAGCCGGTCGGGCGGCCGCGTCTACCTGGTCGGCGCGGGTCCCGGCGACCCCGGTCTGCTGACCCGCCGCGGACTGGAGATCCTCGCCCGGGCCGACGTGGTGATCCACGACGCCCTGGCGTCCCGCGTCCTTCTGGAGGAAGCACCTCCCCGGGCCGAGCGGATCGACGCCGGCAAGCGGCACGGCCGCCGGCATCCGAGCCAGGCCGAAGTGAACCGATTGATGGTGGCGCGCGCCCGTCGCGGGCTGACCGTGGTGCGGCTCAAGGGGGGGGATCCGTCGCTGTTCGGGCGGGCGGGGGAGGAGACCGAAGCGCTGGCGGCGGCGCGGGTCCCGTTCGCAATCGTCCCCGGGGTCACCGCGGCCGCCGGGGCCGCGGCCGCCGCGGCCATCCCCCTGACCGACCGCCGTTACGCGAGCAGCGTCGTCCTGGCCACCGGTCACGAGGATCCCGGTAAGGGCGGCACCACGGTCGACTGGAGCTGGCTGGCGCGCGCCGAGACCCTGGTGCTCTACATGGCGGTCGGCCGTCTGGCCCGGATCTGCCGCCGTCTCATCGCCCACGGCCGGAGCGCCGCGACCCCGGCCCTCGTGGTCCGGTGGGCGACCCGTCCGGACGGCGAGGTGATCGAAGGGAGCCTCGGCGACATCGCCGCGCGCGCCCGCCGGAAGCGCCTGACGCCGCCGGCGGTCCTGATCACGGGCGGCGTCGTGCGGCTGCGGCGGCGTCTGGTCGGGCGCCGCACCCACCCGCTCGCGGACCGCACCCTCGTGGTGACCCGGGCGCGGGAGCAGGCGGGACCCCTGATCGAGGCCCTGACCGCGCGCGGCGCCCGGGTGATCGCCGCCCCGGCCATCGCCTTCGCGCCGCCGCGCTCGTACGCGCCGCTCGATCGCGCCCTCCGGCGCCTGCCCACCTACGACCTGGTTATTTTCACCAGCGCCAACGGCGTGGATCGCTTCTTCGAACGGCTGCGCCGGCGGCGCGTCGATCTGAGGACGCTGCGGGGGACCATCGCAGCCATCGGACCGGCCACCGCCGCGGCGGTCGGACGCCTGGGGTTGCGCGTGGCGCTGGTCCCGGAGGAGTACCGCGCCGAGGGGCTGCTGCGGGCGCTGCGCGTCAAGCGGGGGATGCACGTCCTGATCCCGCGCGCCGCCGTGGCGCGCGACCTGCTCCCCCGCACGCTGCGGCGGGCGGGCGCGCGCGTCGACGTGACGCCGGTCTACCGCACCGTGCGATCGCGGGAGGGGACCGCCCCGCTCGCGGCCGCAGTGCGCCGCGGCGCGATCGATCTCGTCCTCTTCACGTCCTCTTCGACCGTGACCCACTTCGTGGAAAAGTTGCCGCCGCGGCTGCGGCGGCGGCTGCGGGGCACGCCGGCCGCCTGCATCGGACCGATCACCGCCGCCACGGCGCGGGCCCATGGCTTCCGGATCGCGGCGATCCCGCGGGACTACACGGTGCCGGCGCTGGTCACCGCGGTCGAGACGGTCTTCAGAAATTCCCCTTCTGGAACTCCTCGAGACTCGTGATCCCCTGGCCGACGAGCGCGAGACAGGCGGCGCGCAGGGGGCTCATCCCCGCACGGCGCGCCTCGCGCTCGATCTCGCCGGGCTGACCCCCGGCGGCGAGGATGCTCCCGATTTCCGGCGTCACCTCCATCACCTCGTACAGCGCCACCCGCCCCATGCTGCCGGGGCTCAACGGGCCGCAACGCTCGCAGCCGGATCCCTGGTAGATCGTGAGGTCCATCGCCTCGTCCGGCGTCAGACCCATCATTTTCAGGACGTGGTCGGCGGCCGGGGTCGCCGCACGGCACCCATCGCACAGCCGGCGGACCAGCCGCTGGCTCACCACCAGCCGGAGGACGGCGGCGACCGCCTGCGGATCGACCCGGTACCAGAGGAGGGCGGCCGGTGCGTGCGAGGCCCGCCGTGCCTGAAGCGGTGCGACGACGAGGCAGGACGCCGCCTGTTCCACCGCCAGCGCGGCGATGGCGGGAGTCTGGATCTCCGGGAGAAACAGGACCTCGGTCCCCGCCAACCCGGCGGCCGCGGCGCGCGCGCGTTCCGGCTCGGCGGGGAAGGGGACTTCCTCCTGGCGCGCCCCTACGATCGGCAGCCAGAGCGGCGACTCGATCGAGGACACCCTGCGTCCCAGGGAGGCGAGATGCGCCATCAGGGAGTAGCGGGTCGATTCGACGCCGTTGTGCGGCGGCCCGCTCAGGAGGATCAGACCGTGGGGCTGCTCCGTCGCCTGAAGCAGCCGCTTGAGATCGGCGCGGCTGGCGCCCACGGCCTCGAGCGGCCGGACGAAATCGGGGCGCTCCAGGAGCTTCAACAGGAGGCTCTCGGCTCCCGGGGCGGGGAGACGGCGCACCACGACCTCGATGCGCCGCTCGCCCGCGCGGATCGTCATCCGGCCGGCGGCCGCTCCCTCGGCGGGAAGACCGGCACGCGCCGCGACCGCCGCCGGCAGCGACCCCGGTGTCTGCAGCGCCGGGACCCGGGCCCGGTACAGGATGCCGTCGATCCTGAAGAACAGCGAGAGATCGCCGCCGCGCCGCTCGATCTGGATTCCCGAGGCCCGCTTGCCGACCGCTTCGGCGAGGATCTTCTGCAGCACCGCCCCTCCCGGATCGGCCGTGGCGCCGCTCTCCGCCGGGGCCGCCATCGGAGCGGCGACGGGGCCGGGTGACGGCACGGAGTCCGGCACTGCGAGGGGGTCGGCGTCGCTTTCGAG
>JBOGOE010000230.1:0-1748 GCA_050747445.1 Candidatus Polarisedimenticolia bacterium | reverse complement strand
GTGCCCGGCGCCGCGCGGTGGCGCGCCACCGTCTGGAGAAGGGGAGCGTCGCCGCGGGGCGGCGCGAGCAGGCACGCGCCGGACGCGTCCCGGCCGACTTCCATCTCTCCACCTGCACCGCGGCGGCCAGGGCGGGCGGCCGCGTGCTGATGCATTACTGGGGACGGCGCGGCTCGTACCCGGTGCACGAGAAGGGGCGCAACGACTACGTCACCGTGGTCGATCGGGAGGCGGAGGAGGCGATCGTCCGGCTGGTGCGCGACCGTTTCCCCGATCACGCCATCCTCGCCGAGGAGTCGGCGCCGCGCGCCGGCACCGCGGGGTACCGCTGGTACATCGACCCGCTCGACGGCACCACCAACTTCGTCCACGGCGTGCCGCTGTTCTGCGTCTCGGTCGGTGTGTCCGACCCGCAGGGGCTGCGCGCCGCGGCGGTGTACGACCCGCTGCGCGACGAGATGTTCACGGCGGTCCGCGACATGGGGGCGTTCCGGAACGGCGAGCCGATCCGGGTGGCGTCCGTGACGCGTCTGTCGCAGGCCCTGCTCGTGACCGGCATCCCCTTCCGCTCCATCGATCGGCTCGACCCATACTTGAAGTCGTTCCGTTCCTTCATCCTGGGGGCCGCGGGGATCCGCCGCGACGGCTCGGCGGCCCTCGACCTGGCCTGGGTGGCCTGCGGTCGCTACGGCGGGTTCTGGGAGATGGCCCTGTCGCCGTGGGACGTCGCCGCCGGCAGCCTCATCGTCCGCGAGGCGGGCGGCGTGGTGAGCGATTTCCAGGGCCAGGACGGATTCCTCGAGAGCGGCGACATCATCGCCGCGCCGCCGTCGATCCACCCGGCGATGCTCCGCGTGGTGCGCGAGTCGTACCGGGACCTCGCGACCTGACTCTCGCCGTCCGATGCCACCGACGGTGGCGCGGGATCACTCTTGTTGCCCGTGTGGAGCTGTGCTAGGATGCGCCCCAGTACGTCCCCAGACCTCGAGCCAGCCGGACGGCAGTTCTGATCCTGGTGCAGGGTCTGCGCCGGAAGCGCCTCCGGGCGCTCCGGGCGGAATCCTCGCAGGTTCTCGCTGCGAGGAGGCGGGAGCCGGCGGGACGGCTCCCTGCAGCACCGCGTCGAAGCGACCGCCCACGTCGCGACGGCGCGCACAGCTCCTGGACCCACGGAGGCGGGACTCCAGGGGAGGGAGAGGGCCCACGTGAACCGCAAGCTGATCCGACCCAATCTCACCGAGCTGAAGGACCGGCTGCCGCTGATGAAACCGCGGCGCAAGCAGGTCCCGCCGGAGCAGACCAACGCGGAGGCGTTCTACTACCTGAAGCAGATGAACGCCCGCACCCCCATGGTCGTCGTCCTCAAGGACGGCGAGGAGCTGCGGGGAATCGTCGAGTGGTACGACAAGGACTGCATCAAGGTGAACCGCGTCGGGGCGCCGAACCTGATGGTCTTCAAGGACTGCATCAAGTACATGTACAAGGCCGAGGAGGGCGACAACTCCCGTCCGCTGCGCACCGACGGGATCTGACGCTCCGGGAGGGCGGGGCGCGGCGGCATCGGACCACGCGCCATCCGCGCCCGGCCTCCCCCGCCGCTCCGTTCGCATGAAACCGGTCATCGCCATCAGCACGGGCGACCCGTTCGGGGTCGGGCCCGAGATCTGCCTGAAGGCCGCCGTGTCGCCCGCCGTTCTCGCCGTCTGCCGGCCGCTTCTGGTGGGGGATCGCGACCGCCTGATCGAGGT
>JBOGOE010000229.1:0-66734 GCA_050747445.1 Candidatus Polarisedimenticolia bacterium | reverse complement strand
GGTGCGCAGCAGGTCGCCCATCCGGCTGGCGCCCGCGGCGGCCCGCGAGCTGCGGGTGCGGCAGGTCGGCGGCGAGGTGGTCCTGACCGCGATCCTCCCCGGGACGCGGACCGACGGATCGCCGCTGCCCCGGCCGGTGGTGCGCATCATGAGGATGCAGACCGCCCCGACCTTCTCCCTCGCCAGCGTGTCGCGCCGCTACCTGCTGCGGCAGTTCGAGAAGGAGGCCGCGACCCTTGCGACCCTGAGCGGGGAAGCGCTGGCCGCCGCGGCGCCGGGTGGCCGGCTGGTGTACCGCGACGCCATCGCTCCTGGGGCCTTCCCCGACGCCCCGGACGTCCCTCTCCCCGCCGCCCCCCCCGCCGCCGCGACGCCGGGCGTGGCCGCGCCGGGTTCCCCCGCTCCCCGGGGAGCGGCCGTACCGCGGAGCGGACCGCGCCACCTCTATTCGGTGCTGATCCACGATCCGGACGAGAAGCGCTCGTCGCTGGCGATGCCGGTGCCGCTCGACCTGGCGCCGGCACCCCCCGCCCCGCGGGGGCTCGCGGTCGAGGCGGCGGAGGGGGAGCTCCGGCTCTCCTGGTCGCCGGGCGAAGACTCGCCGCCCGGTCTCCGGTTCAACGTGTACCGCCTGGGGGAGCGGGGGGCAGGGGAACCGGGAGCGCCGCTCAATCCGGCTCCGATTGACGGGACCTCCTGGGTGGATCGGACGTTCCGCTACGGCGAAGCCTGCGTCTACAGCGTGCGTGCGGTGGCCTCCGGCGAGGGACCACCCCGGGAGAGCGCCGGAACCGCGCCGGTCCGCGTGGTGCCGCGGGACGTCTATCCGCCCAAAGCGCCCGACGGGCTTGCGGTGGCGATCGAGGGGGGGGCGATCCGGCTCTACTGGTTCCCCAACGAGGAGGCCGACCTGCGCGGCTATCGGATCCACCGGCGCGCCGCGGGGATCGGGGAGGAGTGGCGTCTGGTGGCCGAGGTGGACGCCGCGGAGCCCTCGTGGGTCGAGCCCGCGGCGGCCGCGGGCGTGCGTTATGATTACCGCGTGACCGCGTTCGATTCGGCCGAACCTCCGAACGAAAGCGTCCCGTCCGCGGAAGAAACCGAAATGCTGTCCCCCGCCGGCGAGGGAGGCGACCGATGAGCCCGCCACGCCTCGCCGCGCCCCTCGCCTCCGAGTTCTTCAAGATGACGGCGGGCGGCAACGACTTCATCCTGTTCGACGATCGAAACGGCTCCCTGCGGGCGGCGGGTCTGCCATCGCGCGTCCCCGCCCTCTGCGCGCGCGGTCTGTCGGTCGGGGCCGACGGCGTGATCCTGCTGGAACGATCGTCCGGGGCGGATGTCCGCGCCAGCTTCTACAACCCGGACGGCCGGCCGACTTTCTGCGGCAACGGCGCCCGCTGCGCCGCCCGTCTGGCATACCTGCAGGGGATCGCCCCGCCGCGGCTGCGCCTCGAGACCGACGTCATGGTGCACCACGCCGAGATCCAGGGGCGGCGCGTGTCCCTCGAGATGCGCGACCCGCGCGGAACCGAGGAGATCGAAGTCGCCTGCGAGGGTCAGGTCATCCGCGGCACGTTCGTCGACACCGGGGTGCCCCACTTCGTGGTGTTCCGCGAGTTCGCCGCGACCCAGGCGATCGACTTGCTGGGCCGGGCGCTGCGCCAGCACCCCCGTTTCGCGCCGGCCGGGGTGAACGTCAACTTCGTCCACCCCCTGCTGCAGGGCGGGCTGGCGATCCGGACCTTCGAGCGCGGGGTGGAGGGGGAGACCCTCGCCTGCGGCACCGGCTGCGTCGCGGCGGCGATCGCCGCCGGCGCCGCGGGCCGGGGCGCCCAGCCGATGCGTCTGCGGACGCGATCGGGGGAATGGATCGAGGTGCGCTACGAGGGGGAGGCGCGGCGCGCCACCGGTGTCCGGCTCGAGGGGGACGCCCGCCTGGTCTACGTCGGCCACCTCACGGACGAGATCCTGCCGTGATGACCTTCGAGGAGGGGAAGCGCCGCGTCTGGAGGCTCGTGCGTCTGTCCGCCGGATGGGGGCTGACGGTCGGCGGCCTCATCCTGATGGTGATGCCGGGTCCCGGGATCCTGTTGTTCCTTCCCGGTCTGGCCCTCCTGAGCGCCGAGAGCCGCACCGTGCGCCGCTGGATCCGCCGCTGGCGCGAGCAACGACTGGTCCGCCGGGCGTTGCGCGAAGCGGAGCGGGTCGGATTCAAGCTCGACCCCGGTCCGGACGACGACGACGAGGACCGCCCCGCCGCCTCCGCCGGGTGACCCTGCCCCCACCGGCCCCCCCCGCCGATTCCTCCAGGTGGCGCGAGGGACAGTACGGGCGCAGCGCGCAGACGCCGCAGCGTGGTCGCCGCGCCCGGCACACGTAGCGGCCGTGCAGGACCATCGCGATGGAGCAGAAGACCCAGTCGCGTTCGGGAACGATCGCCATCAGGTCCTTTTCGATCGTCACGGGGTCGCTCCGTCGGGTCCATCCGAGCCGCCGTGCCACCCGCGCCATGTGCGTGTCGACCACGATCCCCGAGGCGATGCCCCACGCCGCCCCCAGCACGACGTTGGCCGTCTTGCGGCCGACACCGGGGAGGGCGGTCAGCTCCCCGATCGTGCGTGGGACCTCGCCTCCATGCCGCTCGACGATGGCGCGGGCGCAGCCCTGGATGGCCTTGGCCTTGGCGCGGAAGAACCCGGTCGATCGGATGACCTCCTCGATCCGGTCGATCGGGGCGGCCGCCAGGGCCGCGGCGCCGGGCCAGGCGCGGAACAGGATCGGCGTCACCAGGTTGACCCGGGCATCGGTCGATTGCGCCGACAGGATGGTGGCGACCAGAAGCTCGAAGGGGTTGCGATGATCGAGCTCCACGCGGGCCTCGGGCCGCGCGGCGCGGAGCGCCTCCAGGACCCGCGGCAGCGGCGCCCGCGCCGACGCGGAGCGGGCGCTCCGCGGGGTCACCGCGCCGCTCTCCGGAGGGCCGCATCCAGACCGGAAGCCGAGGTGGTGTTGAGGACGTCGGCGGCCGTGAGCCCCGCGCGGCGGGCCACGCCGACTCCGAAGCGGGCGTGGCCCAGCCCCTCGGCGTCGTGGGCATCGGGGTCGATGGCCACCCGCCCCCCCAGCTCCCGCAGCCTCCGGCAGGCGGCGCTGTCGAGGTCCAGGCGGCTGGGGTGGGCATTGAGCTCGACGAAGACCCCCTCCTGCGCCGCCGCGCGCAGCACCGCCTCCAGATCGACCGCGTAGGGATCGCGCGCCAGAAGCAGCCGCCCCGTCGGGTGGCCGAGGATGGTGGTCCGCGGATGCCGCAGGGCCCGGACGATCCGCCGGGTCTGCTCCTCCTCCGGGAGGGTGAACTGCGAGTGGACCGAGGCCACGACGAAATCGAACGTGGCCAGCACCTCGTCGGGATAGTCGAGCGTCCCATCCGGCAGGATGTCCACCTCGCTGCCCTTGAGAACGCGGATCTCCGGGTGGGCCTCCCGGGCCGCGTCGATCTGCAGCTGCTGCTGGCGCAGCGATTCCACCGACAACCCCCGTGCGTAGCGTGCCGAGCGGCTGTGATCCGAGATGCCGACGTAGTCGTAGCCGAGAGCGGCGCTGCGGCGGACGATTTCGTCGATCGTCAGACGGCCGTCGCTCCATGTGGAATGGACGTGGACGATGCCGCGGAGGTCCCGTTCCCGGATGAGGGCCGGCAACCGGCGGTCGATCGCCATCGCGATCGCCTCCTCCCCCTCGCGCAGCTCGGGCGGGACGAACGCCATGTCCAGGGCGGCATACAGCGCCTCCTCCTCCGGTGTGTCCCGCGGGCGGCCGGCGCGGTAGAGCCCGTCCGGGCGGAGCTCGAAGCCGAGCCCCGCGGCGCGCCGACGCAGCGCCTCGACGTGCGCTTCGCTCCCGGTTGCGTCGAGAAGAGCCCCGGTGCGGCCGCCGGGCGCGGCCATCAGGAGGGTCAAGGGGATGCCACCCTGGAGCGCGGCCTCGATCCGGGAGCCGCCGCGGGCGGCCGCCGACTGGACCCCCGCAAGGCCGGAGACCGCCGCCAGGATCGAACCGGGGTCGCCGCCCACCGCGACCAGCGCCAGGGCGTCGATGGTTTCCCGGGAGCGGCGCAGGGGACCGGCGACCAGGACCTCGCGGACCCCGGCGACGCGGCCGATCGCCTCCCCGATCGTCTCCGAAATCCTGGATGCGTCGTTCAGGAGCAGCTGGCGGCTGTAGTCCTTCAGCCGCTCGATGCCACGGAGGATCTTCTCCTGGGCCCTCGCCCCGAAACCGGGCAGCTCGAGGAGACGGTTCTCCCGGCAGGCGTACTCCAGCTCCCCCAGGCTGGCGACTTGAAGCGATTCGGCCAGGATCCGGGCCTTCTTGATCCCGAGACCCGGGATCCGCAGGAACTCCCGGATGGCCTTCGCCTGCGGGACCTCGGCCCGGAGATCGTCCAGGGCGGGCAGGGCGCCCGTGAGATAGAGGGCGGCGATTTTCTCGCTGAGGGCCTTGCCGATCCCCTTGAGGGAGGTGAGACGACCGTCCCGGACCAGCGCGCCGAGATCCTGATCCAGGGCCCGGAGGAGGTCGGCGGCGTTGGCGTAGGCCCGCGTTTTGAACGGACTTTCCCCCTTCATCTCCAGAAGGAGGGCGAATTCTTCGAGGGCGTCGGCGATCCGTTCCCTGTCCACGCGGCACCCGGGCGTCCACGGACTGTATCGGAGGGCGCAGTGGCCTGTCAAAAAGTCATAGTGTTCACCCAGCGTGCCAAAACGACCGGCCCGAACGCCCGGGCGGGAGAATCGACGACGCCCGCGCGGCGCCGGCGGGCGGACGGGGGATGGGGCGCAGCCTCCCTGAAATCAGCCCGATCCGGCCGCTTGACCCGGGGCGCGGCGCTGCATCCTGGCCGCGCCGCGACCCATCCAATGGGTCACGTGCGAGTTGGCAGGGATGTTGCTAAATGCCTGCGCCGTGAAAGGAGGGCCAGCTGCACATGTGGCACCAACTTCTCCCCCACGCAACCAGCTACGATGATTTCATCTCTCCGGACGAGGAGACCCGCCTGGAGGCGTTTCTCTCCGATCCGAACTCCTTCCGGCACGAGCGGGAAATTCTGCGGGAGGAGATGGACCGCATCCTCGCGAAAGCCCTCCGGCAGCTGCCCCCGCGGGAGCGGTACATCATCGAGCGTCGCTTCGGGATGCGGGACGGGAGCGAGCTGACGCTCGAAGCGGTATCGCGCATCCTGAAACTGAGCAAGGAGCGCGTCCGCCAGCTCGAGCGTGAGGCGCTCCTGAAGCTCCGGCTGCAGCTCGACGGACTCCGGAGCCAGATGAGCATCGCCTGATCGGCCGCGCTTCGGCTCCGCGGCCGAAGGGCCGCCGCGCCCCCTCGCGCGGCGGCCCTTTTTCTTTCTCCGGCGGCTCCAGCCGGTGCGATGCCGGTGCAGGGCAAACGCCGCGGCGGCCCGCCCGATCCCCCCGTCCGCTGCTTGAGAATTCGGGGCCAGTCGGGCTATGATGCGCGGCCGGATGGGCGAGCGGATCGCCCTCCGCCCCACGCAGAGAGCAGCGAGGCCGTCGGCGGCCCGGCTCACGGGGCCGTTCCGGAGGAGTGCGATGATCGGAGTGAGGCGATCGGCCACCCTGGTCCTGGCGACCCTCGTCCTGCTGCCGGGGACAGGCTGCCAGTCGGCAATCAATCGACTGAAAGCGAACTACGCGGCCAAGCAGGGAAACGAGTACTACAAGGCGCAGGACTTCAACAAAGCGGTCCAGTGGTACCGGTACAGCACCTACCTGAATCCCGAGCTTCCGATCGCGTACCACAACGCCGGGCTGGCCTACATGGCCCTCTACAAGCCCGGATCGCGCCACCCCAAGGATCTCCTCTTCTCCCAGAAGGCCATCGAGAGCCTGAAGCGGTACATCCAGTACGACCCCGGCGACGAAGAGGCCAAGGCGCAGCTCCTGACCGTGTTCCTCCAGGCCGAGCGGTACGACGAAGCGGCGGCTTTCTTCGAGGAGGAGGTCAAGCGCCAGGGGGACGACACCGAGGCGGTGTCCCGGCTGGCCCAGATCCTGGGGATGATCTACTCGAAGAAGGGGGATTTCGAGTCCTCTCTCGAGTGGTACAAGCGGCGCGCCGAGCTCGAGAAGAAGAACCCGGAGGCGCTCTATACCATCGGCGTCCTGTGCTGGGAGAAGGTCTACAAGGCGGGGACGACCATGGAGCTGGACCGCCGCAAGGAGCTGGTCGACATCGGTCTCGATTACCTGAAGCGGGCGGCGGCGGAGCGCGAGAACTACTTCGAAGCGGTGCTCTATATCAACCTCCTGTACCGCGAAAAGGCCAAGGTGGCCCAGCTGCTGGGCAACACCGAGGAGTTCGCGAAGTGGATGCAGGAGGCCGACGCCCAGCAGCGCATCGCGCTCGACCTGCGCAAAAAGGCCATGGCGAAGAAGTAGGCGGTCCGTTCCCGCGCCGTCCCGCGGGCCGCGGGACGGGCGAGCCAGATGAGGTGAGGCCTTGTTCGAGTCGGTCGTCATATCGACGAAGAAACGGCAACGCAGCCGGCGGTGGCTGTCGTTCCCGGTCGCGATCGCCGCGCACGCCGTGGTCCTCGGCGGCATGGTCATCGCCTCCTTCATGACCGTGGAGTCGGTCCCGGCGCCGCCGATCACCATCTCGTTCGTGGCGGCACCGCCGCCCCCGCCGCCCCCCCCGCCGCCCCCGGCGCGGAAGAAGAAGACCACGGAGATCAAGCCCAAGGAGATCCCCAAGCCGACCGAGCTGGTCCAGCCCAAGATGGTCCCGGAGGACAAGCCGGTGCCGATCACCGCCCCCGAGGAAGACCTGGGCGAGGACGAAGGCGTGGACGGCGGGGTGGAAGGGGGCGTGGTGGGCGGTGTCGTCGGCGGCGTCGTCGGCGGCGTGGTGGGCGGCGTCCTGGGAGGGATGCTCGGCGGCGTCGAGGGAGGGATGCTCGATCAGCCGCTCTACGCGGGCATCGGCGGCGTCAGCAACCCCGAGATCATCGTCAAGAAAAACCCGACCTACCCGGAGATCGCACGCAAGGCCAAGGTCCAGGGGCAGGTCATCCTCCAGGCGGTCATCCGCAAGGACGGGGCGGTGGCGGACATCACCGTGCTCCGATCGCCCGGCTCCAAATTCGGCTTCGACGAGGCCGCCATCGCGGCGGTCAAGCAATGGAAATACAAGCCCGGCCTGCAGAACGGCAAGCCGGTGGACGTCTATTTCACGATTGTCGTGGACTTCGTGCTGCAGTAAGCAGACACGGGTCGCAAGGAGGGCGTGCGCCTATGATGGGTCATTCGTTTTTTGAAATGTGGGGACAGATGACCTTCCTCGCGAAGGGCATCGCCATGCTCATGGTGCTGATGTCGATTTACTCGCTGGGATTGTTCATCGAACGGTTCCTGTACTTCCGGGCCGCGAAGAAACAGTCGATCGATTACCTGCCGCTGGCGACCAAGTCGCTGCGGGAGGGGAACTACCGTCAGGCGGTGGAGGCCGCCAAGCGGTACAACAAGAGCCACCTGGCAAAGGTCCTTGCGGCCGGCCTGCAACAGTTCATGTTCGAAAAGGAAGATCAGCCCAGCCACGACGCCGTGGAGTCGGTGCGCCTCGCGGTCGAGCGCGCGGCGGCCCTGACCACGGCGGAGATGAAGCGCGGACTCGGCGGGCTGGCGACCATCGGCTCCACCGCCCCCTTCATCGGATTGCTGGGGACCGTCATCGGCATCATCAACGCCTTCACCAGCATGGCCATGAGCGGCTCGGGCGGCATCGGGGCGGTTTCGGCCGGGATCGCCGAGGCGCTGATCAACACCGCGGTCGGCCTGGGGGTCGCCATTCCGGCGGTCTGGATGTTCAACTACTTCCAGGGGCAGATCGAATTCTTCGGGATCGAGATGTCCAACTCGTCGTCCGAGCTGGTCGATTTCTTCCTGAAGCGGCAGGGAACGGGGCATGGCAGCGTCGCTCGGTAGCAACAAGGGGTTCAATTCCGAAATCAACGTGACCCCCTTCGTCGACATCTGCCTGGTGCTGCTCATCATCTTCATGGTGGTGACGCCCATGCTGCAGGAGGGGATCCAGGTCAATCTGCCGTTCGCCAAGAACACCGAGAAGAAGGAAGACGACGAGGCGCACGCCATCATCGTCGCGGTGCGAACCGAGGCCAACGGCGAAGAGTCGATCTTCGTCCAGAAGAAGCCGATCCCCCGGGAGCAGTACCTGGCCGAGATGACCGAGATCCACGACCGGATGCCGGAGAAGTCGGTCCTGATCAAGGCGGACCGGGCGATGCTGTATGGCGACGTCCGCAAGGTGATGATCGAGACCAACGACGCCGGGTTCGAGACGGTCTCGCTGGTCACCGAGAAGACGCCGGGCAGCGAGCAGTAGGAGGAACAGCACATGGCCATGCAACTCGGAGGCAGCGGCGTCAAGTCCGACATCAACGTCACCCCCTTCGTTGACATCGTCCTGGTACTGCTCATCATCTTCATGGTGGTGACGCCGCTTCTCAGCCGCGCCCTCGACATTTCGGTGCCGCCGAAGACTGAAGCGGAGGCTCCGACGGACGTCGTTGAGCAGCTCATCATCACCGTCCGCGGTCCGGTGGAATCCCCGGTCATCCTCCTGAATCAGGAGGAGATTCCCGGCGGGGCCGGAGCGGTCCGGGAGCGGATCGAGGGACTCATGAAGGGGCGGCGCGAAAAGGTCGTCTTCTTCCAGGCGGAAAACGAGATCCCGTACCAGTTTGTCGTCGGCGTCATGGACGAGATCCGCGGCGGTGGCGCCGAAAAGATCGGCCTGATCACCGACGAAGCGCTCGGTCTGAACCCCGCAGGGACGAGCGGCCAGTAGGACTTCCGTTCGCCGGCCGCCGGTGAGGCGGCCGGTCGGGGGCCCGCCCGCATGCCCGCTTTTCAAGCGCCACCGGTCGTCAAGAGCGTCCACCTCGTCGGCATCTGCGGCACCGGCATGGGCTCGCTCGCCGGGCTGCTCGCCGACGCCGGGTTCGACGTCCGCGGCTCGGATCAGGCCGTCTACCCCCCGATGAGCACCATGCTCAAGGAGAAGGGGATCCGCCTGATCGAAGGCTACCGGGCGGAGAATCTCGCCCCGCGCCCCGATCTCGTCGTCATCGGCAACATCGCCACCCGCGCCAACCCCGAGGCGGTCGCTGCCGCGGCGGAGGGGATCCCCTGCCTCAGCATGCCTCAGGCGATCGCCCGCCTGTTCCTGGAGGGCCGTCACCCCATCGTGGTCGCCGGGACGCACGGCAAGACGACGACGGCGGGACTGATGGCGTGGATCCTGTCGGTTGGAGAACGCCATCCGTCGTTCCTGGTCGGCGGGGTGCTGCGCAACTTCAACCGCTCGTACGGTCTCGGCCAGGGGGAGGAGTTCGTCATCGAAGGGGACGAGTACGAGACGGCGTTTTTCGACAAGGGACCGAAGTTCCTGCACTACCGGCCGCGGACCGCGGTCCTGACTTCGGTCGAATACGACCATGCCGAGATGTACGCCGATCTGCCCTCCGTGAAGGAGGCCTTCCGGCGATTCGTCGATCTGATCCCCGAGGACGGGCTGCTGGTGTACTGCGCCGACGATCTCAACGTCCGCGAGGTGATCGCGGCCGCGCGGTGCCCGCGGCAGCCTTACGGGACCGGAGGGGGCGAGGGGTGGCGCGGGCTGATCCGCTCCGCGGGGCCGGACGGCATGGAGATCGAAGTGAGCAGGGACCGCGAGCCGTTCGGCATCTACCGGACGACGCTTACCGGGATGCACAACCTGCGCAACATTCTCTCCGTCGTCGCCGTGGCCCATCATCGGGGAATCGCGCCCGCGGCGATCGGTGAGGGGCTGCGGACCTTCGCCGGCATGAAACGACGCCAGGAGGTGCGCGGACAGTCCGGCGGTATCCTGGTGATCGACGACTTCGCGCATCACCCGACGGCGGTGCGCGAGACGCTGGCGGCCACCCGCGACCGCTATCGCGGCCGCCGCCTCTGGGCGGTCTTCGAGCCGCGTACCAACACGACGCGGCGAAGCGTCTTCCAGGAGGAGTATGGCAAGGCGTTCGACGACGCCGACCGGACCCTGATTGCCGCGGTCGATCACCCCGAGCGGGCGCCGGAAGGACAGCGCTTTTCGGTGGAACGGCTGGTGCGCGATCTGCAGGCCCGGGGCAAGGATGCCGCATGCGTGCCGGATGTCGAGGGTCTGGTGGCCAGGCTCGCTGCGGAGGCCGGGACCGGGGACGTCGTCCTGGTGATGTCGAACGGCGCCTTCGGCGGGATCCACGAAAAACTGCTCGCGGCCCTCGGCGCGCGACGCTGAGGTCGTGGAAGTCCGGTACGGTCAGTGCGACCCCATGAGCGCGGTGTTCCCCTCCGCCAGCAACCGCACCAGCTCCTCCTCGAAATGATCGCGCGCGCCGGTCCGTGACGGAAACCGGTCCCGGTAGGCCTGCCGGCTGCGTTCGATCTCCTTGGAGAGCCGCGCGTAGAGGTCGCGGTGCCGCCGCCCCTGCAGGACCGCCTCCTCGTTGTAGAGCAGGAGCTCGGAGACCAGGAGGTGCGCGAAGCGGCGGGCATCCGACTGCCTCCGGCGCTCCTCGTCGGAGAGGCCGTCGTCGGCGGCCGGCCGCCGGGGGATGGTGTCGAGATCCGCGATGAGGGCGCGCACCTCGGCCTCCTCGGGCGGGGTGATGACGCCTCCCGCCCGCGCGGCGTGGGGCGCGGGAACCGGTGGTGGCGCCTCGCCGGGCCGGGTGGGTCGCCGGGTGTGGGCGGCGAGACGCTCCATCGCAAGACCGGCCACCCGCGCCACGACGTCGAAGGACAGCGGGCGTCCCGCGTCGGCGGTCGTTCCGGTGTCGCCGTACAGCACGGCCACGGGCCGGGTCCGGACCAGGACCGGCACGGCGCAGGTCTCCCGCGGTCTGACGCGGCCGAGCGCCGCGATGATCCGCTCCCCCGGACCTTCCGGCCCGGCGCGCTGCAGCGAGCGGGAACGCAGCGCCCGTCCGAGGAGGTGGTCCTCGCCGGCGGGGAGAGTGACACGCGGGACCGCCTCGCTCACGAACCCGCCCTCTCCAAGAAATCCGAGACCGGCCCACCCGGACAGGGTTCCTTCCTTGACGACGAAGACCGCGGCGCGCGGATAGAAGGCGGCCGCGGCGTCCATGAGGGCGGTGAGGATGTCCCGCTGCGACTCGTGGCGTGCCAGCGCGTCGACCGCCTCGCGCAGCGCCTGGACCTGTCCTTCCCCCTCGGCGGCCCCCCACTCGCCGGGGGCCAGCTCGAGCTCCAGCGGGTCGGAAAGCTCCCGGAGCGCCCCTTCGATCTGCGTCCGGATCCGCGCCGCCCGTTCCCGCAGCAGCCTTCCCGACTCCGACTCGATCCGTTCCCTGAGACGCCCGCCCATCCGCGCTCCAATCGTGACGCCGGCCCCTCATACCACAGGGGATCGGGTGAGTCAAACCCGGCCCGACTGGTGCGGATGCCACACTCGACTGTGGCGAATGCGCACCTGGTCTGCCCGTCAGGGGTACGGGACAGACCCCGGGTTAATGCTGCAACTATAACGGAATACAAGTGTTATTAAGATTCTCTCGGCTGGACTCAGGATGGCATATGCGGTGCAGTAGGGGAAGCCGCACGACCGGTATGGGGGAGGGAACGTGGATCTGCAGAGAACGCTGGCGAGGTCGGTCGAGCTTCAGGGCAACGGGCTCCACACCGGCGCCACCGCGCGGCTGCGTCTCCTCCCGGCAGAGGCCGGGAGCGGCCTCGTCTTCCTGCGCCGGGAGGACAGGGCGGTACTGCCGGCGTCCTGGCAGCTGCTCCAGGGGGGCAGCCTGTCGACCACCCTGTCGCGCGGCGATGCGCGGATCATGACGGTGGAGCACCTCCTGTCGGCGCTGCACGGCCTGGGGGTCGACAATGCGCGCGTCGAACTCGACGGCCCCGAGGTGCCGATTCTCGATGGCAGCGCCCTGCCCTTCGTGGAGGCGATCCTCGAGGCCGGAACGCGGGCCCTCGACGTCCCGCGCCGCTATCTCTCCCTGAACCGGCCCGTGCGCATCAAGGAAGGGGAGAAGGAGATCCTGGCCCTGCCGGCCAACGACCTCCGGGCGACCTACGCCATCGAGTTCCCGCACCCGGCCATCGGCTACCAGGCGCTGGAGACCGGAGTGGAGGCCGCCTCCTACGCCGCGGCGATCGCGCCGGCCCGGACCTTCTGCCTGATGCGCGATGTCGCCGCGATGCGCCGGGCGGGTCTGGCGCGCGGCGGCTCGCTGGACAACGCGGTGGTCGTCGGGGATGACGGTGTCCTTAACGGAGCCCTGCGCTTCCCCGACGAGTTCGTCCGCCACAAGGTCCTGGATCTGATCGGCGACCTGGCCCTGCTCGGGGCGCCCCTCCGGGCCCACGTGATCGCCTTCAAGGGGGGGCACCGGCTGCATGCGGCCCTGGTGCGTCGCATCATGAGCCAGCGCGCCAGCTGGTCGATCGCCACATCCGAGGACCGGCTGCCTGCCGGCACCCTCGCAGCCTACGCCCACCTCAAGGACGCGCTGGTGCCGCTGCAGGCGCCGCTGGCGTCCTGAGCCGGCCGGAAGTCACCCGCCTCCGGGGTCCCGCCGCGACCCGGCCCTTGTCACGCCCCTCGCGCGTTCGTTAGACTGCATCCGGTCGGGGCCCCGTCCGTCGCGCCGTGCCGCGCCGCCGCCCGCGTCCAACGATGAAATCCAGCCGCGCCATCGTGATCCTCGTGTCGTGCCTCGCCGTCGCCCGCGAGGCTTCGGCCGATCCGGTGCTCGTCGAGCTGGGCACCCGTCTGGAAGAAGGGCAGGTCCTCGCCAGCGTCCGCCTCGAGGGGGCCCTGACCCCGGCGCTCGCGGAGGAGATCGGCGCGGGTCTGGAGACCACGGTCGAGTACCGCCTGCATCTGTACCGCCGCCGCAGCGGGTTCCTGGACGCCCTCGTGGCGCGCCGCCAGGTCGCCTGCACGGTGCGCCACGACACCCTGACGCGGCAGTTCACCCTGGTGCGGCGCGTGGACGGCGAGATCGCCGAGACCAGGGTCACCGACGACGAGGCCGACATGCGCGCCTTCCTCACCGGACTCCGGGATCTGCCGGTGGCCGGGACCGCGGTCCTGGAACCCGGCCGTTCCTACTACCTCAAGGCCAAATCGAACCTGGGACTCGTCTGGCGCTTCTACCTGATCCCCTGGTCGCTCGACACCCCCTGGATCCGCGCGGAGATCGGGGCGCCGGCGGGGAGCCCCCATGCCACCCATCCCTGACAACGACCCGGCGGAAGGCGCTTCGTCCCGGGTCCGCGTCGACCGGCTCCTGCAATTCGGCGTCCTGGCGCTCCTGCTGATTTTCCTGGGCGGGTACTTCGTCCTGCGCAACGCCGACGATCTCGCCTGGCCCTACATCACCAACTCGGTCCTGCTGTCCGTCCTGTTCCTGACCAACGCCCTCCTCGTCCTGACCCTGCTGACCCTCCTCATGCGCAATCTGGTCAAGGCGCTGGTGGAGCGCCGGCGCGGGATCCTGGGCTCCCGATTCCGGACCCGGCTGGTGTTCACGCTCCTCCTTCTGTGGCTCGTGCCCTCGGGGATCATCTTCTGGGCGGCGCTCCAGATGATCCAGCGCAGCGTCGACCGCTGGTTCAACGAGCCGATGGATCGCCTCACCGAGGGGTCGCAGGCGATCGTCGACGCCTACTACGAGGACGCCCGGGAGCGGGGCGCCGCGTTCGCGCGCGAGGTGGCGCGCCGGGCGGGGGAGGCGGCGCTTCTCGACCCGTCCCGTCGCGACGAGGTGCCGCGGACGCTCGGAGGATTGCTGCGGGAGTACCACCTCGACCTGGTCGCCCTCTACCCGGGCCCCGGCGCTCCCTGGCTGGTCCTCGACCCGCACGTTCCGGCCACCGGCGACATGGAGGAGATCCCGCCCAGCCAGATGGAGGGGGCGCGCGCCGGCCGGCCCTTCACCTGGGTGACGGAGTTCCGCGGGGGGCACCTGATCCGGTGCGGACATCCCGTACCCGGGGAGGGCCCCGTCCGGGGCGTGGCGGTCGCCGGCATCTACCTCCGCCGGGACCTGGCGCGGCTTGCCGCGGCGGTCAGCCGCAGCAACGAGGACTACCGGCAGATCCGGGCCCAGAAGGGGTTGATCAAGCGGGTGTACGTCCTGGTGTTCGCCCTGATCACTCTGGTCGTCCTGTTCTCGGTGACCTGGATCGGCCTCTATCTGGCGCGGAGGATCACCGAGCCGATCCAATCGCTGCTCCAGGCGACGCGGGACATCTCCGCCGGGAACCTCGACGTGCAGGTGGAGGTCAAGGCCGGGGACGAGCTGGGGATTCTCGTCGAGTCCTTCAACCGGATGACGGCGGAGCTGCGCGCCGGCAAGGAGACCATCGAGCGGCACAACATCGAGCTCTCCCGGAGCAATCGGGAGCTCATGTCGCGCCGCCGCTACATCGAGGCGTTGCTGCAGGGGATCCCGACCGCCGTGCTGTCGATCAATCGGGACGGACGGGTGACCACGGCCAACCGGGCGGCGCAGCGCCTGCTGGGTCTGGAGTCGGAGTCTTCCGCGGAGGGCCGGCCCTGGACCGCGCTCGTCCCCGCGGAGGGCCACGCCGCCGTCGACGGCCTGCTGCACGAGGTCGTTTCGGGGGGGGACCGATCGGCGGTCCGCGAGATCGAGCTGCCGATCGCCGCGCGCAGCGTGCATCTCGCCATCGGAGCGACCTCGTTGCGCGGGGAGGCGGGCGAGCCGGCGGGCGCCATCCTGGTGCTGGAGGACCTGACCGATCTGATGCGTGCCCAGAAGATCGCCGCCTGGCGCGAGGTGGCGCGTCGCCTGGCGCACGAGATCAAGAACCCCCTGACGCCGATCCAGCTGTCGGCCGAGAGGATCCGCAAGAAGGTCGCCGAGCGGGCCCGCGATCTCGACGCGGTCGTGGAGGAAGGCGCCGCCGCCATCGCCCGCGAGGTCGCGACCCTCAAGAACCTGGTCGACGAATTCAGCCGCTTCGCGCGGCTGCCCGCCCCGCAACCGGTGCCGACGCGCCTCGCGGACGTCGTGGCGGCGGTCGTCGGTCTCTACAACGGGGCCGGGTCGCGGATCGCGCTGCGCGCCCGCTGCGACCCGGAGCTCCCGCGCCTCCTGCTCGATCCGGACCAGATCAAGAGGGTGCTGGTCAATCTGGTGGACAACGCCGTCGAAGCCATGGGGGGGGAGGGGACGATCACCATCGAGGCGCGAACCGGAGAGGGCGCCGGTCTCGTCAGACTGGAGGTTGCGGACGAGGGGCCCGGGATCCGTCCCGAGGATCGCGAGCGGCTGTTTCTGCCCTACTTCTCGACCAAGAAGAAGGGGAGCGGGCTCGGTCTGGCGATCGTCCACCGGATCGTTTCCGACCACCACGGGCGCATCCGGGTGGAGGACAACCAGCCCCGCGGCGCGAGGTTCGTGATCGAGCTGCCCGCGGCGGCCTGAGACGCGGCCCTGCGGTCGGGGGCGCTGCTAGAATAGGCGGCCATGGCGAAGGAGCGGGTGCTGGTGGTGGACGACGAGGAGGGGGTGCGGGACTCCCTGCGCAGCATCCTCGGCGACGAACAGTATCGCGTCGAAGTGGCCGACTCCGGCGAGCGCTGCCTGGAGATGGTGCGGCACACCCCGTACCACGCCGTCCTGCTGGACGTCTGGCTGCCCGGCCGCGACGGGTTGTCGGTCCTGGAGGAGATCGTGGCCCTGCCCGACCCGCCCCGGGTGATCATGATCTCGGGACACGCCGACGTGCCGGTCGCCCACCGGGCCGGGAAGCTCGGCGCCTATGACTTCATCGAAAAGCCCCTGTCCCTGGAGAAGGTGGCGCTGACGCTCCGGAACGCCGTCGGCGACAAGAAGAAGGACGAGAAGATCCACCACCTGCGCGAGCGGCTTCGCGAGCCCG
Organism: Candidatus Polarisedimenticolia bacterium; assembly: GCA_050747445.1. Lineage (GTDB taxonomy): Bacteria > Acidobacteriota > Polarisedimenticolia > Gp22-AA2 > Gp22-AA2 > JBOGOE01. The sequence continues at coordinate 50,715 of JBOGOE010000229.1, read as the reverse complement.
ACGCACTCGTCGGAGGCAGCGCCCCGATGCGCGCCCTCATCCGGCAGATCGGGGAGGTGGCTCCCACCGCGGGCCGCGTCCTGATCCTGGGGGAGAACGGCACCGGCAAGGAGCTGGTCGCGCGGACCCTGCACCTCCAGTCGCCCCGGCGCGACGAGCCGTTCGTCGAGATGAACTGCGCCGCCATCCCCGAGGAGCTGATCGAGAGCGAGCTGTTCGGGCACGCGCGGGGCGCCTTCACGGGCGCCACCGAGAACAAGTCCGGGAAGTTCCTGCAGGCGGACGGCGGCACCCTGTTCCTGGACGAGATCGGCGACATGTCGCTGCGCACCCAGGCGAAGGTGCTGCGCGTCCTTCAGGAGCAGGCGTTCGAGCCGGTCGGCGGCTCGACGGTCCGGGTCGATGTCCGGGTGATCGCCGCGACCAACAAGGACCTGAAGGTGGAAATCGCCGCCGGCCGGTTCCGGGAGGACCTGTTCTTCCGCCTCAACGTCATTCCGCTCCGGGTCCCGCCGCTGCGCGAGCGGCCCGAGGATGTTCCGGTCCTCGCGCGGCATTTCGTCGAGCAGTTCTCGCGGCAGCACGGCAGGATCAAGCGGCTGGCCGCGGACGCCCTCCCGGTCCTGGCGGGTTACCGCTGGCCGGGCAACGTCCGGGAGCTGCGCAATCTCATGGAGCGGCTGGTCATCCTCGTCCCCGGCGACGAGATCCGGCGGGAGGACATCGTTCAGCTCCCCGGGCTGGACGGGGAGCCGGAGCGGGATCTGTACCAGAGCGTCGCGTCCCTCCGCGAAGGGCGGGAGCAGTTCGAGAAGCGGTTCATCCTGCTGAAGCTGCAGGAGGCCGGTGGCAACGTGCTGCGCGCGGCGGAGCTCCTGGGGCTCGAGCGGAGCCATCTCTATCGCAAGATGCGGGCGTACGGGATCCGCGGCGGGGAACCGGGACTCTGAGCGTCGGCGTGCCGCGGCGCGACCGACCTGCCGTCAGCCGGCGCGCTCCTCCAGGGATTCACGAAGCGCCACCTCGTGGTCCGGCCGCAGCGCCAGCCACGCGAGCGCGCCGGCCGCCCCCAGCATGAGGAGCACCGCCGCGCCCCGGGTCCACCCGGAGATCGCCGCGACCGCGTCGGCGTTCAGCAGACCGAAGTCGTACAGCAGCCCGTTCCAGTCGTGTTCACCGCCCCCGACCAGGGGAAGGCTCAGGTCGCGCGCGTCCGCCATGTACACGTAGACGTTGAGCAGGCTCTCCCCGATCCAGAAAGCGCAGGCCAGCGCCGCCGGGGGACTGTGGCGTCGCAGCAGGAAGTATCCGGTCAGGACCATGGGAACCAGGAGCTGCAGCAGCGTCCCCCCCAGGAGATGGAGGGTGCGTCCGAACGGGGCGAACACCAGGTGACCGGCCTCGTGGAACGCCAGATTGGCCCAATCCAGCGGGGAAAAGGGGCGATCCTGGCGGGCGAGGGCGAGGGCCCAGCCCGCCAGACCCGCCCCGGCGACGAGGCGCCCAACCGCGCCCGCTGGTCCCCGCACGCCGCCAACATGGGGCGCCCGGGCCCCGCGGTCAAGCGCAGGTCTCTTGACATCTCCTTGCCGGCTAGTAGAATGCGCCCAAGTAATCGGGACACGCGACGATGCAGCTGACGAAGGGGGTCGAATACGCGATCGAGGGGGTCCTGTACCTGGCGCGACAGGGGCGCGGAGAGACGGCGTTGATCCGGGACATTTCCCGGGCGACGTCGATCCCGCCGACGTTTCTGTCCAAGATCTTCCAGCGCCTGGCGTCCAAGGGGCTCATTCGATCGCGCCGGGGATTCCGCGGCGGCTTCCAGCTCGCCCGTCCGGCGGGTCGGATCACGTTGCGCGAGATCATCGAGGCGCTGCAGGGGCCGATCGAGTTTCATCGCTGCCTCGATCACCTGCGCGAGACGGGGCGGAAGCATCGCTGCCACCTGCGGCAGGTGTTCGCCAAGGTGCAGCGGAAGGTGGCCGTGATCCTCGAGAAGACGACCGTCGAGGATCTCCGTCAGACGGCGTCCTGAGGACCTCTCGACGCATGCCGCTTTTCGGACCAACCGGGTCTGATTCGTCCGGAACGGAGCCGCGGCACGGCCGCGGGTGGATGCGTGCCGATCTGCACGTCCATTCCGGGTTCGGCGCCGCCGGAGATCCGTGCGCCTACCGGCGGGGTCGCCGTGGCTGCGAGCCCGAGACGATGGTCCGCGCCGCATGGCGGCGCGGGATGGATCTCGCGACCCTGACCGACCGCGACACCATCGAGGGGTGTCTGCGATATCTCGATCGGCACCCCGTGGACGCACGGTTCATCATCTCCATGGAGACCTGGGCCCTCGATCCGCCGAGCGGCACCCGGGTCCCCGTGCTGTTGTTCGGCCTCGACGAGACCGGTGCGGCGGAGGCGCTGCGGTTGAGGGAGGACATCGAGGCGTTGCTCCACTGGGCCCGGGGAGCGTCGATCGCCGCCGCGCTCGCGCCGAGCCCCCATCTTCTCGGAGCCGACGGCGGCACCGTGGAACTGCGCCGCATCCTGGAACGGTTCGAGTGCATCGAAACCGGAGGCGCCGCGTGGGGAGCCGATTGGTGCGATGTCGTCGATCGGATCGCGCAGGACGCACGGAACGGCCGCCCACCCGACCGCATCGGCGGGAGCTCCGCGCGGGCGCCCCGCGGGGTGGGGACGGGATACACCGCGGCGCGCGCCACGGGCGTCGCCGGTTTTCTTTCCGAGCTGCGGGCCGGGCGCACCTGGTCCGGTTTCGCGCCCCGGGGAGCGCGATCTCCGGTCGATCGACTGAAGGGGCTGCGACGCCTCCCGGTCATGGCGCTCCTGGGCAGGGAGGGGCCGGGTTCGGAGTGGCACCGGCGTCTCCGCCGGGCCCGCCGCGGACTGGATGGGCACGTGGTCCGGCAGTTCCAGGAGCGGGCGCGCGCCTTCGCAACCGGTCCGGGGAGAGCGGACCCCGGCGCCGATGGCGGTGCGTCCGCCGGGCATTGACTGATGTTCACGGAACGGTACTCAGAGGAGGCGTGACATGAATCAGGCTGTGGCCCGCGTTCCCGAGGCAACAACGGTCGGGACGAGCGTCCCCCCGGCCCCCACGGCGCCGGCCGGTGCCGGCATGCCAGTCTCCGGCTCCGCCGCCGCGACGCGGCGGGGTCTGAAGCGCTACCTGCGGCCCCAGGTCCTCGTCGGGTTCGCCGTCAAGGGGGCGGCGCAGGCCGCCTGGCACGCTTTCCAGACGGTCAACCGGCGTCTCCCGTACGGCAGGTTCCACCCGAAATGGGCGCCGGCGCCGCTTCTCAAATCGAAGGACCGGACCTTCCCGGAGCTGGGATTCCCGCGTGAGACCGACTCGCTCTGCCCGCAGTGCGTCAAGGACGTGCGCGACGGCGTCCTCAAGGGAGAAAGCGACTGGAAGGCCCTCATCGACGGGCGACCGGGGGAGATCCGCGCCCGCATCGTGGAGCGGGAGGGGCAGGTCTGGATGGAGAAGGACTGCCCGACGCACGGTCACTTCGAGGACCTGATGGCGGTCGACGCCACGTTCCTGCGCCGCATGGAGAAGTTGTTCCCGGGCCGGGATTTCCGTATGGCGCCCGATCCCTACCACAATCACGGCTCCTCCACCGTGAAGTACGGACGCGGCGCGGTGCTCACCGTCGATCTGACCAATCGCTGCAACATGATGTGCAATCCCTGTTTCATGGATGCGAACCAGGTCGGCTACGTCCACGAGCTCAACTGGGACGATGTCCGGCAGATCCTCGACAACTCGATCAACGTCAAGCCGAAGCGTCAGATGTCGGTGCAGTTCTCCGGCGGCGAGCCGACCCTGTCGCCCTTCTTTCTGGACGCGGTCGCCCACGCCCGCAAGATCGGGTACATGAGCGTGCAGGCCGCCACCAACGGCATCCGGTTCGCGCAGGACTTCGACTTCTGCCTGCGCGCCAAGGCGGCGGGGCTCCGCCTGACCTACCTGCAGTTCGACGGCGTCACCAACGAGGCGAACAACCACCGGGGCGTCGGCAATCTCTTCGACGTCAAGAAGCGGGCGATCGAGAACCTGCACCGCGCGGGCATCGACGTGACGCTGGTCACGACGATCGTCAACACGGTCAACGACGAGCAGGTCGGTCCGATCGTGAAGTTCGCCATCGACCACATCGACAAGATCAACGCCGTCTCGTTCCAACCGGTGTCGTTCACCGGCCGGGACGAGGATATCGACGACGAGACCCGCCGCCGGCAGCGCTACACCCTCTCGCATCTGGCGCACGACCTGAAGCGGCAGCTCGGCGTCACCGAGCCGCTCCGCGACTGGTATCCGCTCTCGGCGTCCGGACCGTTCTCCGACCTGCGCGACCAGCTCCAGGGTCTGGAGTCCGAATGGGGTGCCATGAAATGCGGCTGCCATCCGAACTGCGGGGTCGGCACCATGCTGGTGATCAATCAGACGACCAAGGAGGTCTACCCCTTCCCTCAGATCCTGAACACCGATCAGCTGCTGGAAGACCTCAAGGTCATCAACGACACCTGCCGGTCGAAGCCGCTCACGGTGTTCCAGTTCGCGCTCTCGATCCTGCGCAACGCCCGCTACGAGGCGATGCCCCAGGGGCTCAACCTGCGCGAGATGATGAAGATCATCGACGGCCACAACGGCGGTCGCCTGGGTCTGGCGGAGAAGGCCCGCTATAACTGGCGCATCATGATGGTGGCCGGGATGTGGTTCCAGGATCTCTTCAACTACGACTTCCGCCGCACCGAAATGTGCATCATCCCCTACGCGACGCAGCTCGGCGAGGTGTCGTTCTGCGCCTACAACACCGGCGTCGGCTGGCGGCAGATCGTCGAGAAGATGTTCTCCACCCACAGCACCGCGCAATGGTTCAAGGAGAAGGGCCGGCACCCGATCTACGCGGCCGGGAAGAGCGTGCCGATGGGTCTGTCCGCCGCGGCCGAGGCGGCGCTCGGGAAGCCGCTTCCGGTGATGTCCGATCCGATCGGCGTCCCGGGGCGTGACACGGTCCTTGCCGGAGCGTCGGCGGGGGAGTCGTGTGGCGCGGGCTGCGGGTGCCACTGAGCGCAATCGGCGGCGTCCCGGGCGGAGGCTCCACCCCGGCGCCGCGGGCGCGAGGACGCAGGGCGGGGGCGGGCGCGCCTCCGCCCTTTTCCTTTGCGGCGGCCACGTGCCCCGCGGCGGAGGACGCATGCGACGCGGGCTGGCGGTGATGCTGCTCATGCTGGGGGTGCCCGATCCCGGGAGCGCAGCCTCGACGCGCGGTCCGTCCGACGGCGCGGCGGGCGGGTTCGCCGTCGCGTACGAGGCGCTCCGCACCAACCGGGAGGGGCTCGACGAGGGGACCCGCCTGCGGCGCCTGTTCGACCTGGCCTGGCGGGAGTCGATGACCGAGTTCCCGGAGTTCGCGACGAACGTGGGATTCCCCGGCCAGGGCGATCGTTGGACGGATCGATCGCTCGAGGCGATCGAGCGGCGCAAACGGGACCTGGAACGACCGGCGGCCGTCCTCCGGAGCATCCGCCGCGAGGTCCTCGGCGAGGAGGAGCGGCTGAGCCACGACCTGTTCTCCCGGTCGCTGGAGGAGGCGCAGGAGGCCCGGCGGTTCCCGTCGGATCTGATGCCGGTCACCCAGCTGAGTGGCGTGCAGCAGGAGGCCGCCCTGGTCATGGCGATGGCGCCCGCGGCCACCCTTAGGGACTACCGGGACCTCCTCGCGCGGCTGGAACGGCTGCCGCTCGCGGTCGATCAGACCATCGTCCTGATGCGCGAAGGACTGCGGCGCGGGGTCACGCCGCCCAAGGTCGCGCTGCGCGACGTACCGGGACAGGTCGGAAACCAGATCGTCGAGGATCCCCTGAGGAGTCCGCTGCTCGCGCCCTTCACCCGCATCCCCGGGGACCTTCCAGGGGGCGAACGCGAGCGGTTGCGGGCCGACGCGGTCCGGATCTACCGGGAATCGGTCCGTCCCTCATTCGAGCGCCTGCGGGACTTTCTCGCCGGCACCTACCTGGCGGGGGCGCGGGAAGGAATCGCGCTGCGCGATCTGCCCGACGGCGAAGCCTGGTACGCCTTCCAGGTGCGGCGGCAGACGACCACCCGCCTCACCCCGCGGCAGATCCACGACCTGGGACTGCGGGAGATCCACCGGATCCGGGCCGCCATGGAGGCGGTCCGCAAGGAAGCGGGGTACGAGGGGAACCTCGCCGCGTTCATCGAGTTTCTGCGCACCGACCCACGCTTCTTCTTCACCGAGGCCGGGGCGCTCGTGAAGGAGTACCGGGACATCTCCAAGCGGATCGACCCGGGACTGGTCCGGTTGTTCGGACGCCTCCCGCGGCTGCCGTACGGAGTCAACCCCATCCCTTCCTTCGCGGAGAAATCCCAGACCACCGCCTACTACGAGCAGGGCTCCCCGGACGCGGGCCGACCCGGGATCTTCTTCGTCAACACCTACGATCTCCGCGCCCGCCCGAAGTGGGAGATGGAGGCGCTGACCCTGCACGAGGCGGTTCCCGGTCATCATCTGCAAATCGCCCTGGCCCAGGAGCTGGAAGGTCTGCCGGAGTTCCGCAGACACACCGGTCCGACGGCCTACGTCGAGGGATGGGCGCTCTATGCCGAGGGGCTGGGCGACGACCTCGGGGTGTACGGTGACCCATACTCCCGGTTCGGCCGCCTGACCTACGAAATGTGGCGCGCCATCCGCCTGGTGGTCGACACCGGAATGCACGCCCTGGGGTGGACCCGGGAGCGATCGATCGCCTTCTTCCGCGACAACGCCGCCAAGACTGACCATGACATCATCGTGGAGATCGACCGGTACATCGTCGACCCGGGGCAGGCGCTGGCCTACAAGATCGGCGAGCTGAAGATCCGCGAGCTGCGGGACGAGGCACGTCGGGTCCTGGGGGAGCGCTTCGACCTGCGGGCCTTCCACGACGAGATCCTCGGCCAGGGCGCCCTGCCGCTCGATCTGCTGGAGGCGCGCGTGCGCTCCTGGATCGAGGTTCAGCGGCGCGGCGCCCGCGCCCGCGCGTAGGAGCCGAGCAGGCGGACGAAGTCGCAGACCTCGCGCAGATGACGGAGCGCGTTCCGGCACCGCGGTTCGTCCGCCGAGCCCTCGAAGTCCACGTGGAACACGTATTCCCAGGGCCGACCCACCAGCGGTCGCGACTCGATCTTCAGGAGATTGATGTCCCGCAGGGCGAACACCCCCATACAGCGGAACAGCGCGCCCGGGGCGTGCGGCACGGCGAACAGGACGGAGGTCTTGTCCGGCCGTCCCGACGGCCGGCCGCGCCGCGACAGCAGGAAGAAGCGCGTGAAGTTCGCGGGGTGATCCTCGAGGTGTGTCCGGAGGATCCGCGCGCGGTACAGCCGCGCCGCCAGGACCGGGGCGATCGCGGCCGCGTCCCGGGCGTTCTCCTCCCGCAGGAGTCGGACGCTCCCTGCGGTGTCGTAGGTCGCCACCCGCGTCAGACCGGGATGGCGGCGGAAAAAGCGCTCGCACTGCGCCAGCGCCACCGGATGCGAGTAGACGCGACGCACGTCACGGAGCGAAACACCCGGCAGGGCCACCAGCGCGTGCGCCACGCGCACGATCGCCTCGCCGACCACCTGGAGCGGCGTGTCGAGCAGGAGGTCGTGAACGCGATGGATCGACCCCGCGATGGTGTTCTCGACCGGCGCCAGGGCGTAGCGGCATCGTCCGCCGATCGGGGCGCGGAACAGGGCGTCGAAATCGGGGCAGGGGACGATGGTCGCGCGCCGGCCGAACAGCGAACGGACTGCCAGCTCGGAGAAAGCGCCGCGTTCCCCCTGGATCGCGACCCGGGGTCCGCCGCTCACGCCCCCTCCTCAAGCCGGTGCTCGAGGATGCGTTCGGGCGAGAACCCCTCCACCTTCAGGAGCTCGGCGGCCGCCCCGACGAGCGCCTCCGCGGGCACCAGGCCGACGATCTCGCTCCCGTCCACCTCCACGCCGCGCCGCGCCGCCTCGGCCCGCACCGCCTCGAAGGCGCGCGCGATCGAGGTGGTCCGGTAGTCGGTCAGGTTCATCGACACCTGCACGCGCCCCCGCCCCGTCAGAGGCACGCCCATGGCCTTGACGCAGGGGAGGCCGCCGCTGCTCTCCCGGACGGCCCTGGCGATTGCCTTCGCGGTCTCCAGGTCCGGGCTGGCGAGGTTGACATTGAACGCGATCAGGAACGGACGGGCCCCCACGGCCACGCACCCGGCCGAGGGGTGGACCCGGTCGGGGCCGTAGTCGGGTTTCCAGAGGGGATCGCGGATCTTGCCGGGGAACCCCTCGAACCCCCCCCTGCGGACGTCCGCGAGATTGCGGCGGTGCGGCGCGGTGGCGGCCCGTTCGTAGAGATACACCGGGATGCCGTGGCGCGCCGCAATCGCCCGGCCCGCGTCATGCGCCAGGGCGACGCACTCCGCCATGGTGGCGCGCCGCACCGGGACGAAGGGGATGACGTCGACCGCCCCCATCCGGGGATGGCTTCCGCGATGACGCCGGAGATCGATCCGGTCGACCGCCGCGGCGACCAGCGCCTCGATGGCCGCCAGGACGTCCCGGGGCGCCCCCGCGAAGGTGAAGACCGAGCGGTTGTGGTCGGGGTCGGAGCTCAGGTCCACGAGGCGCGCCGGACCCGCCCGGCGGGCCGCCTGGGCCAGGGCGGCCACCAGGTCCGGGTCGCGCCCCTCGCTCACGTTGGGGACGCACTCGACGAGTTGTCCTTCGGCACCCGGTGTCGCGGCCGGTTCGCCGTCCTGACGGCTCCGGGCGCCGGCGGCGTTCATCCGGAGCCGGGGAGCGGCGGGGCCAGTGCCTCGACGAGGCGCCGGGGATCCTGCCTGAGGACCCCGTTCCAGTCGGCGGCCAGCCGGAAACCCGGACAACCCCCTTCGCCTCCCAGGCGGCGGTCCAGCACCTCGAGATATGCCTCCTCCCCCGGGGCCCCCTGATTGTTCAGTCCCTGCCGCGCCAGCCGGACGATCTCCAGCAGCAGGTCGCGCACGATGATCCCGACCTTCCCCGAAGCCTCGTGCCGGCCTCCCTGGAGGACGACGCGCGCCGCAGGACCCCTCCGGCAGACCTCGTCCAGGAGCCGCTCGCGGTCCTTGAAGCTCATGTCGCGGACCAGCTCCCAGGCGGCCCGGCGGGAGGCCCCGTCATAGAGGATCCCCTTGAGCAGCGCCGCCAGGGCCAGGGCGGACGCCGGTTCGCCGGAGTCGACGCTGCGGATCTCGATGTAGTGCTTCAGACGGACCTCCGGAAACAACGTCGAGAGGTGCAGCTCGAAGTCGGACCGCGTGGCGCGGTGTCCCTCGAAACCCCGCCGGAGGAATCGCCGGAAGGTGAGGCCGTTGGCCGGCATCCACTGGTCCCCGCGCACCACGAAGAACATCGGCACGTCGAGGGCGTACTCGAGATAGTCGCCGAACCCGGCGCCGTCCTTGAACACGAAGGGGAGGAGTCCGCAGCGATCGGGGTCGGTCTCCCGCCAGGCCCACGCCCGCCAGCTCAGGAAGCCGTTCAGCTTGCCGTCGGTCAGGGGGGAGTTCGCATAGAGCGCCGTCAGGAGGGGGGAGAGCGCCATGGCGGTGCGCAGCTTGTCGGCGGCGTCCCCTTCGCTGCCGTAATCCAGGTTGACCTGGATCCCGGCGGTCTGCTTCATCATGACGTGCGCCCTGGCCCCGCGTTTCGGCAGGTAGTCGCGCATGATGGCGTAGCGTTTCTTGGGGATCCATCCGATCTCGTCCAACGGCGAGATCGGGTGCACGCCCAGACCGATGAAGGTGAATCCGAACGGGCGGGACGCCGCCTCCAGGAGGTCGACGAACCCGCGCAGCTCCTCGTCGAGGGACGGGAGCGTGCGGTGCACCGCCGAGGACAGCTCCACCTGGGCGCCGGGCTCGAGGGTCAGACGGGTACCGCCGCGCCGCAACGCGAGGCTGTGGCCGCCTTCCTCCTCGGCCTCCCAGCCGGCGTCACGCACCAGGGTGCGGAGCATGCTTTCGATCGAGACGTGCCCCTCGTACGGCACGGCCCGGCCCGTATCGCGGAACACTCCGAGGCGCTCGTACTCCACCCCGACGCCCCAGCGCTCGCGCGGCTTCGACCCCAGGTCGAAATAGCCGCGCAGATCCTCCTCGTGCGCAATCGGATCGCTGTCGATCATCCGGCCCTCTGCGGGAGCGGCGATTCTACCATTGTTGTTCGGGCGTCCGGATGAGGCCCGGGATCGCGGGATGGCGGGGGAGGCGGCCATCCGCGGGCGACCGGCCGGGTCTCCAGCCGGTCTCAGTTGCTGGAAAAGGGATCCGGGCTGCCCGGAGGGCGCGGGCGCGACTCCTGCCAGTCCCGGTGGCGTTTCATGTACTGCCGGACCACTTCGTCGCCGGGGAGCCCCAGGCTGCGCGCGTACTCCCTGATGAAGCCGCGGACGAAGACGGCGGCCGGCAGGTCTCCGAAACGCTCCTCCTCGATGGCCTGCAGGTAGGCGCGCCGGATCTTGGTCTTCTCGGCAATTCCCTCCAGCGTCTGGCGCCGCCTCTGGCGTTCGTCGCGGAGCTCGCCGCCGCTGGCGGGAATCGCCTGTCCGGCGGGGACCCCGGGGGGGCCCGGGCGGCCGTGGCGGCGGTCACCGGCGTCGGCGAGGTCGCGTCCGGCTCCTCCGGGGATACTGTCGCCCGGTCGCTCGTGGCGGTCGACGCGGGCGCGGGTGGGGGCGTCATGGGGGGGGAATTCCCACCCGCCATCTCCAGCGTCCCCCCTTCGCCGGCCGGCTCGACCGGTGCGGCCGGAGCGGCCGCCGGAGAGGGGGCCCCGGGCTGGCGGTCGCGATCGCGACCCTTGTCCAGGAGCCGGCGATCGTAATCCGAGCGGCTTTCCAGGAAGATCAGCGTGCGGTAGGCCGACTCGATCCGCGCCTGCATCTCGCGCAGTCCGGGGGCGTCCATGAGGGGGGCGAGCACGGTCGTCTCGGGGTCGTAGGTTTTCTTCAGGAGTTGATAGGCCGACTGGACCTCCTTTGGGGAGGCCTTGGGGACCACCTCGAGGACGCGATAGTGATCGATGGCGTCGAGGTCCTCCCACTCCTCGTCGGCCTCGCGCAAGGGAGCGCCGGACACCGCCAGCAGCCGGGTCGCGGCCCGCGCGATCCCTTTGGTGGAAGCGGCGTTGGGATACTGCTGGGACAGGGGGCGCCGCTTCTGCACCGACTGCAGGATCGACAGGTCGTGCTCGATGGCGCCGGCGGTCTGGAGGTTGAGCCCGAAACACTTGCGGAAGCCGCTCTGCAACGAGGCCGTCGCCTCCTCGTCGGTCTCGCCGCGCACCTGGTTCAACACCAGCTCCAGGCGCGTCCGGCGGACCACGCCGGCGATGGTGTCGCGGGCGTCGGGATCGATGGCCCCCAGCCGGGTCATGAATCCGCGGAACGACGCGCGCGCGGTGTCGTGACCGCCGTCCTTGAGACGCCGATCCACCTCCGCCATCCGTTCGCCGGTCAAAGCGCGGACCAGGCACCAGCGCAGGTAGGACTCGGTGAACAGGTAGGTCCCTTCGAGCGCGGCGGGCTCCGGCGTGGTGACCAGGATGCCGACAGTCGCCTCCGCAAATGCGGCGATGGTGGCCGGGAACCGGCCCGACCCGCAGTCGACCAGCACCTGGTCGGCATGCAGCGTTCCGAACTGCGCGGCGACCTGGCGCACGAAGGCCACGGGGTCGTCGCCGGCCTCGCCCCGCTGCAGCCCGCCGACCAGCCGCAGATGCCCGGTCGGCGTCTCGCACGCGATCTCCGACAGCAGGCGGACCTTGCCGGACGCGAAGTCCGCGAGGGTGCGGGGCATCCGCTGGAACCCGAGATAGGACTGCAGGTTGCTGCCCTGCAGGTCGAGGTCGACCAGGACGACACGACGCCCCATGCGGGCCAGCTGGATCCCGAGATTGGCGCACAACAGGGAACGACCCACGCCTCCTTTGCCGCCGGCCAGCGCCCAGACCGACTGGCGGACGCCGGACGCCGCGGCGACCGGTGCCGGCGATGCCTGGGACTGGGCGGACGATCCGGGAGCTGCGGGCTCGCTCATCAGGCCACCTTGTCGGAGATCTCTTTCTCCTCGAATTCGGTGCCGTTGTAGGCGATGCGCCTGGGCTTCTCGTCGACGACGGTGTTGAGACTGACCGGCCGGGTCCAGATCTTCTGGATGTTCCGCAGGGTCTCGCGCGCCTCGTCGAGCTTGAGCTCGACGCCCTCGTACCGGTGCTGCAGCAACAGCTCTCCCTTGTTGCGGAAGTTGCCGTCGGCGACGTACATGAAGGGCTGGCCGAAGTTGGTGAGCTGGAACAGCAAGCGCTGCTTGACCTTGCGGAAATCGCGGTCGGTGATCTGGTACATCCCGGTCTTTGGATTGAAATCGTAGATGAACATCTTGTGTTCGCGGCAGAAGTCCTCGGTGAGGTAGTTGTCGATGAAGGTCACATCGGTGCCGTGCCGGCGCACCTCGAAGATCTTGTCGCGGCCCAGCCCCAGCTTCCGGTCCCAGCGGGCCCGCTCGACGAGATCCTCGCACTGGTCGTACTCCTTGCCGAACTGCCCCTTGTTCCAGCGCTCTTCGATGTTGCGAAACAGCTCGAGACCGAGTTTGTAGGGGTTGAGCCGGCCGGTCCGCCCCCCCAGGGTGCCCGAGTGATGGTCGGCGTAATCGACGACCTCGGCATCGGTGAGCACCTTCTCGGTCATCAGCTTGGAGTGCCAGTAGGTGGCCCAGCCCTCGTTCATGATCTTGCTCGAGGCCTGGGGGGCGTAGTAATAGGCCTCCTCGCGCACGATCGCCAGGATGTCCCGCTGCCAGTTGTCCAGCGGCGCGTGGTCGATGAGGAACTTCAGGACGTCCCGCACCGGATCCTCGGGGAAGCGCTTGCGCCGGCTTGCCTCCTCCTCCAGTTTCCTGCGCTGCGCCTCGATCACGTGCGGCGGGTTCATGAAGCTGTTCATGTAGGACTTGCTCTTGAGAAGCCGCACCACCGGCCGGGCGTCGTCCTCCTCCTCCCGCGGCGTCCGCTCGCGCACGATGAACGGCGAATGCGGGTCGATCAGATTGTCGAGCGAGAGGCAGGTATCGACGAACGATTCGACGGTCTCCACGCCGTGCTTGTCCATGTAGCGCCGGATCCGCGTGGCGTGGTTGGCGATCTCGTCCATCATCTTGCGGTTCGTCTTCGAGAACGCGAGATTGCTCTTGAAGAAATCGCAATGACCGTAGACGTGGGCCATCACCAGCTTCTGGTCGACGATCGAGTTGCACTCCAGCAGGTAGGCGTAGCAGGGGTCGTTGTTGATCACCATCTCGTAGATCTTCGACAGGCCGTAGGCGTACGACTTGGTCAGGTACTCGTATTCCATCCCGAAGCGCCAGTGCGGTTAGCGGGTCGGGAAGCCGCCGTAGGCCGCGACCTGGTTCAATCCCCGGTAGTCGAGGACCTCGAAGATGACCGGGAAGAAATCCAGGCCGTAGGAGCGGGCGTGGGTTTCGATCTCCTCCTGGAGGGCCTGCAGGTCCCTGGGGAGCGACACCATGGCGCTATCGCCCCCGCCCCAGGAAGTCCTTGATCGACTGGTAGATGCCGTCCTTGTTCTCGATTTTCGAGAGCGCGACCCGCTCGTCGTCGCCGTAGGCCTCCTTGAGGTCCACGAGAAACTGCCCGGTCCCGTAGGGGCTCTCGACCTGTCCGTAGCAGAACAGATTCACGCGGGGCAGGATCTGCCCCTTCAGGATGTTGACGCACTCCTCGGTGTCTCCCTGGGACCAGTTGTCGCCGTCGGAGAAGTGCAGCCCGTAGACGTTCCATTCGTCGGCGGGGTAGTCGGTGTCGATCATGCGGGCGCACAGCTTGTAGGCGGCGGAGATCACCGTCCCGCCCGACTCGCGCGTGTGGTAGAAGGTCTCGCGATCGACCTCGCGCGCCTCCGCGTCGTGGATGATGTAGCGGATCTCGACCCCCTTGTAGTGATGGCGCAGCCAGGTGTCGATCCAGAAGGACTCGATCCGCACGATCTCCTTCTGCTCCTCGCCCATCGACCCCGACACGTCCATCATGTAGAGGATCGCGGCGTTGGCCTGCGGCATGACCGCGGACTTCCAGGAGCGGTAGCGTTTGTCCTGCCGGATCGGGATCAGGATTGGGAAATCCGGGCGGTACGTGCCGGTCGCGATGCTGCGCTTGAGGGTCTCCTTGTAGGTCCGCTTGAAGTGCCGGAGGGTCTCCGGCCCGTAATGCGCGATCCCCGTGTAACGGTCCTTGTGCGACAGGATGTTCTTGCGCCCCCTGGGCTTGATGGCCGGCAGCTCGAGCTCCTCGCCCAGCATCGCGGCGAGTTCGTCGAGGCTGATGTCGACCTCCAGCAGGTGCTCCCCCGGGGTGTTCCCCGCCTGCTGCTGGCCCCCCTCCATCTCCCCGGCGCCCAGGACGGTGCCGACCGCGCCCTCGCCCTGGCCGACGCCGCCGGTCTGCTTCTGGCCATAGACGAACTGGGGGATCTTGATCTGCGGGAGGGGGATGGAGATCAGGTCCTTGCCGCGCCGGCCGATCAGCTCTCCGCTGCTGATGTACTTCCGCAGCTCCTTCTTGATCTTGCCGCGGACGATCTGCTTGAAGCGGCTGTGGTCGCCTTCGATCCGCAGAATCATGGCCGGGAGGCCCCTGAAACGAAAGCCCCTGCGGAGCGGGCGGCCGGCCGCCGCGGCCCCTCAGGGGCGTGGCCCGTCACGTCCTTCAATCCCGCGCGTCGCCCCGGGCGAAGATGCTGGCCACGTAGTTCAGAACGTCCGTGGCGCAGATGTCGCAGTAGCTGTAGTCCTTCTTCAGCCGGCTCTTGACGACATCGATCTTCTCCTGGGTGTCCTTGTCGACGACCGAGGAGACCAGGGAGGTCAGCTTGATCGAGTCCTTCTGGTCCTCGAACAGCTTCAGCTCCAGCGCCTTGTGGAGACGCTCGTTGGTCTTGTAGTTGAACGTCTTCCCCTCGACCGCCAGCGCGCCGATATAGTTCATGATCTCGCGGCGGAAGTCGTCCTTGCGGTTTTCGGGGATGTCGATCTTCTCCTCGATCGAGCGCATCAGGCGCTCGTCGGGCTCCTCGTCCTGCCCCGTGTACTTGTTCCGCACCCGCTCCCGCTGGGTGTACGCCTTGACATTGTCGATGTAGTTGCTGCACAGGCGGGCGATCGCCTCCTCGTCGGCGGAGATCGCGCGCTGGACCTCGTTCTTGGCGATGTCCTCGTACTCCTGTTTGACGACGGCGAGCAGGTCGCGGTAGCGCTTGCGCTGCTCCTCGGAATTGATCAGCGAGTGATGCCGCAGTCCCGATTCCAGCTCGTTGAGCACCATGAACGGGTTGATGCAGCCCTCGCCCTTGTCGGAGACCAGGGCGTTGCTGATCTTGTCCTGGATGTACCGGGGCGAGATGCCGTCCATCCCCTCGCGCATCGCTTCCTTGCGCAGCTCCTTGACGTTGTCCTCGGTGAACCCGGGAAGCGTCTTGCCGTTGTAGAGGCGGAGCTTCTGCATCAGCGTCAGGTCGGCCTTCTTCGGCTCCTCGAGCCGGGTCAGGACCGCCCACATCGCCGCCATCTCCAGGGTATGGGGGGCGATGTGTTTTCCCTTGATGCGGGAGGGATTGTAGTCCTTCTCGTAGATCTTGATTTCCTCGGACAGCTTGGTGATGTACGGAATGTCGATCTTGACCGTCCGGTCCCGCAGCGCCTCCATGAACTCGTTGTGCTGGAGCTTGCGGTACTCGGGCTCGTTGGTGTGCCCGATGATCACCTCGTCGATGTCGGTCTGGGCGAACTTCTTCGGCTTGATCTTGTGCTCCTGCGACGCCCCCAGCAGGTCGTAGAGGAAGGCGACGTCGAGCTTGAGGACCTCGATGAACTCGATGAGTCCCCGGTTGGCCACGTTGAACTCGCCGTCGAAGTTGAAGGCGCGCGGGTCGGAGTCGGAGCCGTACTCGGCGATCTTGCGGTAGTTGATGTCTCCCGTGAGCTCGGTCGAGTCCTGGTTCTTCTCGTCCTTCGGCTGGAAAGTGCCGATCCCCACCCGGTCCTTCTCCGACAGGATCTGCCGCCGCACCCGCACGTGCGAGATGATCTTGGTCCAATCGCCGCCATAACGCAGGTTGAGCTCCTTGTCGTACTGGCGGCAGAACGGACACAGGTCGCCCTCGAGCGCCACCCGTTCCCCTTCGGGTCGGCCCTCGTTGATGACCCGCAGCACTTCGGGCCGCAGCTCCTGGGGCACGAGATGGAGCGGCTCCTCGTGCATGGGGCAGGGGACCACCTCCATGCCCTGGTCGGCCCGCTTGCGGCCGGAATCCGGCGGCACCACCCACGAGAAGCTGTAGAGAGCGCCTTCCGGCGTCTTCGAGTAGGCTTCCAGACCCTTCTTGAGCAGGCGGACGATCGTCGACTTTGAGGAGCCGACCGGTCCATGCAGCAGCAGGACGCGTTTCTCGGTTCCGTAGTGATGGGCCGCCGATTTGAACACGTTGACGAGCTTCATCAGCGGAATATCGAGGCCGAAGATCGCGTCCTGCCCGCCGTGATCCTTGTCGTCGAAGAAGTTGTAGTGGACGATCTTCTTCTTGTATTCGAAGTACTCGCGCGTTCCCTTCGCGAGAATCATGTCGTACATCCGCTGGAACGCCGTGCGGGTGACCTTGGGATTGTGCCGGACGATCTGCAGGTAATCTTCCAGGCTCCCTTCCCAGTGCTGGTCCCGGAAGCCCCGGAGGTCCTGGAGCTTTCCGATCATCTGGACGATCTCGGAGCCTGTGGGCATCGTCCTCGTCTCCCGATCCGGCACCGGATCCCGGCTGGTGGAATGCAGCGTATCTTTCTGATAGGCCATGCTTTCCTCAGCTTCGCATCAACTGTCCGGTAATATAAGGCGCAGTCAAGTAATTGTCAAAATTTTTTTCCCGGCGGCCTATTCTGCCGCTGCGCTCGCGGCGTTTGTTGACAGTCAGGGTTGTTCCCATTAACATCCGGCCCGGTCGCGGAGGGACGTCGTGAGCCCGGAGGACGCCGCGCACGCCGTTCACCTTGAGCTCCGCGGGGCCCTGGCGGATCCAGGGCTGCGTGGCGAAGCGCTCTGCAGCGCCGTGTTCGCCCTCGGGACCCGTCACCGCGTCGAGCCGTTCCGCTGCCTGGTCCGTGACCTGCTCGCGCTCGATCTGCCGGAACCCCGCGCCCGCACCGCCTTCCTCGAAATCGAGACCCACCGCGCACGGCTCGAGTCGGTGCTCGGGCGGGATCCGGGATTCGTCGTGGCGGCGCTCGACCACCTGCGGGGGGGCGAAGGACTCCCCGGGGGGCCGGTGATCCGGCAGGGCGGCACGGCCGCTGCCGACGGTTCCGGGCCCGGCGCTCCGGCCGGAATGGACGAGGAGCGCGGCCGGCTGGAACGGCATCGCGCCGACCGATCGAGACGACCTGTGGCCTGGGTCGCGCTGGCGCCCGATCCGCCATCGGACGGCGCGGAGCAGGGCGGTCCGGACCTCCTCCGCCATGTGACCCGCGACAGCGATTGGGTCCGCGGCGCCGGCGACGTGCTGACCGTCCTCCTTCCCTGTACGGATGCGGCGGCCGCGCGGCGCGCGGCCGAACGCTACCGGATCGCCCTGGTCGACGCCACGGGCGTCTCCTGGAGCGGTGGCGTCGCCGGCCGGGCGCCAGGTGAAACCCCGGTCCCGGTGCGGGAGCTGGAGGAGGGAGCGCGCGAGGCGCTCCGGCGTGCCCGTTGCGACGGAGGCGGGCGGGTCGAAGTCGCGCGATCCGAGCGACGCGCCCACGCGCGGGTACGGCCGCCCGGGGGCATGACCGCCTCCCTGGAGCACGCGGGGCGGCGCGCCGAGGCCCGGGTGGAGGACGTGTCGTTCGGCGGCGCGCTCCTGGCGACGCAGGACGTGCTGCCCCGGGGCGCCGCGATCCGTCTCGCGCTGCGCGGATCGGCGGTCCGCTCCCGGGTGATGGTGCTCGGCTCCCGTGTCGTGCGCAGCGGCCGGCCGGTCGCGGGGGGCGGGTCGGTCGCGGCGGTGAGCTTCCTGCCGCAGCCGGGGGCGCGCGGAAGGCTCGCCGATCTGGTCGCCGATCTCCCCGGGGCCGGTCCGGCCGGCCGGCCGGCGGCCGTCCCGGGGGACCGGTCGTGATCACGCTGGAAGAGGCCACCCGCTACAAGGACGAGCTGGTCGGCGTCCTGAAGGAGGACGCTCACAACGAGGAGCGGATCCTGAGGCGGCTGGACCAGATCCGCACGCAGAGCGGCCTCCAGGTATACGCCGCGCTCCTGCTGATCCTGACCGGTCTGCCCTTCGAGGAGTCCGAGGCCCGCCGTCACTGGGAGGGGGTGCTGTCCCACCGCCGGACCCTGGCCGCCCGGCTGCAGCGGGACGTCGGTCTGCGCGTGGCGGTCCTGGACTATTTCGTCAACGTCAACCGCCAGTTGACCCAGCCGCGCCTGATCGACCTGGCCTTCGAGGAACGGCCGGACCCTTCGTCACCCGTGGACGGAGCGACGGGACTCTGGAACGCCCGCCAGTTCCTCACCGCCCTCCAGAAGGAGACCCGCCGGGCCAAGCGGTACGAACTCAACCTGTGCGTCCTGTACGTCGATCTCGACAACTTCCGCGAGACAAACGAGCGGTACGGCGAGCTCGTCGGCGACATCCTCCTGCGCGAGGTGGCGATTCTCCTGAAGAACAAGATCCGCGACATCGACATGGCGGCGCGGATCGCGGGCGAGGAGTTCGGGCTCATCCTTCCGGAGACCGAGCGGATGGGGGCGTTCCTGGTGGCCGAGCGGATCCGCAAGGAGATCGAGCGTCACTTCCTGCGGCGGGACATCGATGGCCGGCCGATCGGCATGACCGTGACCCTCGGCATGTCGCAGTACCCCGACGACGCGACGGTCGCCGACCGCCTGCTCCGCCGGAGCGAGGAGGCGATGCACCAGGCCAAGGCGCGGGGCGGCAATACCGTGGGGGTCTACTATCGCGAGCGGCGGAATTTCATCCGCTTCGAGACGCGGGGGCGTGGCGTTCAGATCCGGGTGGGACCGGCGGACGCGACGCGGGACGCGACGTCCCCGGACGAGGGGAGCGAGCCACGCAACATCAGCCGCAGCGGGTTGCTGTTCGACAGCGACCGCGCCTACGTCCTCGGGGAGGAAGTGACCATCGTCTGCCAGGACGCCCGGGACCGGGCGCGGCTGACCCTCCGGGGCCGGGTGGTGCGCGTCGAGGAGATCGAAGGGCAGGCGGGCCGTTACGAGGTCGGGGCGGCCTTCCTGCTCGAGTGGGAGCACCAGGAAGCCCAGATCACGGAGTTCCTCCGCCGCGGCGGACTGCTCGCGACGGGCTGATGCCGTACCTCGGCATCGACACGGCGACCGGCCGCGGCAGCATCGCCCTGGCGCACGACCGGCGCCTCCTGGGTGAGACGGTCCTGGAGGAACGCGGCGCCCATGCGCTGGATCTCCTGCCCCGGCTGGACGCCCTCCTGCGTGGGCTGGGTCTGCAGGCCGCCGATCTGGCGGGCATCGGCGTCACCACCGGCCCCGGGTCGTTCACGGGCGTCCGTGTCGGCATGGCGACCGCGAAGGGATTGGCCTACGCGCTGGGCATCGGCGTGAGCGGACTTTCCACGCTCGAAGCGTTGGCCCTGGCGGCGCTCCGGCACCTCGACCCCGCCCCACCCGCGATCTGCCCGGTCCTCGAGGCGGGGCGGGGGGAGGTATACGCGACCGTGTTCCGGACCGGTCCCGGCGGGCTGTCACGGACCGGGGAGGACCGGGCCTGGAGGCCCTGCGATCTCCCGGCCCTCCTGCCGGAGGGTGTCCTGCTGGCCGGGGACGGCGCGGCCGCCCTGATCCGCGAGGCGGCCGCTGCCGGGCGAACCTTCGCCACCCTGGATCCATCGCCGGTGCTCGCCGGCGCGGTGGCCGTCTGGGCCGGAGAGACCCTGGCCGGATCGACCGGATACCGGCCCGGCACGCTGCGGCCCAACTATGTCCGCCCGGCGGACGTGGCGAGGCGGAGACGTCGACCCTGAAGGGACGCAGATCCCGATCGCCGACGGCCGCCGTCATCTCCGGGATGACCCTGGACGATCTGCCCGGGGTACTCGAGATCGAGGAACGATCGTTTCCCACGCCGTGGAGCGATTCGTCGTTCCGCCACGAGCTGTTCGAGAACCCCTACGCCAGCCTGTTCGTGATCAAGAGCCCGGATCGGATGCGGGTGCTCGGGTTCGCCTGCGTCTGGGTGCTGGACGAGGAGATGAAGGTCAACAACCTCGCCATCCACCCGGAGGTCCGGGGCCGGGGGATCGGAACACGCCTGCTCCGGTTTCTCGTCGAGTTCGGCGCCCAGCAGGGGTGCCGGGAGGTCACCCTGGAAGTCCGGCCGAGCAACCTGGCGGCGATCCGGCTCTACCGGAAGGCGGGGCTGGTCGCCGTCGGGCGCCGCAAACAGTACTATTCCGACACCCACGAGGATGCCATCGTCATGGCCCGCCCAATCGTCCCGCGGCGTGGCTGACCGCGGCTTGCGGGGGGCCATCCCAGGTGATAGAATTCCGGCCAGATGAGACCAGTGACCCGCCGTCAGGTTCGGTCGAAAAGCCTGCACATCCCAGGAGGTTGAGGCCGATGGGGCACATCCACGAAGATCTGAGGCGAACACTCGCGGAAACGGACGAGGAGTACCGCAACCTGCTTGAGGAGCATGCCCGCTGCGAAACCCGGCTGCAGGAGCTCCAGGGGAAGGCGGTCCTCGACGACGGCGAACGCCTCGAGAGCGTCAACATCAAGAAACAGAAGCTCCATCTGAAGGACCGGATGGAGGCCATCCTCAGGGGCCGCATCGAGCGGGCGACCGGCGCCGGCGTTCGGACCTAGACGGACGTGTGTGGCGCCCCGGTCGCCCCGGGGCCCGCCCCCTCCTGCAGGGAGAACCATCGTGCCGGTCGCCCCACAGGCATTTCCGTTCCTGCTCGGAGCCGCCGCGCTCGCGGTGCTGCTCGGGTACGTCCTCGGACCTCTTGGGGCGGCCCCGGCGGTTCTGGCGGGCGCCTTCTTCCTCTATTTCTTCCGTGATCCCGAACGCGTCCCGCCGCCGGGGGAAGATCTGGTGCTGGCCCCCGCCGACGGCCGGGTCACCGAGGTCCGTCGCGAGCCTGAGGGGGCCAGTATCTCGATCTTCCTGAGCCTGTTCGACTGTCACATCAATCGCTCCCCGGTGGCGGGGCGGGTCGTGTCGGTGCGCCACACCCCGGGAGGTTTCCACCCGGCGTGGCAGGGGCGGGCGAGCCGTGAGAACGAGCGCAATCACCTCGAACTCGAAGCGGCGGACGGCCGCTACGGCGTGACGCAGATCGCCGGCATCGTCGCCCGCCGGATCGTCTGCACCAAGCGCCCCGGAGACGCCGTGTCGCGCGGCGAGCGGATCGGTCTCATCCGGTTCGGGTCGCGCACCGACCTGCGGCTGCCGGCGGGAGTCGAGCCGCTGGTGGCGATCGGGCAGCGCGTGCGCGGCGGACTGACGATCCTGGCCCGTGCCCGGGACACCGGCGCGATGGCAACCGGGCGGGCCGCGGGCGCCGGAGCCGCCCGGTGAAGGAGCGGACCCGTTTCCGCCGCGGAGCCTACCTGGTGCCGAGCCTGTTCACCATCGGCAACCTGCTGTGCGGCTACATCACTGTGGTGCGCAGCATCCAGGGGGAGTTCGAGTGGGCGGCCGTGGCGTTGTTCATCGCGGCCGTTCTCGATCGGGTCGACGGCTGGGTGGCGCGTCTCACCGGTACGACGAGTGACTTCGGGGTACAGCTCGACTCCCTGGCCGACGTCATTTCCTTCGGCATGGCGCCGGCGCTGCTGGCGTACATGTGGGCCCTCGCGTCCCTTCCGAAGCCCTGGTCCCTGGCGCCGTTCCTCTACGTGACCGCCGGGGCCGCCCGTCTGGCCCGGTTCAACATCCAGTCCCCGGGTCAGGACCGCCGCTGGTTCGTCGGGCTGCCGATACCGGCGGGGGCCTGCGTCGTCTCCGCGTGCGTTTTCTACAGCCCCGAGAGGATCACCGACCCGGTCGCCGGGGGGATGGTTGCCGTCCTGCTCACGCTCCTGGCGGGACTGATGGTGAGCAAGGTGCGTTACCGCTCGTTCAAGGAGATCGACCTTCGATCGCGCATCCGCTGGGTCCTGGTGCTGCTCGTCGCGCTCGTCTACTTCGTGGTCGCCGCCTCGCCCCAGCTGGTGGGGCTGGTGCTCAGCTTCGCCTACCTGGTCTCGGGCTTCCTGCCGCGCTCCGGCCGCGCGGCGCCCAAGGAGCAGGCGCGGCCGGCGACGGCCGGGGGAAACGATGGCGCGGTCTGAAGCCCGCCCGCCGCCGCGCCTCAAGGCCCACATCGCCCTCTTCGAGGCCACCACGCTGCTCGCCAAGGGCCTCAAGGACCAGCTGGTCGCGCGCGCCTTCCCCACCGCCTCGGTCCGGTTGTTCACCAGCAGCGAGGACCCGGACGCCAACCTCACCGACTTCGGCGGCGAGGCGATGCTGGTCGCCAGACCCGATCCGGACGCGCTGGGGAGCCTCGATCTGGCGTTCCTCTGCGGGACCGGCACGGAACCGTTCCCCTATCACGAGTGGGCCCGGAGGATCGGCTTCACCGCCATCGACCTGACCGCCGCCTCCCCGGAGCGCACCGGGGTGCCGGTGGTGAACGTCGCGGTCAATCCGGAGGCGATCCCGCCGGCACCGTCGGTGATCGCCGCTCCCGGTCCCATGGCGCAGATCCTTTCGAGCGTGCTGGCCCCGATCCGGCGCGGCCCCGGCCTCCGCGCGGCGACCGCAGTCGTTTTCCAGCCGGCCTCCGGGTCCGGGGAAGGGGCGATCGACGAGCTCTACCGGCAGACGCTCGGTGTCCTCAACTTCCAGGACCTGCCCACGGCCGTCCACGGGTCGCAGCTGGCCTTCAATCTGATCCCGTCCTCCGCCTACGCGGGCGGCGCCATGCCCGGTGGCTCCGATCCGGCACGATTGCGGCAGGAGGTGCTGCGCGTGACCGGAGATGGATACGGTCTCGAGGTGGAGGTGGTTCTGGCGCCGGTGTTCCATTGTCACACCGTGCTCCTCCGGGTCGTCCTGCCGGAGGGGCGGCAGCCGTCCGAGCTGCCGGAGGCGCTGCGTTCGGCTCCGGACCTCGAATTGGCGCCTCCGGGCAAGGCGGTCACGCCGGTGGGGCGGGCGGGAAAGCCGGGGATCCTGGTCGGGGGTGTGCGGCCGGCGGAGGAGGGGTCCGCGTGGCTGTGGGCGGCGGCTGATGATCTGGTCGGGGGCACCACCCTGAACGCCGTGCGCATCGCCGAGACCATCCTGGAAACCGGCCTCGGGAGGGGCGCCGCGTGAGCCGGAGCGCATGGCGGGGAGTGGCCCTGGGCGCGGCGCTGCTGGCGGTCCCGTTCCCGTCCGGGGCGCAGGACCTGAAGCGGCCCGAGGAGCAGCTCGCCGCCATCTACACCCTGAGGGTGCAGCTGGAGATCGAGCAGCGCCGGCTGGACGATGCGATGCAGCGCTATTCGGATCACATCCGCGGCCGACAGCAGGCCGCGGCGCGGCTGGCGCGGCTCTACGAGGACCTTGACGCCATGATCTCGGGACAGACGGACTCCGATCCGGTGCTTCTCGAGCAGCGCGAGGCGGACATTCTCAAGGGCGAGTCGGAGCTCGAAGGCCTGGCGCGGGCGGGCCACTCCCTGCGCAGCGAGATCCGCGACACCCACGCGCGGCTCGACATCCTCGCGGATCGGATCGCCCGCCTGCGGAAGACCCTGCCCTCCGACAATGAATCGCTGACCGGCATCTGGGACGTGACCTATCTCCCGAGCGGCGACAAGGGCGTCTTCCAGCTGCGTCAGTCGGGGACGATTCTCCTGGGCGAATACACGCTCGAGGGGGGCTGGAAGGGGAGCCTGCAAGGGACCTTCGTGGACGGCAAGCTGCTGCTCCACCGGATCGATTCCAAGCTGGGACGGTCGTCCGACCTGGAGGGAAGCCTGGCTCCCGACGGGCGGACCGTGCGGGGCACCTGGCAGAACTTCATCCTGTCCGGTGGAGAGGCGACCAACGGGTCGTGGGTGGCCCGCAAGCGCGCCGAGCGACCCGACTCGTGAAGCGGCGCGTTCCTCAGCCGCCGGAGGTGCCGTTCCCCGGCGGGGCGGGTTCGGCGCGGATGCGGAATCCCAGGCTGCCGCGGTCGACGCCCGCCTCCGGTCCCCCCTCGCTGACGACCAGAAGGTAGTCTCCGGGCCGCAGTCCGGCGGTCGGGATCGCCATCTTGAAGGGTCCCCCGCTCCCACCCGCCAGTTCCAGGGACCGACGTTCGCCCCGGGCGCCGCGGATCTCCAGCCGCAGGTGTGGGAACGGCCGCGCGCGGAAGCCGCAGGCCACCGGCTCGTCGGGCCGGAACACGGTTCGCAGCGCGGGACCGACCTCGAAATCCGCCTCCTCGAGGCCGCCGGATGCCCCCTCCGCCCGGCGCAGCTCCACCCACAGGCTCTGCTCCGAAAGGGAGTAGAGGGAGAGTCCCTGGATCGACGCCCCGGCGGGCCGCGGCGTCAGGACCGCCCGCGCCGCGCCAAAGGTCGAATTCCCGAGGTCGGACAGGACGGCGGTGATGGTCTGGGTGCCGGATGGAAGACGGACCCGCGCGAACAGGTTGAGCCCGGAGCCGCTCTCCGCCCGCGAGCCGGGAGGCAGCGCGAGGCGAACGCGTCTGGCCATCCGGAGGGTCTCCCGCGCGGCGTCGTCGATGGCGATGAATCCGGCCTCCAGGGTGGCGATCGGCCGTCCCGCCTGCGGCAGGAACAGGACGCGGCCGGGGGGTACGTGGACGACCAGGTCGACGGCGCGTCCCGAGCCGTCCGCGGGGCCCTCGACCGGAGTCAGCGTGACCCCCAGATCGCGATACATCTCCGGCAGGAGGTAGGCGGCCTGAGCGGCCCGCCGGTGCGCGTCCTCGGGCGTGAACCGGGTGAATCCGGTGCGATAGCGGAGCCGCAGCCCGCCGCGCTTCACCCGCAGCCTCACGGCGTGAAACCGTCCGTCCGCCGGACCCTCGGGCGCGTAGCCGATGACGTAATAGAAGCGGCTGCCCCGGTCCGCCTCCGACAGGCCTCGAGAGAGATCGTTCGAGGTCCACGACACGCCCCCTGTGTTGAGGGCGAGGCTCTCCAGGCTGTTCGAGCGGCGGCGCTCGGCCCGCAGATCGCCCGCCTTGCCCGCCAGCAGTCCCGAAGTCTGCACGGTATGGAAGGTGACGCCGCTGCCCGAAGCCGACTGCATGAGGGCGTTCATCTCGAGAGTCAGGTTGTGCTTGTGAACGACGTCGAGCACGGACGGGGGCACCGGAGCGGGATAGAGGCGATCGATGTAGGCCTGGGCGGGGTACTCCGCGAGACCGTCCCCCATGACGATGAGCCCCTTGTACCCGGGCCAGGCGGCGAGCGAGTCGGCCAGCCCCGACAGCGCCTGCAGGACGCGGCGCTGGGGCTGGAGGTCCTCGTGAGCAAACACCGAGAGCATGGACGCGGCGGCCGAGGGGCCCTCGGTCCGCAGCTTGACGATGAACTCCTCGGCCCGTTGCAGCGACTCGAGGCTGAACAGGGACACGCGCGCCACGTCGTCGATCTCCCTGGTCGCGGCGCGGCGCAGCGAGACCCGGTCGGTGCTGAAATCGTGCAGGACGACGAGCCGGCGCCGGTAGGCGACCACCGCCACCTGGTCGTCTGGCAGGAGACCGCCGGCCAGGAGCTCGTCCGCGGCCTTGCGGGCGAGACCCAGTCCCTGGGGGGAGGACGTTTCGTCGTCGAAGAACAACACGAAGCGTCGCGGGTGGGCGACGGGGGACCGCACACCGGACGCCGAATCAGCCTCGCCGGAGGACGCCACCGGTGCCGGCTCGGCGGCCCCCAGATCCCTGAATTCGACGGAGCTGATGGCCCGGGTGATTCCGTCGACCTTGAGGACGAAGTCCTCCGGTCCCAGTCCGCGCACGACGCGGTCCTCGCGGTCCGTCACGTAGGCCTCGATGAGCACGAGCTCGACCGTGGCCCGCTCGACGCGGGGCGCCGGCTCGTCCGCCGGGGGCGCGGCACCCGCGACCCCCAGGACGCCGGTCAGAAGCAGGATGGTGCTTGGTCCGCGATGTTTCATGGGTGTCCGCTGCGGCCGATTATCCCACGTCCCGGTCTCCCGGCGGGCCCTGGAGGGCGAGGATTCGGCAACGGCACCGCGCCCCGCCCGAACGACCGCGGCGGGTCGCCGCCTTCTTGACCGCCCCGGGAGCGCGCGGTAACATCCTGCCCCTCCTGCCGCCCGCCGCTCGGGCCGGCCGGGCCGCCCTCCATGGGATACCCGCTGTTCATCGCCGCGCGTTACCTGCTGGCCCGGCGCAAGCAGGCGATCATCTACGTAATCTCCTCCATCTCGGTGCTGGGGGTGATCGTCGGGGTCGGGGCCCTGATCCTGGTCCTCGCCCTGATGACCGGTTTCCAGGACAAGATCCAGTCGAAAATCTTCGGGGCCAACGCCCACCTGACCATCTTCTCGGGCTGGTCGGGCCGCCCCATCGACGGGATCGGCCGGTTGACCGCGCGCCTCCAATCACTGGACCCGGTTCGCGCGGCGTCTCCCGTGGTCTACGAGAAAGGGATGGCGGTCAGCTCCCTCAACGCCGCCGGGGCGGCCGTCCTGATCAAGGGGATCGATCCGGGGCTCGATCCCCTGGTCACCGAGGTCGCGGCGCAGGTCGGGGGGCGGCTGGAGACGCTGCTGCGTCCCGGGGAGCGCGGCCGCGAACGGGTGATCCTCGGAAAGGATCTGGCGTCCAACCTCGGTGTCGGTCCGGGCGACGTCGTCCGGATCCTGATCGCGCAGGCCGATGTCTCCCCTTTTTTTGCCGTTCCGCGCAGCCGCGAATTCGAAGTCGCGGGGTTGTCGGATGCCGGCTTCTACGACTACGACAACAGCAGGGCCTACGTCTCCCTCGACGCGGCGCGCCGTCTCGTCGGGCTGGGCGAGGATCAGGCGACCGCCGTCGAGGCACGGGTCCACGATCCCGGCGGGGTTCAGCGGGCGGCCCGCGAGGTCCAGACGGCCCTCGGCGATTCCTACTACGTCACCGATCTGATCCGCATGAACCGGACCTTCTTCTCCGCGCTGCGCTTCGAGAAGCTCGGCATGTCGATCGCCATCGGCCTCATCGTGCTGGTGGCGGCGCTCAATATCGTGTCGATTCTGGTGCTGATGGTCATGGAAAAGGTGCGGGACATCGGCGTCCTCCTGGCGATGGGGGCGACCCCCGGCGGGATCCGGAAGGTGTTCGTCCTGCAGGGGCTGATCATCGCCGTTCTCGGCACGACCCTCGGCGTGACCCTGGGGACCACCCTCGCCTGGCTCCTCGACCGGTACCGGCTGGTGGCGCTGCCGGTCGACGTCTACTTCATCCCCTACGTGCCGTTCCACGTCCGGCTCCTGGACGTGGTCGTCGTGTCGACCCTCACCGTGGGGGTCTCGCTCCTGGCCACCCTCTATCCCGCCTGGCGGGCCGCCCGCCTCGACCCTTCCGAAGCGTTGCGCTACGAGTGAGGCCGTGAGCGAGCCGATCCTGCGCTGCCTGGGCGTGTCCAAGGCGTTCGGGCCGCCCGACCGGAAGGTCGAGGTCCTGCGGGACCTGCGGCTGGAGGTGGGGCGGGGGGAGATGGTCGCCATCCTCGGGGAGTCCGGGGCCGGCAAGACCACGCTCCTGCACCTGGTCGGCGCCATCGAGCGCCCCGACGACGGTCAGATCCTGTTCCGCGGACGGGACATCGCCGCCGGCGACCCGGACCAGCGGGCCTGGTACCGGAACCGGGAGCTGGGCTTCGTGTTCCAGTTCCACCACCTGCTCCCGGAATTCACCGCCGTGGAGAACGTCATGATGCCCCTTCTGATCCGGGGCGAGCCGCGCGCCCGGGCGGCCGCGCGGGCCGCCGGGCTGCTGGACGAGCTGGGGCTGGCCCAGGTCCGGGAGCGGCGGCCGGGAGAGCTGTCGGGTGGCGAGCAGCAACGGGTGGCGATCGCCCGGGCCCTCTCCGGGGGCCCCCAGCTCCTCCTGGCCGACGAGCCCACCGGGAACCTGGACGAACGCAACGCCCATGCGGTCTTCGAGCTCCTGCTCGACCTGCACGCGCGGCGCGGCATGACCACCCTCCTGGTGACCCACAGCCAGAGGCTGGCCGGTCGCTGCAGCCGGGTCCTGCGAATGGAACACGGTTCCTTGACCGAGCCGAACGGCAGCCGTTACAATGTCCCCCTCGGAACCGCTGAGGTTCCCCGCTGACCGCGTGATGTTCGAAAAATACACCGAGAAGGCGAAGAAGGTCCTGTTCCTGGCGCGCTATGAGGCCAGCCAGATGGGGAGCCGTGTGATCGGCTCGGAACATCTGTTGCTCGGTCTCATCAAGGAAGGGGACGAGCTGGTCCGCGACCTGTTCGGACGCTCGGGGGTCAACCTGGAGCTCCTGCGCGCGGAGCTCGAGGCCCGCGGTCCGAGCGGCGAGAAGCAGGCGGCCCCCATCGAAATCCCCTTCAGCGAGGAGACCAAGCGGATCCTGCAGTGCGCCGAGGAGGAGGCCGAGAGGCTCCTGCATCCCTACGTCAGCGACGAACACATCCTCCTGGGGCTGCTCCGCGTCGAGGACTCCGCCGCCGGCCGCATCCTGGCCGAGAAGGGGATGCGCCTGTACGCCCTGCGCGAGGACACGGTGGCCGTCTGGAAACAGCGCGCGCTGCCGAAGAAGGTGAAGGAAACCCCCTTCCTGAACGAATTCTCCCGCGACCTCTCGGACATGGCGTCGCGCCAGGTGTTCGACCCGTTGATCGGCCGGGAGAACGAGCTGCAGCGGATGATCCAGGTCCTGTCCCGGCGCCGCAAGAACAGCATCGTGCTCCTGGGCGAGCCGGGTGTCGGCAAGACCGCCCTCGTCGAGGGGCTGGCGCAGCGCATCGTCGAAGGGAGCGTCCCGGTCTCCCTGTCGCGCAAGAGAATACTGGCCCTCGACCTGTCCCTGATCGTGGCGGGGACCAAGTACCGCGGGCAGTTCGAGGAGCGTCTCAAGGGGATCCTCTCGGAAATCCTCGGCAACGAGGACATCATCATCTTCATCGACGAGATCCACTCGCTGATCGGCGCCGGCTCGGCGGAGGGATCCCTGGACGCCGCCAGCATCCTCAAGCCGGCCCTGTCGCGCGGCGAGGTTCAGTGCATCGGGGCGACGACCCCCAAGGACTACCATCGGTACATCGAGAAGGACCGGGCGCTCGTGCGCCGCTTCCAGCCGATCCGCCTGCACCCGCCGACGGAAGACGAGACCATCGCCATCCTGCGCGGCGTGCGCGAGCGCTACGAGAAGTTCCACCAGGTGCGCTACGTGGACGACGCCCTGCGCTCCGCGGTCGCCCTGTCGAACCGCTACATCACCGATCGGTTCCTCCCCGACAAGGCAATCGACGTGATCGACGAGGCCGGCGCCCGCGTGAAGCTGCGCCGGCGCATGAACGTGCGCGAGATCCGCGAGCTCGAGAAGGACATCGAGCGGGCCGTCAGCAACATGAAGAGCTATCTCTTCCGCAAGGACTTCGAGAAGGCGGTGCGACAGCACGACGAGGAGATCGCGCTGCGCCGGAAGTTCGAGGAGTTCAAGGCGCGCGAGGAGGAGGAACGCCGCTCGGTCCTCGACGTGGGCCAGGAGGACATCGAGGAGGTCATCTCCAAATGGACCGGCATCCCGCTGTCGTCGGTCAAGAAGGAGGAGGCGGAGCGGCTCCTCAAGATGGAGGAGTTCCTGCACCAGAGGATCATCGGACAGCCCGAGGCGATCTCGGCCTTGGCGCGCGCCGTCCGGCGCTCCCGGGCCGGTCTGAAGAACCCGCTCCGCCCGGTGGGTTCGTTCATCTTCCTGGGCCCGACCGGCGTGGGGAAGACCGAGGTCGCCAAGGGACTGGCCGAATTCCTGTTCGGGAGCGACCGCTCGCTGGTGCGCTTCGACATGTCCGAGTACATGGAGAAGCACGCCATCGCCAAGATGATCGGCTCGCCACCCGGCTACGTGGGGTACGAAGAGGGCGGCCAGCTGACCGAGCGGATCAAACGGAAGCCGTACAGCATCGTCCTGTTCGACGAAATCGAGAAGGCGCACCCGGACGTCCTGAACGTGCTCCTCCAGGTGCTGGAGGACGGCCAGATCACCGATGCCTACGGCGATACCATCGACTTCAAGAACGGCCTTGTCGTGATGACCTCCAACATCGGCTCCCACCTGATCCAGCGCGCCCGCACCATGGGGTTCCGATCGGACGCCGATCGGGTGGCCGAGTACCGGGACCGCCGCGAGCAGGTCCTGAAGGAGCTGAAATCGCTGCTCAACCCGGAGTTCCTGAACCGGGTCGACGAGATCATCGTGTTCGACGCGCTGACCGACGACGACCTTCTGGCGATCGCGCGACTCATGATCTGCCAGCTCAACGCCAGCCTGGCGGATCGGGGGATCCGCCTGCAGGTCACCGAAGAGGCCTACCGCTGGCTCATCGACCGCACCTGCGGCGACCGATCCTATGGCGCGCGCCCGCTCCGCCGCGCCATTCAGAAGAACATCGAGGATGCCCTGTCGGAGAACCTCATTCTCGGGAAGATGCCGGAGAACGGCGAGATCGAAATCTTCGTCGATCAGGAGCGGCTGGCGTTCCGGGAACCGATCGAGATCGCGCGCTGAATCCGCCCTCCTGCCTATTGCGGCCGCCCCGGCTCCCGAACACCGGGACCTCCCGGCGCACGCCGTAGGGCGCTCCGGAGCCCCGGTGAAACGACTCCGCAACCCCCGTCCGCCCCGCCTGCCGGCGCTCGCCGTCGCCGGTGGCGTCCTCGGCCTTCTGCTGGCCGGGCCGATCCGGGCGCAGTCGCCCCCTTCGGAGGGGGCGCCGCCCCGGGCGCCCGAGCCGCAGCTGGAGGCGGCGGAGTCCGCCCAACCTGCGACCGTCGAGCCGGAGCCCGGGGACCCGCCGGCCGGGGAGGCCGAGCCGGCGACGGGGGAGGGGGAGGACCCGACGGCGGCCGGGGGGGGCCGGATCGGCAGGATCTTCGTCGACGGCAACGTACGGGTCTCGGACGCCGCCTTCTTCAGCAACCTGAATCTGAAGCCGGGAGACCCGTTCGACGAGCGGGGGCTTCAGGAGGAGTTCCGCCGCCTGTGGGAGCTGGGGCTGTTCGACGACCTGATCGTCGAGTCGCGCCAGAGGTCGGCCGGGGTCGTGGATCTGATCTTTCATGTCCAGGATCGGCCCCTGGTGACCGGGGTCGCCTTCGTGGGGATGAAGGCGGTGACCGAATCGACCATCCTCGAGCGGCTCAACCAGGCCAAGGCGGACGTGCGCCGCGGACAGCCGATCGATTTCTCGGTCCTCAAGCGGGCCGAGTCGGCGATCGAGCACCTGCTGGCCGAGAAGGGCTATCTCGAGGCCAGGGTGCGCTCCCGCCTGACCCCCTCCCGGCAGGGTCAGCGTGACGTCACCTTCTACATCCGCGAGGGCTCGAAAACGCGCATCAAGAGCATCGAGTTCGTCGGCAACACGGTCTTCAACGATCGCCGCCTCCGGAAGATGCTGAAGCTGACGAAGCAGGCCTTCTGGCTCACCTCGTGGGCCTCGTCGAAGAACCTGTACCACCCCGCCAAGTTCGACCAGGACGCCGAGGGGATCCGGGCCGCCTACCGGAGCGGCGGGTATCTCGACGTGAAGGTCCAGCCGGAGATCGTCGAGGTCCTGACGGCGAAGGGCAAGAAACGGCGGCACGGCGAACCGCCCGCCGCCGACGCGGAAGAGCCCGAGGATGCCTTCTGGGAACCACCGGCGCCGACGGCGCCGCCCCCCGGCGAGACCGAAAAACAGCGCCGCAAAAGGGTCAAAGCCGAGCTCGAGGCGCGCCGCAAAGAGGCCCGGGGCGCCAGGAAGTTCGTCCACCTGACGGTCCCCATCGAAGAGGGTCCGCAGTACCGGGTCGGGGAGATCGAGGTGGAGGGAAACACGGTCTTCAGCACGCGCGAGATCATGGCCCGGATGCCGCTCCGCAGCGGGTCCGTGTTCAACGAGGCGGCGATGAAGGCCGGGGCCAAGCGCCTGGAGGAGGACTACGGGGAACGCGGCTACTTCTACGTCTCGATCGATCCGCAGATCAACCGGCGCGAGACCAGCGCCGATCTCAAGCTGTCGATCACCGAGGACCGCAAATACTTCGTGGATCGAATCGAGTTCACCGGGAATACCACGACGCGCGACGGCGTCCTGCGGCGCGAGATGCCGCTCTACGAGGAGGATCTCTTCAACGTCCGGCGGATGCGCCTCGGGGTGAGGAAGATCGCCCAGCTCGGGTATTTCCAGATCGGCCAGGACCCGGTCGTGAAACCACAGCCCGGGAGCGATCGGGTCGATATCGAGGTCCAGGGGATCGAATCCAGCCGCAACGAGATCCAGGTCGGCGGCGGCGTGTCGGGGATCGAGGGGGGCTTCTTTCAGGCGTCCTACGCGACCCGCAACTTCCTGGGTCGGGGCGAGATCTTCTCCCTGTTCCTCCAGGCCGGTTCGCGCGCCGACCGGTACTCGATCAACTTCACCGAGCCGTGGTTTCTGGGCAAGCCGTGGACCCTGGGGTTCTCCGTCTTCCGCCGTCAGAGCGACTACGTCGGATTCCGTCGCCTGGGCAGCGGCGGGAGTCTGGTCCTCGGCCGCCTCCTGGGTCACTTCGGCCGGGTCGACGTGGCGTACGGATACGAAACCGTCGACTTCCTGCCCACCCAGGCGGGGTTCGGGTCGAGCACGACCACCTCCACCAGCAGCCTCACCGCGATCTACACCATCGACACCCGCAACAACTATTTCCGCCCCACGCGCGGCTACCGGATCCAGACCGCCCTGGAATACGCCGGCAGCTTCCTGGGCGGTGACAACTGGTTCGTCAAGCCGCGGGTGGAGGGGACGCTTTACCTGCCGGGATTCGCGCGCCGGCATTACATAGGGCTCAACGCGTCCTACTCGTATGTCCGCGCGCTGGGGGGCCGGGACGTCCCGTTTTTCGAGCGGTTCTATCTGGGAGGGGAGCGGAGCCTGCGCGTCTTCCGCACGCGCGAGGTCAGCCCGTCACGCCGCGATCTGGACCTCAACGGAAACGGACGGATCGATTTTCCGGAGGACCTCGACGGCGACGGGGTCCTCGACCCCCGTGAGGATCTCAATGGCAACGGCACCCTCGACACAGAGGATCTGAATCGCAACGGGGTCCTCGACCCGGGCGAAGACGGAAACGGGAACGGCGCGCTCGATACCGAGGACCTCAACGGCAACGGGACCCTGGATGCGGCGGAGGACCTGTTCGACGGCGTCTGGACCCCTTTCTGCCCCCCCGATGATCCCAACATGGACGGGAACCAGCTCGCGGACCCGGGCAACCCGGAAAATCCGGTGCTCGAATCCGCCCTCGGGGGCAACTGTGTCCTCGACGCGGGGGAGGACACCAACGGTGACGGGGTGTTCGGCACGGTGTTCCCGGGGGGCAACCAGTACGTGCTGCTCAACGCCGAGTACACCATCCCGCTGACCGACACGGTGGAGTTCTCCCTGTTCTATGATGCGGGGAACGCCTTCGACGACGGGCAGAGGATCGCGTTCGACGACATGCGGGTCGATTACGGTCTGGAGATGCGCTTCCACCTGCCGGTGTTCCAGGCGCCGTTGCGGCTGATCTACGGCTTCATCCAGAACCCGCGTCCCGGAGAGGACGCCAGCAATTTCATCTTCAGCATCGGTTCGACGTTCTGAGCCGCGGGTCCGGGGGCCCCGCGGGCCTGTGGTATAGTCAACGATTGCATCGGCGAGGGGAGGAGAAACGCATGGCACGACGGTTCATCGGCGCTCCGGCGCTCGCGATGGCACTGGCGATCGGCGCGGCGGCGGCATTCGCCCAGGGCGAGGCTCCGCGCATCGCCGTCTTCGATCCGGAACAGCTCTGGAGGCTGACCGAGGTCGGCAAGAAGTACAACACCGACCTGACGGCCGCCCGCAACCGGCTCCAGGGTGACATCGACAAGAGGTCCCAGGAGCTCGAAGGGATGATGGATCGGCTGCGCCAGCAGCAGGCGAGCCTCAGCGAGGAGAAGATCACCCAGATGCAGAAGGAGATCCTCGCCAAGCGGACCGAGAGGGACCGCATGGAGGAGGACGCCACAAAGGAGATGAAATTCCAGCTCAACGACGTGCAGGGCCGCTTCCAGCAGATGCTGATGCAGACGATCGAGACCTTCGGCAAGGAGAAGAACCTCCTGCTGATTCTCAACCGGGGCGTCATCGACTACAACGCACCGCAGATCGACATCACCCAGGATCTGATCGCGAAGTTCAACGAGATGCACAAGGCCCCGGCATCCGGCGCCGCCAGGCCCCCGGTGAAGAAGGCCCCGGAGAAGCCGAAGGAGCCGCCGAAGGACTGACGCGGCCCCAGGAATCGAGCTTGGAGTCCTACACGCTCGGCGAGATCGCCACCCGCCTCAAGGGGGTCGTGCACGGCGATGCCGGTGTCCGCATCTCCGGGATCCGCCCGCTCGACGAAGCCGGACCCGGAGACCTGAGCTTCATCGCGCTGCCGCGCTATCGCCGTGCGGCTGAGGCGTCGCGGGCGGGGGCCCTGATCGCGCGCGACGCGGCCATCCTCCCCGGACGCAACCTCATCGTCGTCGGCAATC
This sequence comes from Candidatus Polarisedimenticolia bacterium, assembly GCA_050747445.1. Taxonomy (GTDB): domain Bacteria; phylum Acidobacteriota; class Polarisedimenticolia; order Gp22-AA2; family Gp22-AA2; genus JBOGOE01. The sequence goes on along the minus strand of JBOGOE010000229.1, from coordinate 15,788 downwards.
CGTACAGCGCGCTGGCGGTCGCGATGGGCCTGTTTTTCCGGGAGGAGCCGTCCCCCCCGGGGATCAGTCCTCTCGCCGTCATCGGGGCGGGATGCCGGCTGGGGGCTGATGTTTCGGTCGGACCGTTCGTCGTCCTGGGCCGGGTGTGCGTCCTCGGGGAGCGCGCCGCCCTGCTTCCGGGTGTCGTGCTCGGCGACGGCGTATCGATCGGTCCTGACAGCCGCCTTGGACCGGGCGTGGTGGTCTACCGCCGGTCGGTACTCGGCGCCCGTGTCGTGGTCCACGCCAACGCCGTCATCGGGGCGGACGGATTCGGGTTCGCCGAGGAAGGCGGGGAGCGCACCAAGATCCCGCAGGCGGGCAACGTCCGGATCGGAGACGACGTGGAGATCGGCGCCTGCGCGACCATCGATCGCGCCACCTTTGGCAGCACGATCATCGGGCGCGGTTCGAAGATCGACAACCTGGTTCAGATCGGACACAACGTGCAGGTCGGCGAGGACGCGGTGCTGGTGGCGCAGACCGGGATCGCCGGCAGCACCCGGATCGGCCGGGGGGTGGTGTTCGCGGGACGGGCCGGCGCCTCCGGGCATCTCGAGATCGGCGAGGGAGCGGTCGTCGGAGCGACGTCCGTGGCGCTCCAGGACGTGGCCCCCGGCGCCTACGTGCTGGGCTGTCCCGCGGAGGACCACCGCGACTGGAAGCGCCAGCAGGCGGCGCTGCGGCGGCTGCCCGACGCGCTCCGGCGTCTCGCCCGCCTGGAAGAGACGCTCCATGCTTCCGGCGCCGGTGCGGTGGCGGACCATCCGCGGCGCCGGTCCCGGACGGGCCGCCGCACGCGGCGCGCGGCACCGGCGCGATCCTGAGAGGAGGCACGATGGAGGAGGTCCGCGGCAACCTGGACATCCGGCAGATCCTTTCGATTCTGCCCCACCGCTATCCCTTTCTCCTGGTGGACCGGATCGTGTCGATCGAGGAGGGGCGCCGGATCGTGGGGATCAAGAATGTCACGGTCAATGAGCCGTACTTCCAGGGACATTTCCCGGGGCACCCCGTCATGCCCGGCGTCCTGATCGTCGAGGCGATGGCGCAGGCGGGGGCGGTGCTGCTGCTCCGGGCGGTCCCGGATCGCGGGTCGAAGCTGGTCTACTTCGCCGGGATCGACGGCGCCAGATTCCGCAGACCGGTCACGCCCGGCGACCAGCTGCGCCTCGAAGTCGAGGTCCTCAAGCTCCGCTCGCGTTCGGCCCTGCTGCGGGGACACGCCTACGTCGGGAGCGATCTGGTCGCCGAGGCCGAGTTGTTCTCCACCATGGTCGATCGCGATGGCGGGGGAACGACCCCCGACCCGGCTCCGTGAGCGGCCCGTCCCGGATCCATCCCACCGCCGTCGTCGACCCCGGGGCGCGTCTGGGAGAGGGGACGGTCGTCGGCCCGTTCAGCGTCATCGGCGAGCGCGTCATCCTGGGAGCGGAATGCATCGTCGGGCCGCACGCGGTCATCGAGGGGCCGTCGGTGCTCGGGGCCCGCTGCCGGGTCTTTCCGTTCGCCGCCATCGGGCTGCCGCCGCAGGATCTGAAGTTCCGCGGGGAGGAGACGACGCTCGAGGTCGGCGACGACAACGTGTTCCGTGAAGGGGTCACGGTGCACCGCGGGACGGCCGGCGGCGGCGGGGTGACCCGGATCGGGTCGCACAACCTGCTCATGGCCCAGACCCACGTGGCGCACGATTGCCGGGTCGGGAATCACGTCATCTTCGCCAATGCCGCGACGCTGGCGGGGCACGTGACGGTCGAGGACGCCGCGACCGTCGGCGCGTTCTCCGGGGTGCACCAGTTCTGCCGCGTCGGCCGGCACGCCTACATCGGCGGCTACTCGGTCCTGACCCAGGACGCCCTGCCCTACGTCCTGACGGTGGGCAACCGGGCCAAGAGCTTCGGGATCAATGTCATCGGTCTGGAGCGCCGGCAGGTGCCGGCCGCGACCATCGCGGCGCTGAAACAGGCCTATCGGGTCCTGTTCCGCTCCCGTCTGGCGCAGCCGGAGGCCCTGGCGCGGCTCGAGGCGGAGCTCGGGAGCGTGGAGGAGGTCCGGATTCTCGCCGATTTCGTGCGCACCAGCGAGCGCGGGGTGATCCGCTGAACGTTCCGGCGCCGCCGGCCGGCGGTGTCACGCCGGTCCGCGTGGCGGTGGTCGGAGTCGGCAGCCTCGGACAGCACCACGCCAGGATCCTCGCCACCCTGCCGGAGGCGCGACTCTGCGCCGTGGTGGACCTCTCCCCGGATCGGGCGGCCGCGGTCGGGGCGCGCCACGGCGTCCCGGCGCTGGCCGGCCACGCCGACCTGCCGCGCGAACTCGACGCGGTCACCGTGGCGGTGCCGACCTCGGCGCACGCCGCAGTGACGCGCGAACTCCTCGGTCGAGGTCTGGCAGTCCTCGTGGAGAAGCCGATGGCCCCGAGCCTGGAGGAGGCGGAATCGATGATGGAGGCGGCGCGCCGGGCGGGGCGACTGCTGTGTGTCGGGCACACGGAGAGATTCAATCCGGTCGTCCGCGCGGCTGCCGCGAGGATCCGCCGGCCCCGGTTCATCGAGGCCCATCGTCTGGGCGCCTTCCCCGGGCGGAGCACCGACGTGGACGTCGTCCTGGACGTGATGATCCACGATCTGGACGTCATCCTGAGCCTGGTCCCCTCCGAGCTGGTCTCGGTGGATGCCGTGGGGGTGAGCGCCCTGACCGACAAGGTGGACATCGCCAATGCCCGCCTGCGTTTCGCCGACGGGTGCGTCGCCAACGTGACCGCCAGCCGGATCAGCACCGATCGGGTACGCAAGCTCCGCGTGTTCGAGCCGAACGCCTATCTGTCGCTCGATTACGCCCAGCAGGAGGCGACCGTCTACTCCCTGGAGCGGCGCGCCGGGGGGCGGCCGGAGATCGTCCGCGAAACCCTCCCGGTCGAACGTGAGGAACCGCTCGCCGTCGAGCTGCGGGCGTTCGTCCGGCGCGTGCGGGGCGGCGACACGCCGGTCGTCGAGGCTCCCGAAGGGGTGCGCGCCCTGCGCACCGCCCTGCGCATCGTGGGACAGATCGCCGGCGCGCGGTAGGGGCGTCCCTTTGCGTCGGTCCACCGCGATGCTGGCCTTCCTCGAGAAGCAGATCGCCGCGGGCTCCTTTCCCGGTGCCTCGTACCTGATCGCCGAGGGGGCGCGCGTCCTCGCGGCCGGGGCGGCCGGGGATGCGGTCGTGACACCGCGCCCGGTGCCGGTGACCACGGCCACGCTGTACGATCTGGCCTCCCTGACCAAACCGCTGGCCACCGGTCTGCTGGCGGTCCTGCTGCAGCGATGCGGCGCGCTGCGTCTCGACGATCGCCTGTCCAGGCACCTTCCCGAATGGACGGGGGGGGATGGCCGCGAGCGGATCACCCTCCTGGACCTGCTGACGCACCGTTCGGGTCTTCCCGCCTGGGCCCCGCTCTACCTGCACGCCCGCCGGGGCGAGCGGGCGGGGAGGATCGGGTACCTGAGGCGAATGCCGCTGGCAGGTCGGCCGGGGACGCAGGTTGTCTATTCCGACCCGGGTTACATCCTCCTGGGGTTCGCGCTCGAGCGGGCGGCGCGTGCGTCCCTCGATCGGCTGTTCCGGCGCCTGGTGGCGCGACCGCTCGGTCTTCGAGCCCTGATGTTCCGCCCACCGGCGACCCTGAGACCGCGGATCGCCGCCACCGAGCGCGGCAATGCGCGGGAGCGTCACCTCGCCGGCCCCGCGGGCGACCGCTACAATGGGTGGCGCGACGGGATCATCCGGGGTGCGGTGCACGACCACAATGCCTTCACGCTGGAGGGGGTGAGCGGACACGCGGGGCTGTTCGGAACGGCGCGCGCCGTGTTCCGGTTGGCGCGGGAATTCCTTCCGGCCGGCCGGGGATTGCTCGAAGAGGGGGAGCGTCGCCTGTTCCGGAGCAACCTCACGGGAGGCCTGCAGGAGGACCGGTCGGTCGGATTCCAGATCGCGTCGACTCCGGGCAGCAGCGCCGGCCCCGCCCTTTCCCGGGCGGCATTCGGGCACACGGGGTTCACCGGCACCTCCCTCTGGATCGACCCGAAGTCCCGGCGCATTTTCATCCTGCTCACGAACCGCGTCCACCCGGAATTCCGGGACATGAGAATGAACAGCGTGCGTCGCGCATTCCACGCCATCGCCGCCCGCTGAGTGCCGGCGCCGGCCGGACCACAGGAGCGCCTTTGGAGATGCTGTCGCTTCAGGAGCCGCCGGAGCGCCCCGCGCCGTCGGTGAGCCGGGCGGAGGCGGTGATCGCCTCCGCCGCGGTCCATCTGGTCGCGGCATTCCTGCTGTTGTACGTGCCGCGGCACATTCCCGACGGGATGCGTGCCTGGCTCGTTCCCCGGGCGATCGCGGCCCAGCCGGTCCCCGCTCCGGCCGCGCCGTCATCCGGCCAGGAGGTCGCAAAAAAACAGGAACCCCGCGATTCAATCCCGCTGGAGTTCACCTACGTCAAGATCCCGGACGACACGCCGGTCGCCGAAAACCCGGACGCCCGCCTGCTCTCGGATCGGAATCGCCGGGCGCGCCAGGAGACCAGGCCGCCCCCCGATGCGTCCCTCCTGACACCGGATCCTCATTCCGTCGGCCAGACGCGTGATCGGGTCCGTCCCGACCCCGAACTGCCCGAGGGACAGGACACGCCGGTACCGCCACGTGAGGAGCCGGGCGGCGCGACGGATGCCCCCGGACCCGGCGCGGAGGTCGCGGCCGCGGCCGGCCCGCGGGAGGGGGTCGGGCGCGAGTCGGAGGGGGTCGCCCCGCGGGAGGGGGCCGGAACGGGTCGGGAAGGGACCATGGCGGGGGGAGCCGGGGGCCGGGAGGGGGCGGGTGGCGGAGAATCCGGAGAGGGTGAAGGGAGACGTCGGATCGACGAGGCCCTCTCGGACTATCGGCCCGGCGAGTTCAAGTTCACCTTTAATAATCCGGGATTTCTGCGGGGCGAGGCCGAGGGGAGCCTCTCGTTCGATACCCAGGAATTCCCCTGGGGGGATTACGCGCGCCAGATCTACGTGATCGTGCGGAACAACTGGCTTGCCCGCTATCCCCTGGCCGCGCGGGAGGGAATCCGGGGCTACGTCTGCTGGCACATCCGGATCGCGCGTGACGGGAGGCTCGGAGAGTTCCGGCGCCTGCGGTCCTCCTCCGTGCCCCCTCTCGACCGCGCGGCGGCGGATGCCCTGCGTGCGAGCGACCCGCTGCCCCCCCTGCCCGAGAACTTCCCACACGACAGCGAGGGGGTCGCGTTCTGCTTCTACTACAACATGATCCCGGGAGAGGCGGAGTGACGCGCTCCGTCCCTCACAGGGACGATCCGAAGAGTGCGGCCAGGAGCGCCAGGTCTTCGCCATCGACCAGACCGTCAAGGTCGATATCCACCGGAAGCCCGTAGGCGCCGCTCAGTGGATCCAGGGCGCCGTCGCAGAACTGTCCCTTCACCAGGTCCTGTCCGATCGATTCTACGCCGCTGCCGACCACCCTTCGATCGGGACCGCTCCCCGTCTGCAGCAGGGTGCCGTCGAGAACCCCGTCGGAGGGTCCCAGGATGGTGAAGTCCTCGCCGCGCACCGCCCCGAAGGCGCGGGCCAGGTAGGCCAGATCGACACCGTCGACCCGCCCCGAGCCGTCGATGTCGGCCCGCTCCCGGACGACGTTTGTCAGTACGACCGGCGCCGCGCCGATCTCGTCGAACAGGATGAGGTCCGGGAAGAACCCGGAGTTCGCGGTGAAGCGGCCCGCGCCGACCAGGGTGAAGTCCCCCTCGAATCCCGCGGGGTGGAAGGTGGGATCGGTGTAGAAGAGTCCGTTGCCGATCCCGAGGTAGAAGGTCACCCCCGGAGTGGCCGGGTCGCCGTCGTCCCGCGACGCCGCGACCAGATCCAGCAGGCCGTCGCGATTCAGGTCGACGAACAGGAGGTCGGAAGGGGTTCCTCCGGGCACCGGCAGCGGATCGGGATGGCCAGGAGGAGGCACCAGGTCGGCCACCGCGCCGCAGGTCCCGCCGGGGCAATCATCCGTGGGGAGCCTGCGGACGCAGGGGTTGCCGTCATTGATTCCGCCGGAGCAGATGCCGCGCCCGGCCGGCAGAAAGACGCCGAGCGTGGAAGTGTCCGGCTGCAGCACGGCCACCAGAGGAGATCCGGAGTCGCCGTCAAACCGGACCGATGGGTTCGCCGATTGATCCGCGGACGGGTCGGGACAGACGGGCTGATCGTTCGCCAGGATGAGCTTCCCTGGATTCCCCTGGGTGGAGACGGTCGCCACCGGGTTGAAATCTCCTAGACCATCCCCCTGGAGCACCGAGAGGGTGTCATCTCCGGAGTCACCGAGGTTCCGGCGCTCGGCGACGACAAGATCGGTCGTGGATCGGCTGGCGCAGGTCAGGAAGAAGACTGGCACCGGGCAATCGAACGTGAAACCTCCCAGGAGCGCGGCGGCGGGCTCAACGAAGCCGGTGAGTGGCGACGCGGCCGACTGACGCAGGCTCCCCGACCCGTCTCCCTGCAGCAGCGTCACCGTGCCGTCCGGCCCCCCGCTCCCCCGGCCGACGGTCACCAGATCGGGCAGACCGGCGACGCAATCGGAAGGGGAGATGCAGGCCTGATTGGCGTTCCCGCCTCCGACGCAGACCAGATTCGAAGCACAGGTACCCTCGCACTGGTCTCCAACCCCGTCGTCGGGGTCGTCGCCGTCCTCCTGGTTCGGATTGAACTCGAAGGGACAGTTGTCCAGCCGCACGGTCGCGGTGGGGCTCGGATCGTAGTCGAGGACTCCGTCGCCGTCGCTGTCGAGTCCCTGGCAGGCCGCCGACAACAGCTGACAATGGTCGCCGATGCCGTCATTGTCGCTGTCACACTGAGTCGGCGTCATCGGGTCCTGGGGACAGTCGGTGGGGGAAAAGTTCGCGTGGCCCGTGTCGGTGCACAGGACCTCGACGGCGCATTCGACGTCGGTCACCGTGCAACCCGGCGGGTTGTACCGGGTCGGGCAGTTGTCCAGCAGGTCGGGAACGCCGTCACGATCGAAGTCGCCGGTGTCGTTGTACAGGGTACCGCCCGCGCCGCGCACCGGCGGGGCGGGCAGCGGCACGCTATCGCGCTCGCCGAAGCCGCCTCCCGCGACCCCGGTCACGATGCTCAGGCTCGATCCGGTCTCATCCAGGACGGCGAGGTCGAGACGATTGTCGCGGCGGAAATCGCCGACCACCGCACCGGTCGCCGAGGCGGGTTGATCCAGCGGGAAGTCCGCGAGGGGCCTGAAGAACCCGTTACCGGCCCCGCTCAGCGAGGAAAGCCGGGCCGGGATGCGCTGCACCAGGACGGCGTCGTTGCCGGCGCTCGCGTCGGCGGGGATGGCGGCGAGCGCGGCAACGTCCTTCCAGATCGAAGCCGGAGACGTCCCGGCCATCGTGAAGGAGGCGAGTGCGCCGCCGTTGTGCATCAACTCCACGCGGTTGTTGGCGAACCCGAGCACCGCCAGGTCCGGATCGCCGCTGTCGTCGTAGTCGATGGCGGCGACGGCGGCGGGGTTCCGCGCGAGCATCTGGAGCGGCGGAGCGAAAGCGACGGGGATCCCGAACGTTCCGTCCCCGCCGCCGGCGAGCAGCAGGAGCGCGCCGTCACCGCCGCCGGAGAAGTCGGCGATCGCGAGGTCGGGAAGGAGGTCGCCGTCGAGATCCCGGAGCAGGCCGCCGGCGGGACGCCGGCCCGGGCCCAGCGAAGTGGCAACCAGGAGGGTCGGAGCGCAGGCGGGGGCCATCGCCGGGTTGGTGAACACCTCGACGATGCCGTGGTCGGGGGCCGGACCCGGGGCGCAGACGGGGGAGGGAGTCACCGAATCGGGAGGGCAGTCGGCGTTGGTGGTGCAGGGGTTGCCGTTTTCCATCCCCCCGGCGCAGAGGCCGTCGCTGGCCTGGGTGAGGACGACGAGGTCGGCGCACAAATCCCCGTCCAGGTTCCCCGCCAGCAGGAGGGTCGGCTGCGGATGGGTCGCCAACGTGCTCGTCGGATCCGGAGGCAGCGCCGTGCCGGTGCTGTGATACAGCCCCACGGTTCCCGAGGTGCGGTTGGCGACCGCCAGATCGACGAGTCCGTCCCCGTTGAAATCGGCCACGGCCAGTCCCTGCGGCCCGTCGCCGGCGTTCAGGGCCGACTCGGTGCCGAACTCGCCGTTGGCCAGCCCCTCGAAGAGGGTCACCCGATCGGCGCCGCTGATGCTGATGGCCGCGTCGAGCAGGCCGTCGCCGTCGAAGTCCCCCAAGGCTCCGGCTGAAGTGCCGGCTCCGGTGATCTTCGAGGCCCGGGCGAGGAAGCCGCCGCTTCCGTTGTTGACCCGGATCCTCATGATGCCGCTCCCGGAGGGTCCGCCCAGGCTGGCCTCCACGATCACGAGATCGGGGCTGGCGGCGCAGGCCTCCCCCACGCCGTCCCCGGTTCGATCGTCTCCGCCGCCGCACTGGTTGTCCGGCCCGAACAGGTCGGGTCGATCGTCCGCCGTGGCGCACATCGTGTCCGGCCCCTCTGCCATCTCGGTGTCTTCCTGTCCGCTGTTGGGGTGGCGGGGACAGTTGTCGAGCGCCGGCGTGCTGGCAAGAAAGTCGTAGTCGGGTATCCCGTCGGAGTCGGTGTCGATGGTGCCGATGAGCATGCCGCCGGCGTCCCTGATCCCGACCTCGCACTGGTCACCGATTCCATTGGCGTCGGTGTCCGTTTGCGAGCCGGCGACCGCCGGGTTGTAGACGTTCGGGCAGTTGTCGAGACCGTTGGCAATGCCGTCGCCGTCCGCATCGAAGGGGTTCAGCTCGGCCACCAGGATCTGCACGGGGCCCGAGGTGGAGAGACCGACGGCGGCGGTGCCGACCGCGAACGGCGAGTCCGGGTGCGGGTCGAATGTCCCGTCGCCCCGACTCAGCAGGAGGGTCAGGACCCCGCCCTGGAAGTTGGCGATCATGAGGTCCTGCAGTCCGTCCCGGTCGAAGTCGTCGGCGACCAGGTACAGCGGTCGGTCGATCGGACCCGGCCGTGGCTCCAGCAGGGCCGCGGCCACCGGCAGCGCCGCCGTACAGGTCGTCGCCAGGAGCCACCAGGCAGGTCCGTGCAGGAAGCGTGGGAGGAGATTGCGCGAATCCCTGTCCGAGGCCATCAACCCGGCCGCCTCCCGCGGCGAATCCTCAATCGACTCATGAATTTGCGGGCCATCGTACCGGTGCGATCGGTGGAAGTCAAGAATCGGACCGCACAGCGCCGCGGTGTATACTCCGTGTTCCTTACGCGCGGTCGGCCATCAGGGGCAGTCCCACATCGAAATGGAGAGCCTCGGGTCCCGCCTCCCCAGACGCGGGGCCCGCACGTGGCGCGCCGGGCCGCCGGTCGCGGGCGCCGGTGCGCGGGGAGGGGACGATGCGCCTGACCGGTGGAGAGGGGAGGGGCCGGCCGCTCCGCGGTCCCCGTGGGACCGCCGTGCGACCCACTGCCGACAGGGTGCGCGAGGCCCTGTTCGACGTCCTCGGCGCGAGGATCGAGGGGTCCGACTTCCTCGACGGTTTCGCAGGAACGGGGGCCGTGGGGATCGAGGCCCTGAGCCGCGGCGCACGCCTGGTCACCTTTCTCGAGAAGGACCGGCTGATGCTCCGGCTGATCGCGACAAACCTCGAGGTCGGAGAGTGGCAGGGTGAGCCCGAGATCGTGCCGGGCGACGTGACCCATTCGGTCCATATCCTTCTGGACCGGGGCCGGCGATTCGAGGTGATTTTCCTGGATCCTCCCTACGATCGACCCGCCGGTCCGGCACTCCTCGAAGCGGCGGCGGGATTGCTGGCCTCCTCGGGGATCCTGGTGATCGAGCATCGTGCCGCCGAGCCGGCGGAACCGGGGTCCGCCCTCCGGGCGGTGCGGAGCTACCGGCACGGGGACACCGCCCTCACGACCTTTGCCCGGCCCGAGGATGACGTCGGTCCATGAGCCGGTTGTGGCGCGCCCTGCCGACCCTGCTCCTGCTGCTGCTCTGCGCCGGCTTCTGTGCGACCGAGCTCGCCGAGGTCGATCTGCACTGGCACCTGCTGGCGGGGCGCCGGATCCTCGACGAAGGGCAGGTGCCGCGCGTCGACGATCTCAGCTACGCCTCGGCCGGGCGGGAGTGGACCGATCTGCACTGGATGTTCCAGGTGCTGGTCGCGGAGACCGACCGACGCTTCGGATGGGCGGGGCTCGACACCCTGAAGACCGTCCTGATCGTCGCGGCCTTCGCGATGGCGGCCGCGGCGGCGCGCCGTCGCCGGGTCTCGGGAGGGTCCGCCTCCATCCTGCTGCTCCTGGCAATCGTGGCGGCCCAGGAGCGCTTCACGCTCAGGCCCGAGGCCGTCTCCTTCCTGCTGCTGGCGACCGTGCTGCTGATCCTCGGCGAGCGGCATCGCCGGCCCGGCCTGCTCTGGAGCCTGCCGCCGCTGTTCGCCCTGTGGGCCAATCAGCACGCCCTGTACGCGGCAGGGCTGGGCGCGGTGGCCCTGACGGGGCTCGGTGATTTCCTCGATCGGCGTCGGCGTGGTCCCACGGAGGGGGAGGGAGCGCCGGGTCGCTTCGCGGTGGCCGCCGTCGCCGCCCTCCTTGCGACGGCGGCAACGCCCTGGGGAGCTAAGGGCTGGCTCCTGCCGGGCCGGTTGCTGCTGGAACGGATCGGAACCGACAACCTGTACGGTCGGTCGATCGCCGAGTTCCAGGCCCCGTTCGGAGGCTACGGACCGACGACCGCCATCCATGTCTTCGCCGGGCTGGCGATCCTCCTGGCGGCCGCGCTGGCCCTCGAGTGGCGACGGGTGCGCGCCGCGGATTTTCTGGTGCTGGCCGGGTTTCTCGGACTGGCGCTCCTGGCCCGGCGCAACCTGCCGCTATTCTCCCTGGCGGCGCTGACCTCCGGCGGAGGATGGCTCGACGGTGCGGTCCGGCAGGTGGCCGAACGGTGCCGTCCCGGGGGGGCGTCCGCCCTGTCGGCCCGAAGGGCGGGTGGAATCGCCGGCGCCGCGGTGTCCGTGGCCGCGGTGTTCCTCCTGGCCGATGTCGCGTCGAACCGGTTTTTCATCCGGGACGGGACGCAGCGTTATTTCGGGCGGGGTCTGACACCCGGTTTCTACCCGGAGGGAGCGGCGACCTTCGTTCTGGAGGCCGGTCTGCCGGGCGAGGCGATCCACGACCTCGCGGTCGGCGGGTTTCTGGCCGGCCGCTGGCATCCCCACCGCCGCATATTCATCGACGGCCGGCTCGAGGTCCACGATGCCGACCTGTTCGCATCGTATCTCCGCCTGCAGGCGGATCCGGAATTCTTCGAGAGCCTCGCGCGCCGCCACGACGCGCGCATCGTGGTGGCGGCCTACCGGCCGGAATGGGCACCGCTCCTCCGCCATCTGGCGGGGGGCCAAGGCTGGCGCCCGGTGTACGCGGATCTGGCGGCGGCGGTCTTCGCACGCGAGGGATCGGCGGTGCCGCTGCCCGCCGCGATCGATCTCGGGGATCCGGCTCTGGGGGCGCGTGTGGCGGAGCAGATCGCGAAGGAGCATGCCCGATCCGCGGCGCGCGACCCGGTCCCGGCGTGGATCCGCCGCCTGCTCCCGCGGCGCCCGGTGCCGGTGGCCGAAGTCAACGCCGGTCTGTTCTTCGGGATGGTGGGAGCCGGTGCCAACGCCGAGAGGCTCTTCCGGTCGGCGATCCTCAAGGCCCCCGACAACCCCGTGCTGCATTATGACCTCGGACTCGTCCTGGCAGGGCAGGGTCGCCTCGCGGAGGCCGGGGAGGCCCAGCGGCGCGCCCTGGAGCTCGACCCCGATTTCGTCCCCGCCCGGCTGGCGAGAGCGGCGCACCTGTTGCGCGCCGGCGATCCGGAGGGCGCCCTCCGGGAGTGGGAGGCAGCGGGGCGCCGCGAAGGATTCGACCCGGGGTCGCTTCGGACGCGCGGGGCGCTCCTGGCGTCCCGCGGGCGGCTCGACGAGGCGATCGAGGACCTGCGTGCTGCGATCCGCGCCGAACCCCGCCAGCCCGGACCGCGCGCCGACCTGGCGATCCTGTACCAGCGCCGCGGTCTCGATCGGCAGGCCCGGAAGGAGCTCGAACGGGTGCGTGCCATCGACCCCAGAGGCTGCGTGTCCGGAGCGGCGGCGGGACGCCTGGGCGCCGCCGCCGGCGGCATCGACGAAGCGGAGCACGGCCTCCGGACCCTCCTCGCGCGCGACCCGCGCTGCTCCGAGGCCCTCGTAGTCCTGGCCGGCCTCCTGGCTTCCACGGGCCGGAACAGTGAGGCGGTGGCGGTCGCGGCGGCGGCCCTCGATGCCGGGGTGGACCGGGCCACCTTGTCGGCCGAACCGTCCCTGCGTATGCTGAAGCTGCCGCCGGACCGGGGCGGGGATCCCTTCGATACGGGGAGGGCGAAGCCGTGAACCGCAGCGAACTGAAGCGCGCAGCGGGAGCCTTGGGGCCGGTGGGGCTCGTGGCGGCGATGCTCGCCACCGCCTGCGCCTCCCTGGACCCGGCCGGGCCGCTCCGTACGGTCCGGATCCAGGCAGAGCAGGCGCGCCAGCAGCAGGCCGAGATCGGCCGCGAGCTTGGGGACGTCGCCGGGGGCGCTTCGACCTACTTCCTGCGCCGCGGCTACACCCTGCATCACCAGGGAGCGCACGCCGAGGCGGAGCGCACGCTCGCGCAGGCGCTGCACTCCGGGGCGCCACGCGACGTCGCCGCGGAGGCGATCTACTGGATCGCCGAATGCCGGCTGGCGCGCGGTCTCGCGGGGGAGGCAATCACCGCCTTCCGCGAAGCCGCGGCGCGCGATCCGGAGGCTCCGATTGCCGGACGGGCGCTGTACCGCGCCGCCCTCGCGCAGCGGCTGCAAGGCGACGACGCGGGGGCCCGGTGCACGATCGAGGAGCTCCTCCGGCGGCAGCCGGAGAGCGACGCCGCGGCGCTGGCGCGCGACCACCTGCTCGCGGCGCCCGTCGAATGACGCCGATCGCGATTTCGTAATTCCTCCGCCGCGAAGCCCATCCTTGCCGCCCTCCTTGACTTCCCCCCCCGCGCACCTATTTTTGTAGCCGGGCATACCGCCGTACGCCGACGCGGACGGCCCTGAAGGAGACCGGCATGCGCACACGACCTGCTTCGCTTCCCGCATCCGCCATCGCCTTCCTGCTGTTGATCGGGGCGCCCGGACCGTCAGGGCCGGCCGGTCAGGAGGGAGGGCGTGAGCAGGAAGCGCCTCCGGCAGGAACCGCGGAAAACGCGGACCGCCCGGAAGAGTCCACCGCCCCGGACCCTGTCGCGCACCCAATGGAGACGCGCGGCACCCGTGGTCGCGCGCTCCTTCCCGGTTCGACGCGGCCGCCGCAGCCGTTGAAGAAAGTCGGGGATCACTGGACGCCCTACGACCCGCCGGACCCGGAGTCGTTCCCACCGGATGCGACCCTGCACGTGATCACGCCGGGCGACACCCTCTGGGACCTCGCGGATCTGGCGTTCGGGAATCCGTACCTGTGGCCGCAGATCTGGAACGAGAACCGCTACATCCTCGACTCCCACTGGATCTATCCCGGCGACCCGTTGCTCCTGCCGCCGCGCCCGACCGTGGTCAGCGAGATCGTCCCGCAGGGTCCCGAGGGGGCGCCGCCCGCCGCGGAGCTGCCCACCCCGGCGCCGCGCGAGGACGAGGGCCTGCCGCTCGACGAGACGCCGGCGGCGGAGACCCCGGCTCCGGTGGCCGGTGTGGCGCCGCAGGGGGCTCCCGATACGCCCCACGCCCCCCGCTCGGTCCCCAGGGTCGCCCCGCTGGCCGACGACTCCGACATTCGTTGCAGCGGCTTTATCGCGCGCCGGGACTCCAAGCCGGATTACTTCATCGCCAACCAGGAAGAGGAGAACAAGACCGGGCTGACCGAGGGGGACATCGTGTATCTCAACCGGGGCCGCGAGAACGGCCACGTGGAGCCCGGCACGGAATACAGCGTCGTGGTGCGGGAGGGGGAGGTCCGCCACCCGATCACGCACAATTTCGTCGGCCACTACTACCGGCGTCTCGGCACGGTCAAGGTCCTCGCGGGATACGACTACACCGCGCTCGGGATGATCTCGCTCGCGTGCGACGAGATCCGGACCGGGTACGATCTGGTGCCGCTCCTGGTGACGACGCAGCCGGGGCAGGAGCCGCCGCCGTTCAACCGGATGGAACGTCTCGATCCGGACAAACCGTCGGGATACATCGTGCGCAACGGCGACAACATGAAGCGGGTCGGGACCGGCTATCTCGTGGATATCGATCTCGGGTTCGAGGACGGAGTGAAGCCGGGTGATTTCCTCAAGATCTACATCCCCAAGGACCACTTCGACCTGTACCGCTCCATGGAGTACGACTACGAGTGGGAGAATCAGCGGTTCCAGTCGGAGAAGCAGCGGCGTGATCGGGGTCTGGACTTCCCGGCGCGGGTGATCGGACAACTCGTCGTGCTGACGACCGAGAAACGGACCTCCACCGCGAAGATCATCTACTCGCTGCGCGAGATCGAGGTCGGGACCCCCGTCGAGCTCTACTGAGGGGCCGGGGCGGTTTCGGCGAACACCTCCGCTTCGAAGATCACCAGATCCCCACCGTGCTCCCACGCACGGGGCGGCAACCCGGCTTTCAGGCAGACGTGCTCCAGGTAGGTCGGGACGTCCCAGCCTTCCTCGATCGCGACCTGCGGGAGCAACAGCCCCCGCCGGTCCCCGCGTCGCACCATGACCCCGTGCCGTCCGATCACGATCGAAGCGGGATCCACCACGGGAACGAGCAAGCCGAGGGCGGAGATCTCGATGAGGACGCCGCCGAACTCCGAGGGGGACAGTGGCGGGAAGCGGGGGTCCTCCATGGCCGCCGCGGCGGCCCCATCGACGACCGCCTCGGCGAGGGGCCGGTCGCCGAAGATGGTCCCGATGCAGCCGCGCAACTCGCCGGACAGCCTGAGGGTGACGAAGGCGGCCTGCGGCACCAGGAGGCGTGACGGGCCGTCCGGCAGGGGCGGGCGTCCCTGGCCCCGGATCCGCGCGGCGATCGCCGCGCGCGCCAGCCGGAGGAGCGCGGTGCGTTCCGCAATCTCCAGCGGCCTGAGATCGGACGGCACGGCACCTCCTCCCGGCTCAGATCATCATGATCTTATTGCGCAGGATCAGCACCTCGAGAGCGAGGGAGGCCTTCTTCAGGAGCCGGCGGAGGACCTGGATGTCCGGGGCGTGGGACGCATCGGTCCCGCTGTCGGCATACAGGATCACCGCCGTCCGGCCCATGATGGTGAGCGGGAGGAGGACGACCCGCGCCGGGGGCGGGACCCCCAGGTCGAGGTAGAACTTGGCGTTGGAGGGAAGGTCGGGGACGGGTCCGTAGAAATAGTCCCCGCCGTCGCGAAAAAACACGAAGAGTGACGGCCGGTCGAGGGGCACGATGACGCTGCGGATGCGGGCCGGGAACAGCCCCTCGCCGCGACCGCTCCACCCGAGGGCCCGATCCTGCTGCACCACGAACAGCGCGGTCCGCTTGAAGTGAGCGGATGCGAAGTCGAGCAGGGCGTTGAAGACGTCGTCGCGCGTGTCGGCCTCGCGCATCCGCAGGGAGATCGCCTCCAGGGCAGGGGGGCCGGAGGGCGCCGGCACCGCCTGCAGCGCCACGGCGGGCGCGGACCCGGTGGTGGCCGGCGGGATGGCCGGGGCGGCCGGCCGCAC
>JBOGOE010000228.1:0-4262 GCA_050747445.1 Candidatus Polarisedimenticolia bacterium | reverse complement strand
CGCGCGGCCCAACGGAATACCCGGACCGGCTCCTAGCGTCCCCCGCCTCCCTCCGGCGCGGCCGGGGCCGGCTGGATGACCACGATGCCGCCGCGCTGCTCCGACGGCAGCCGATCGGCGCGCGGGTTCATGACCGACAGGTCGGTGAACTGGAGCGAGGTGGTCCCCGGCTGCTTCGCCCGGAACGACAGGGTCAGGAGGGTCCCCGACCCGTTCATTCCGGGGCGGCTCCCCTGACGCGACAACCCGACGATCACCTCGCGCCCCCCGGCGCCCAGGGTGGCGAGCACGAACACCGCGGCCCCGTCCTGGCTGAGGAACGGCGAGTTATTGGAGAAATTCACGAACTCCAGGAACGCCGGGTCGAACGCCAGGTGGAACGGCACGCTCCCGACCCCCCCGGCGTTGCCGATCATGACCGAGACGCTGAACTCCTGGCCGACCTGGGTCGAGACCGACGCCGGGCCGAGGCTGACCACCGCCGGACCGGTGGGGGCCGGGGCGGGGGACGGCGTGACCGACGTCTGGGACGGAACGGCGTCCGCCCGCCCGCCGGCGGGCGGCGCGGCACCTTCCTCCGGCCCCTCGGAGGGGGCCCCGGGGCCCGGCGCCACCGGCACGCCCGGCAGCAACGTCCCTTCCGGCGGCTCCGCCCCCTCGACCGTCGGCTCGGGCAGGGACGGCAGGGGCGCTTCCTCCTCCCCGTCGGTCTCGAAGGGGGACGACCCGAAGGCGCTCTGCTTGCTGGCCCCCCGCAGGGCGATGTTGCCCTCGGTGCCGATCCAGAGCGGCAGCAGGTCCTCCTCGCCGATGTCGGGGATCCGGATGATGTGCGGCGTCAGCGTCAGGACGATATCGGTCTGCTGGACGCTGGTCTCGGTGTTGCCGAAGACGCGTCGCAGGACGGGGACGCTCGACAGACCCGGGACGCCGGAGAGGGAGCGGCGCTCCTCTTCGCGGATCAGACCGGCCAGCAGGTTGGTCTCGTTGTCCTTCAGGCGGATGGTGGTGTCGATCTCCCGCGTTCCGATGATCGGCTGCGACAACCCGCCGCCGGCCGACACCTGCCCGGCCAGGGAGGAGACCTCCACCTTGAGCTTCAGGGTGATCTCCTTGTTGTGATGGACGCGCGGCTCGATGTCGATGTTGATGCCGACGTTCTGGTAAGTGAACGAGGTGATCGGCACCCCGACGGTGCCGCCGACCGTCGGGGCGGCGTTGAAGGTGGTCGTCGGGATCGGGATCCGGTCGCCGATCCGCACCGTCGCCTTCTCCCCTTCGCTCATCCGCACCTGGGGTTTGGCGATCACCTGGGCGTCGGCGTCGGTCTTCAGGAAGTTGATGATGATCCCGGGGATCGGTCCGACCAGGTACGAGCCGGTCTGCTTGAGGAGATCGAGGTTGTTGAGCGGGACGCTGGCCCCCCCGCCGTAGCTCAGACCGATCGACTTGCCGCTGCCGCCGCCGCTCCCGGTTCCGAACAGGTCGATCCCGAGGTTCTGCAGCAGCGTCCGGTTGATCTCCAGGAGCTCGATGTCCACGATCAGCTCGGAGCGCGACTTGTCGTTCGCCTCGATGATCTTGCCGGCGACCTCGACCCGCGCCGGGGTGTCGCGGATGGTGATGGCGTTGAGCCGGTCGTTCTGCGCCAGCTGGCGGGCGTCGAGCAGGGTCCTCAGCAGGACCTGGACGTCCTTGACGTCGGCGTTCGACAGATAGAAGGTCTGGATGACCAGGTCGTCGTACTCCTTGTGCTTCTGCTGGTTGTCCTCGGCGATCAGGATGGTGTTCTCGTCCCAGACCTTGAAGAAGTGCTTGTTCATGGTCATCAGCGTGTCGAGCGCCTGACCGAAGGTCACGTCCGCGAGATCGATGGAGATCTTCTTGTTGAGGTCGAGCCGTTCGTCGTAGATGAAGTTGACGCCGGAGGCCTTCGACAGGGCGTCGTAGATTTTCTTGATGGTCTCGTCCTTGAAGCGCAGCACGATCGGGATGTTCGAGGACGGATTGAGACGCGGCGCCGCGCGCCCCGGCGACAGACGCGCCTTCTTCTTGAGCGCGTCCAGGTCCGACTCGTCCCGCGCCTGGCTGCGCTGGTATTCGGCGATCGCCTTGGTCAGCTCGTTGGCGGCGTACTGGTGCGACGGATCCAGATAGACCACCTGCTGGAACTCGGCGACCGCCGCGTCCCAGCGCTTGGCCTGGACGTACCCCTGTCCCTTGACGAAGTGATCCTGGGCGGCCTTGGTCTTGGCGCGCGACAGGGCCACCTTGTAGCGGGTGTTGTCGGGTCGCGCCGCGACGGCGCGGGAAAAGTTCAGGACCGCATGGTCGTACTTCTCGGCCTTCATGTCCTTCTCGCCCGTCCGGTAGGCCCTGCCGGTGGCGCAGGCCCCCAGCGCGAGGGCGGCGAGGGAGAAGGTCGCCAGGGCCAGCGCGGCGGCGCGGGCCGGGACGTGGCGCCGGCGGCGTCGGGGTCGGTCGTTGGACGGGGTCACCTGGTGTCCTCCTGGCCTCAGTAGGAACTGCTCATCGGGAGCGTCGTGGTCTCTCCCTTGAAAAGGGGATCGGTATACCCGAACTTGATCGATTCGTAGCCGATTTCCAGGATCTTAAATCCTTTCCCCACTTCCTCGCCCTGCCGGACGAACAGCAGGTCGGCGCCGTCGTGCAGCACGGCGATCTTCCGCTCCGGCGGGCCGATGTAGCCGATGAACTTGTAGGCGATCGGCGGCGGCTGCGGCTTGGGCGGGGGCGGGGGAATCAGATCGACCGGTGGCAGCGGGTTCTGCTGGGCCACGAGCCGGGCGGCCTCCTCCGCGGCCTGCCGTTGCAGCGCCAGCTGCCGCTGCCGCTCCTCCTCGGCCTTGCGCTGCGTCTCCCGGATCAGCGCCTCCTCCTCGGGGGTCAGCCTCGGCGGCGGGGGGGGCGGGGTGGCGCCGAACTGGAAGATGTTCCGGCCCGAGGGGTCGTACGCCGGGCGGGGGGCCGTCAGGGAGGCCCACTCCACCGGGAAGACCTTCAAGCCGCCGATGTCGGCCGGACGGCCACCCGCCGCGCCCGCCCCGGACCCGCCTCCGGTTCCCGGCGCGGTGCCCAGGTTGTGCCAGAGGGCGACCGCCATGAGGACGAGGATCACCCCCAGCACGATCTCCTTCCTGCGCTGCGGCGTCAGGATCGGCATCGGATCTCCTAGGCCCCCGCCCGCGGCGGGCCGTCCGCGGCCGCCGACGCCAGGGGGGGCCGCTCCGGCTCCCTAAAGCAGGTGGAGATCTTGATCGTCAGGCTGAGCATCGCCCCCCCCTCGCGCGCCCCGGTGAGCTGGACCTCCTCGACGATCAGGAGATGGTCGGATCGCTCGATCCGGCTGATGAACTGCCGGAGGTTCGGATAGCCGCCGACCAGCGGGATGGAGACCTGGAACTTGACCAGGTCGGTCCCCTCGAAGTCGGTCGAGGAGTAGTCGAGCGACTCGGGATCGATGCGGAACTCCTGGGCGATCCGGTGGATCTCCTTCTGGATCGAGGTCATCCGCGTCGCCTGCGTCCCCACCCGGTTGGCGTAGAAGTCGTCGAGGCGGAGCTTCTCCTCGTCGTGGCGCCTGATCAGCTCCTGCATGGCGTCACGCCGCGCCATCAGGGACCGCAGCTGCTGCGTCGTGCCGTCGCGCGCCGACTTCAGATTTTCGAGAGACCGCAGGCGCGGCAGGTTCACGAACGCGTAGAAACCGAGGTTGAGCGCCAGCAACGCGGCCAGGACCCCCATGAGGCGCCAGAAGTCCTCCCGCAGATCGATCGCGCGGCGGCGCGGCCGGCTCATGGCGCCTCCTCCGCGGTGGGGATGGTCTCCTCGGCCACCGGCCGGTCGCCGATCGCCGCGCCGCCCGATGCGGCCGTCACCCGGTAGAGCCCGTCCCCCCGGCGCTCCACGCGATGACGGGCGACCGCCGCGAGCAGCCTGATGGCCTCCGGGAGGGGCCGGCCGCCGAGATCGATGGTGACCCGGGCGCTCCCGTCCACCGCCCCGTCGAGGGCGAAGGTCGCGCCGTGGGCCCGGGCCAGGGCGTCGTACACCTCGCGCACCGGCCGCACCTCGAACGCCAGCGGCACGTCCAGCCGCACCGCCGGGAAGACCCGGGCGGCCTCCGCCGCGGCGGTCTCGGCCTCCTTGCGCGGGTCGCCCCCCTGCGGGCGCGGCAGGTTGCCGGTCTTCGCCGGACGCAGCGGCGGCACCCTGGCCGCCGCCTGCGCCGTCCCCACGGC
>JBOGOE010000227.1:0-4184 GCA_050747445.1 Candidatus Polarisedimenticolia bacterium | reverse complement strand
CCGGCGCGCCGCTCATGCCGCCTGCCCGCCGGCGTCGAACCCCCTGCCGGTGCGTTGCGCGAAGACATCCAGCAGGGTCGGCCGGCCGACCGTGATGGCGTCGATCCGATCGGGAAAGGCTTCCACGAGACGGGGCACCAGGGCGTGCGCCTCCGGCCGCTCCAGCCGGACCGCGCCGTCGATCACCCGCGCGGAACCCCCGAAGAGGCTCTCGATCCCGGCCGCGAGCCGCTCGGGCTCGCGGGCGGCGATGGTGATCACGTCGCCTCCCACGGCCCCCTTCAGATCGGCCGGCGTGCCGCGCGCCACGACCTTCCCCGCGTCGAGGATCGCCAGCTCGTCGCAGGCCTCCGCCTCGTCCACGAGGTGGGTGGTGAGCACCACGGTGGCCCCCGGACCGGCGCACAGCTCGCGCAGCAGCCGGTGCAGATCGCGCCGCGCCGCCGGGTCGAGCCCGGTGGAGGGTTCGTCGAGGAGCAGGAGCGGCGGGCGGTGCAGCAGCGCCCGGGCGACGTCGGCCCGCCGCCGCAACCCGCCGGACAGGACCGCGACCCGGTCGCGGGCCCGCTCCAGAAGCCCGAAGCGCGACAGCAGCGCGTCGGCGTCGCGCCGCAGGCCGGCGCCGTGCATCCCGTAGAGCCGTCCCTGCGTCAGGAGGTTTTCGCGCACCGTGAGGGTCCGGTCGAGCGCGGGGGACTGGAAGACGACCCCGATCCGCTCCCGCACCGCGGCCGGTTCGCGGGACACGTCGATCCCCAGGATCGTCGCCCGGCCGGCGCTCGGCGGGAGGAGGGTCGCCAGGATGTGGAACAGGGTCGTCTTGCCGCCGCCGTTCGGCCCGAGCAGGCCGAACAGGCGTCCGGGAGCGATCGTCAGATCGACGCCGTCGAGGGCGCGGCGGGCGCCGAAGTCGCGGCGCAGGCCGTGGACGGAGACGGCAAAAGGATGCTCCATCGGGGCGCGGATGATACACCGCCGCGGCTTGACTTGGCCCGGCCCGCTCGCGTATAAACCGCTCTCTTGCAAGGGAGCGCGTGGATGCGATCCTGGCTTCCGGAAGGCGTTTCGAGCTACAGCGCCACCATCGACGACATGTTCTTCGTGATCCTCTGGATCACGGGGATCGCCTTCATCGTGACCGAGGCGCTGCTGTTCCTGTTCGCCTTCCGCTATCGCCGCAAGGCGGGCGTGAGGGCCGCCTACACGCACGGGAACTCGGCGCTCGAGGTGGTCTGGACCGTGGTCCCCGCCGTGCTCCTGGTCTTCCTGGCGTTCGCCAGCCGCAGGGTGTGGAACGAAATCAAGGGCAGCGTCCCGCCGACCGACGAGACGGTGGTGGTGACCGCCAAACAGTTCACCTGGGAAGTCCGCTACGCCGGGGCCGACGGCGCCTTCGAGACGGCCGACGACGTGGTCACCGAGAACGAGATGCGGCTGCCGGTCGGACGCCCGACCCGCATCCGGCTGCGATCCCGCGACGTCCTCCACAGTTTCTTCGTGCCCCAGTTCCGCCTGAAGCAGGACGCCGTGCCGGGGCTGACCATCGATGTCTGGGTCGAGCCCACGAAGACCGGTCCGTACGAGATCGCCTGCGCGGAGCTCTGCGGGTTCGGCCACTACAACATGCGCGGCCAGCTGACGGTCCTGGACGAGGGCGAATACCGCGCCTGGCTGCGGGAGGCCGAGGCCGGCGTGGCGGCGGCGCAGAATCCACCCGCGTAACCCGGAGGCGAGGAGATGTCGCAGCAGGCGCACGGCCACGAGATGTCCTTCATCCAGAAGTACATCTTCTCCCAGGACCACAAGATCATCGGCATCCAGTTCCTGTTCGTCAGCCTGTTCTTCATGGTGGTCGGCGGGCTTCTGGCCCTCATGGTCCGCTGGCAGCTCGGGTACCCGGAAGAGCCGATGCCTCTCGGCACGCTGTTCCCGGAGAGCTTCATGCCGTCGGGGGTGATCACCCCCGAGGGGTACAACATGCTGTTCACCATGCACGCCTCGGTGATGATCTTCCTGGTGATCATCCCGATCCTCGCGGGCGCCTTCGGCAATTTCCTGATCCCCCTGCAGATCGGGGCGCGCGACATGGCCTTCCCGAAGCTCAACATGCTGTCGTTCTGGGTCTCCCTCACCGGCGGGATGATCATGGCCTCGTCGTTCTTCGTGGAGGGAGGGGCGGCGGCCACCGGGTGGACCGCCTATCCGCCCCTGAGCCGCGACCCGCAATGGACCGGCGTGGGGCTGGGCCAGAGCCTCTGGATCGTCGCGGTCATCGTCGTCGGCACGAGCTCGATCATGGGGGCGGTGAACTACATCACCACCATCATCAACATGCGGGCCCCGGGGATGCACTTCTTCCGGATGCCGCTGTCGGTCTGGGCCCTGTTCATCACCGCGGTCCTGCAGCTTATGGCGACGCCGGTCCTGGCGTCGGCCCTCGGGATGCTGCTGTTCGACCGGACGATGGGGACCAACTTCTTCTCCCCCGAGGGAGGCGGCCAGGTGCTGATGTGGCAGCACCTTTTCTGGTTCTACTCCCACCCCGCCGTGTACATCATGATCCTGCCGGCGATGGGGTTCGTCTCGGACGTGCTGGCGACCTTCTCCCGCAAGCCGATCTTCGGATACAAGGCGATGGTCTTTTCGATCATGGGGATCGCGGGGCTCGGGTTCATCGTCTGGGGCCACCACATGTTCCAGAGCGGCATGAACCCGACGCTGGGGACCGCGTTCATGATCTCCACCATGGTGATCGCCGTCCCGTCGGCGATCAAGACCTTCAACTGGCTCGGGACGCTGTGGCGCGGGTCGATCCGGTTCACCCCGGCGATGCTCAACGCCCTGGCGTTCGTCTCGACCTTCATCATCGGAGGCCTGTCGGGGGTGTTCATGGCCTCGACGCCGGTCGACATCTTCATCCACGACACCTATTTCATCGTGGCCCACATCCACTACGTCCTGTTCGGCGGCAGCCTGTTCGGCGTGTTCGCGGCCATCAACTACTGGTACCCCAAGATGTTCGGGCGCCTGATGAACCAGCCGGTCAACATGCTCCACGCCATCCTGTCGTTCATCTTCTTTAACCTGACTTTCTTCCCGATGCACCAGCTGGGGATGGGCGGCCACATGCGGCGGATCTACAGCCCGCTGGCCTACGAGTTCCTGAAGCCGCTCCAGCCCCTGAACGAGTTCATTACCATCAACGCCTTCCTCCTCGGGTCGGTGCAGATCCTGTTCGCGGGGAACTTCATCTGGTCGCTCTTCAAGGGGAGGAAGGCGGAGGCCAATCCCTGGCACGCCAACTCGCTCGAATGGTCGGCCCCGTCGCCGCCGCCGCACGGCAACTGGGGGGAGCTGCTGCCGGTCGTCCACCACGGTCCGTACGAGTACAGCGTGCCGCAGCTCGCGGACGACTACCTGCCACAGGACCGGCCGGCGGGCGCCCCGTCCCGCCCGGGCGTGCCGGCCCCGGCCCGCACCTGAACGCCGGATCGACCCCATGACTCCGAACGGTCCGCCACCCGACGCGACGGCGGCCCGCCGGCACCCGCGCCACCGCTACGCCGTGGTGTGCGCCGCGGCGACCGCCGGCCTCCTGCTGGCCGGCGCGCTGGTGACCAGCACCGGCTCCGGTCTCGCCGTTCCGGACTGGCCCCTGTCCTTCGGACAGGTGCTGCCACGGATGGAAGGGGGCGTCCTCTACGAGCATGGGCATCGCCTGGTCGCCGCCGCGGTCGGGCTCCTGACCGTGGGTCTGGCGGTCTGGTTCGGGCGCCGCGAAAAGCGGCGACGGATCCGCCTCCTCGCCTACGCGGCCGTGGCCGCCGTGCTGGCGCAGGGGTTGCTCGGGGGACTGACCGTCCTGCTCCGGCTGCCGGTTGCGGTCTCGGTCCTGCACGCCTGCCTGGCGCAGACGTTCTTCTGCCTCCTCGTCTATCTGGCGCTCGCGACCTCGCCCGGCTACCTCGCGCCGATGCAGCCGCTCACGCGGGACGGGCGGCCGGGTCTTGCGCCGATCGCCGCCGCCGCGACGGCCCTCGTCTTTCTTCAGTTGATCCTGGGCGCCCTGGTGCGCCACACCGGAGCCGGTCTGGCGATCCCCGACTTCCCCCTGGCGTTCGGCCGGCTCCTGCCGCCGTTCCTGTCCTTCGAGATCGGGCTGCACTTCGCGCACCGGGCCGGGG
>JBOGOE010000226.1:0-5178 GCA_050747445.1 Candidatus Polarisedimenticolia bacterium | reverse complement strand
GCACACCGCGCAAGTCGTTGAGGCCACAATGCGGAGAGGTGCTGGAGTGGCCGAACAGGGCTGCCTGCTAAGCAGTTACACTGGCTAAAACCGGTGTCGGGGGTTCGAATCCCCCCCTCTCCGCCATCATTCCCCCCCACTGTCAAGACGCCGATCTGCTTCCAGGACCTCGGGCTCCGGGGTAAGCTCGCCGCGTGAAGGAACTTGCCCGGTTGCTCAACGAGGTGCGCTCGGCCGGCGTCATCACGGGTTATGCACTCTTCGGCGCCGTCGCGCAGATGCGTTACACGGAGCCCGTCGCCACGCTGGATGCAGACGTGCTGGTCGCCGTACGGGCGGCGCGCCGGATGCGCCGGCGTCGCGCAACCCATCGAAACCCCGGTGACGCAGGGCGGAACCCCCCCCCATCCCCGCCCTTCCTATCCGCGTCGCCCTCCCGGGCCTATAATCGGGCCTCATGGTTCGCCGCCTGACCGCGCTGGGCGCGGCCCTCCTGCCCGTCGGTTTCCTGCTGGTCTGCATCGGTTTTTCCCCGTGGGGGCTGTGGGAGCCGGACGAGGGCCGCTACGCCGACATCGCCCGGGAGATGCTCGAGAGCGGCGATTTCGTCACGCCGCGGGTCAACGGCGAGATCTACCTGGACAAGCCGCCGCTGGTGTACTGGGTGACCGCCGCCGGGCTGGCCGCCTGGGGGCACGGGGAGACCGGGGCGCGCTTCGGGCAGGTGCTGTTCGCGCTGGGGACGATCGGCGTGACCTGGCGGATCGGCCGCCTCCTGTTCGGCGATCGACGCGCCGGGCTGGCGGCCCTGGTGCTCGCGTCGTCGGCGTTGTTTTTCGGCGGCAGCCACCTCCTGACGCTCGATCTGGCGCTGGCGTTCTTCGTGGCGCTGACGCTCTTATGCTTTCTGCGCGGCGCGCGCGCCGGCGCGGCCGGGGGGGCGTGGTTCCTGGCGATGTGGGCTGCCGCCGCCGCCGGCACGCTGGCCAAGGGGCCAATCGGCGTGGTGCTCCCCGGACTGGCGATCGCCGGGTTCCTGTGGCTCCGGCGCGACGGGCCGCGTCCGCGCGATCTGCGGCCTATCTCCGGGGCGCTGCTGTTCCTGGCGATCGCCGCGCCGTGGTACGTCGTCGTGTCGCTCCGGAACCCGGAGTTCGCGGGCTACTTCATCGTCCACGAACATCTGGCCCGCTTCTTCACCACGGTCCATCGCCGCACCGGACCCTGGTACTACTACTTGACAATCGCCTTCGCCGGGCTCCTCCCCTGGAGCCTGCTGCTCCCGGTGCACGTGGTGCGCCAGCGCGACCGGATCTCCTCCAGGGCAGCGGTCCGCTCCGAGGCCGGCGCCCTGATTCTGTCGTGGTTCGTCCCCGCGTTCCTGCTGTTCTCGCTGGCGCAATCGAAGCTGCCCCTCTACCTGCTGCCGATCCTGCCGGCGGCGGCGCTGGGCATCGCGGCCTTGATCGACGGGGATCTGCGCCGCTCGGGTGCTCCGGGCCTGCGGGCCCTCTGGCCCTCCCTCGGAGTCGCGCTGATCGCGGTCGCGGCGGCGCTCGTCTGGAAGCAGGCCGCCATCATGAAGTTCGCCGCCGCCGCGGGCGACGCGCGTCTGCACGCGGTCGCGGCCGTCCTGATGCTGGCCGGCGCGCTTCTGTGGGGGTTCGTCCTCTGTCGCCGCGGCCGGTTTGCCGCGGGGATCGCCCTGACGGCCTGCCTCTGGATGGCGGGCATCCATCTCCTGATGATCGGCGCCGGCCGGATCAACTACTTCAACGAAACGCGCTACTTCGCGTCGCTTCTCGATCGGGAGGAGCGGCGCGAGGAGGAGCCGCTCTTCCTGCGCGGCTGCTATCTGCGGGGGCTGCCGTTCTACCAGCGGGGTCCCGTGCGGCTGGTCGGCTATCACGGCGACGAGCTGTCGTTCAGCCTGCACCACCGGGGCGGCGCCCGCTGTCTGGCCGGCGAGGATCAGCTCCTGGCGGCGCTGGCGGGGGACGGACGGGTGTTCGCGGTGCTGTCGCGGCCGGAGCTGCTCGGGTTTCAGGAAAGGTCCGGCCGGCCCCTGTTCCTTCTGGGACTGTCGGATCACTACGCCCTGGTGAGCAACACGCTCGGCCCGCGCCGGGAGAGGGAGCTCGCCGCCATCCCGGCCGACGACCGGGGCGATCTCGTCGGGGAGGTCGAGCGCGCCCTGGCGCTGGCGCCCGAGTGGGACCTCCTGACGGTGGAGATCGAGCGGCAGAGGGGAGTGCTGCAGCTCGCCGTGCTCGTCGAGGGGCCCGACGGGCTGCTCGAGTTCGAGGTCCCGCTGACCCGGCCCCGGCGGATGGAGGTGGAGGTGGAGAGCGCCGCCTTCGAGGAGTCGGCGGACGAGGATCACCTGCTCCGGCTGGTGTTCCCGCGCGGCGCCGGGCCGCGGGTGGGGGGTGTCCTGAAGGCGGCCCTCCCCTGGGAGCGCGGCGGCGGCTGACCCCCCGCCGCCGGCCTCATCTGTTATCGCCGTCCAGCACGCGTCCGATCCCGCCCAGGAGCGAGCCCTCTTCGCGGCCGCGGCCGGAGGCCGCGACGATCCGGCCCGCCAGACGGCTCAACGGCAGCGACTGGAGCCAGATCCGGCCGGGGCCCCGAAGGGTGGCGAAGAACAGCCCCTCGCCGCCGAACAGGGCCGACTTGATCTTGCCGACGAACTGGATGTCGTAATCGACCGACGGCTGGAAGGCGGCGATGCAGCCGGTGTCGACCCGCATCACCTCCCCCTGGCCCAGCTCGCGCTCGTACAGGGTGCCGCCGGCGTGCACGAAGCAGACACCGTCCCCCTGCAGCCGCTGCATGATGAACCCCTCGCCGCCGAACAGACCGGCCCCCAGCCTCTTCTGGAAGGCGATGCCGATGCTGACCCCCTTGGCGGCGGCCAGGAAACAGTCCTTCTGGGCGATCAGCTCGCCGCCGACGTCGGACAGCCGGACCGCGATGATCTTCCCGGGGTGGGGGGCGCCGAAGGCGACCCGGCGCTTTCCCTGACTCCGGTTCTGGAACACCGTCATGAACAACGACTCGCCGGTGAGGAGCCGCTTGCCAGCGCCGACCAGGGCGTCGAGGACGCCGCGGCCCTGGCCCGATCCGTCGCCGAAGATGGTCTCCATGTCGATGCCGTCGTCCATGTACATCATGGCGCCGGCCTCGGCGAGGGCCGCCTCGCCGGGATCGAGCTCCACTTCCACGAACTGCAGGTCGTCGCCGACGATCCGGTAGTCCACCTCGTGCATCCGCGCCATGGGTCTCACCTCCCGGAAGCAGGAGATTGTAACCCGGGCCGGCAGCCCTGGTTGCGGCCGGCGGGCCCTGCATGCGGCGGAACGCGCCGCGGGCCGCGCGGCGGGCGGCCGGCCGGGGATTCCGGCCTTATAATGTGGGCCGCCATGACCGCGCGGCTCTGGTCCCTCAACGATCTGTCCCGCTTCCTGCGTTACGAGGACCCCGAAGTGCGCTACTGGGCCGCCGACCGGCTGTCGCGGCACTTTCCCGAGGCGGCGACCCCCCTTCTGGCGCCGTACCTGTTCGACGAGCACGACCTGACCCCCGAGCTGGTGGCGGTCCATCTGGCGCGGCACGGCGGGCCGGATCACTTCGCCGTCCTGACGCGCGGGGTCAAGACCCTGCGCGGCCTGCCGGCGGCCCGGGCCCTCGAGGCGCTGGTGCGGCTGAAGGCCCCGGACGGGCTGGATCTGGTGAAGGCGGCCTTCTCGCGGCGCGATTTCGACGAGGACTGCTGGTCCTGCGTGGCCGAGGCGCTGGCGGAGGCCGACGCCCCGCCCGCGCACCACGCCCTGCGCGAATTCCTGACGGCGCGCGCCGACTGGGCGGGTCTGCCCGCGGTGCTCGGGGCGGCGCTGCGCATCACCGAGACCGGCGGGTACGGCCAGGTGCTCGGGGCCTGGATCCGCGCCCTGCAGTGGCGGGGGGCCGGCAGCGAGGACCTCGGGGAGTCGTTCCGCGTCCTGATGGACCACCTGGAGATCGATGATTGCGGCTGGTGCTTCCGGACCAATCTCAAGGGGCGGGTCGATCTGCCGCGCACCGTGAAGGCGATCGAGTCGGCGTACGACTGCGAGCTGCGGGCGGCGCTGGGCCAGGACGAGGACGCCCTGGCGAAGGTCCTGGACGGGGGGGCGTACGACGCCATCGTCGCGGCGTTCGCCGAGGCAGTGAGGACGCGCGCCGGCGCGGTGCGGCGCCGGGGGGACGACCTGGCGGCGCGGATCGCGGAGGCCGCCGGTTTCTGGGCCACCCCCGAGGCGCGGACGGCGGTGGAGGGGCTGGGCCCCCACCTGCGCGACTGGATCACCGGGTTCCTGCTCGCCGCCCTGGTGAAGATGGCCCGCTACCGGAACTACGCGCGGGAGATCGAGTCGGCGGGGACCGATCTCGAGCGGCTCCTGGATCTCCTGGGGGAGGAGACCTCGGCGATGCTCGATCGCCTCCCCGCGGCGATCACCCGGGCGGTGGAGGCCTCGGCCACGACCGACGAGACGCGTGCAGCGGTCCGGCGCCGGGTCGAGGAGCGCTGCCTGGCGATGCTGCAATCGCGCGGCCCCTTCTTCCCGCACGTGGTGGCGCTGGAGACGCTCGGCGAGCTGCGCGCCACCGGGGCGATCGACGAGCTGCTGGACTTCCTCGCGGAGGACAACTCGTACCTCTACGAGGCGGCGGAGCACGCCCTGTCGCACATGGACGACGCGTTCCTGGAGGCGGCCCGCGCCCGGCTCGAGGCCGGGACGGTGGACGAGGAGGCCGGCCACAGCATGCTGATCCTGCTCGCGGA
This sequence comes from Candidatus Polarisedimenticolia bacterium, assembly GCA_050747445.1. Taxonomy (GTDB): domain Bacteria; phylum Acidobacteriota; class Polarisedimenticolia; order Gp22-AA2; family Gp22-AA2; genus JBOGOE01. The sequence goes on along the minus strand of JBOGOE010000226.1, from coordinate 353 downwards.
GCTGGGAAGCGAGGGGGCGCTGCGGTGCGTCCTCGATCACTTCGATTTCTTCGCCGAGTCGGCGGGGCCCGCCGACGTGGCGCGGTGGATGTCGCTGCTCGGGTCGCGCGATCTGATCGATCCGCTGCGCCGCCTGCTGCCGCGCAACGTGGCGCAGGTCGGGCAGGCGCTGCTGATGCTGGCGGCCGTGCACAACGTCCGGGTTCCCGAGGAGAGCGCCATAAGGCGCGCCATCGACGATTACTTCAAGCAGCCGCCCGGGGGCGAGGGAAGCGGCGGGCCGGCCCCGGCCGACGGCTCCGACAAATACCTGATGTGAGGCACGCATGAGACAGGTTCGGGCCGCGCTGGCC
>JBOGOE010000225.1:0-12870 GCA_050747445.1 Candidatus Polarisedimenticolia bacterium | reverse complement strand
CATCACGCTCCACTCGCAGATCGATCGGCAGCCGGGTGATCCAGGGAAGGGATCCGCATCCTAGCACGCCGCCGCGCCGAACCGTCAAGGCCGCGACCCGACCCGCCACCCGCTGATCGCGGATCTGCGGGAAGGCGCGCGGGGCTGATGCGCGCCCCCCGCGGCCGCCCCCGCCGGGGCGTACGAGACGGAGCGCCGGGTCCCACCGCGCCGCTTTTTGGCGCGGTGGGTGGGCGCGGAGCGAGTCGAGCGGAGGCGTCGCGAAGCGACGCCGGACGCATCCCCGGCGGGGGCGGGACCGGCGCCTCGCGCCGCGGCGATGGCGAGGAAGAGTCGGTGCGGCGAAGGAGCGCGTGGGCGGAGCCTCGCGGACCGTGTGCTATAGTCCCGCCCGTGACGTCCCAGGTGGCGCCCGCGGCAAAGCGGCCGGGGGGCGCGCGCGCCGGCCTTGTCGCCGGCGGACTCATCGTCGGCGGCTTCGCCCTGGCGGCCCTCCTCGCGCCCTTTCTCTCGAACCTGATCGGCCAGGATCCCTTCGAGCAGGTGCTGCCGAAGAACCTCGTCCCGCCGACGCCGCCCGACGCCGAGCACCTGCTGGGCACCGACAACCTCGGACGCGACCTCCTGAGCCGTCTGATCCACGGCGCACGCATCTCGCTTCTGGTCGGGGTCCTGGCGGAGGCGATCGCGTTCCTGATCGGCACCGCCGTCGGCGCCACGGCCGGGCTCGCGGCCGGCGGCCGGCTCGACGCGTTCCTCATGCGCTTCACCGATCTGATCTTCGCGTTCCCGGCGCCGTTGATGGCGCTGGCGGTCATCGCCACCGTCCCCGAACCGGAGAACGTCCCGGTCCTGCGTCTCCTGCCGCAACCCTCGGTCGCGGTGATGTTCCTGGTGCTGGGCTGCCTGCGCTGGTCGGGGTTCGCGCGTCTGGTGCGCGCCCAGGTCATGAGGGCCCGCGCCCTCGAGTTTGCGCGCGCCGCCGAGGCCCTGGGGGCGCGCGCCGCGCGCATCGCCCTGCGGCACCTCCTGCCCCATTCCGCGGGGCCGCTGATCGCCGCGATCACGCTCGGCATCGGGAGCAACATCCTGATGGAGGCCTGGCTGTCGTTCCTCGGCGTGGGAGCGCGTCCCCCCCTGCCCTCCTGGGGGACGATGATCACCGAGGGGCAGTCCTACATCCTGTCGAAGCCCTGGGTCAGCATGACCCCGGGCGCCGCGATTCTCCTGGTCGTCCTGGGGTTCAACCTGCTTGGCGATGCTCTGGGGGCGCGGTTCGAGCCGCATCGTCAGAACGCCCCCTGAGCGGAGGTCCTGCATGCGCGCAACCGGCTTTCGATCCGCTCCACCGCGTCCGCCCGGCCGGCGCATCGCGCTCCTGATCCTGCTCCTGCTGGCCGGCGGGGCGGCGGCCGCCTGCGCGCCGTCGCAGCGGTCCTCCGGGAAAGAGTCGGTGTTCCGCTTCCGGCTGCGCGAGGATCCGCCGACCCTCGACCCGGCGCTCGCCAACGATCAGCTGTCGGAGGCGGTGCTCTTCAACGTTTTCCGGGGGCTGGTCTGGATGGACCCCGCGACCGTGGAGGTCCGCCCCTCGCTGGCCGCGTCGTACACGGTCGATCCGGACGGGCGCACCTACACCTTCCGGCTGCGGAGCGGGGCGACGTTCCACAACGGGCGCCCGATCACGGCGCGCGACGTGGAGTACTCGTTCAAGCGGCTCCTCGATCCGAAGACCCGGAGCCCGCGCCGCTACATCCTGGAGCCGCTCGAGGGGGCGCGCGCTTTCATCGACGGGACGACCGACACGGTGCGCGGGCTGGTGATCCCGGACGACCGGACCGTGGTGCTGCGCCTGGAGCGGCCGTACGGACCGTTCCTGCCGCAACTGACCATGATCAACGCCTCGGTCGTGCCGCGGGAGACGTACGAGGACCCGGGGCGCGGCTATCTGCGATCCCCCGTCGGCTGCGGTCCGTTCCGGTTCGTCCGCTGGGAGCAGTCCAACTTCCTGGAGCTCGCGGCGTTCGATTCGTTCTTCGGCGGGCGCCCGGCGATCGACAGGGTCGTCGTGCGCTTCATCGAGAACCGCCAGAGCGCCATCCAGGAGTACCTGGCGGGGGGGCTCGACAGTCTCGACGAGGTGCCGCACGAGGACCCGGCCCTGATCGAGCGGCTCGGGGCCGAGGTCCGCAAGTACCCGTTCATGGGGACCCAGTTCCTCGGCTTCAACCTGGCGCGTCCCCCCTTCAAGGGGAACACCGCCCTGCGCAAGGCGCTCAACTACGCCGTCGACAAGGAGTACCTGGCCCGCGTCATGGACACCGGCGATCCGGCCCGCGGCATCATCCCGCCCGGGGTGCCGGGGCACGATCCCGCCCTCCCGGGCTATCCCCAGGATTTGACGAAGGCGCGCCGTCTGTTGATCGACGCCGGTTACCCGGGCGGGAAGGGGCTGCCGCCCGTCACCCTGTGGTTCAACACCAGCGAGGACGTCAGGCGGATCATGCAGCGCATCCAGGCCGATCTCGAGGCGATCGGCGTCACCATCGGGCTGCGCGAGCTGGACTGGCCGGCGTTCCTGAGCGCCATCGAGGGGACACCCGAGACCCCGGGCCAGGCGCAGATGTTCCGTTTCGGCTGGTACCTGGACTACCCCGACGCGGACGCCATCCTTCGGCCGCTCCTCCACACCACGAGCCTCGGCCCCCCCGGAAACTTCGGACGCTACAGCAATCCCCGCGTCGACGCCCTGCTGGACGAGGCGCTGGCGCCGGCGGACGCCGGCGTGCGCGAGCGCCTCTACCGCGAGGCGGAGCGGATCGCGGTGATGGACGACGCCTGCTGGCTGTTCCTCGGCTACTACCGTTCGGCGACCCTGTTCAAGCCGTACGTCAAGGGGATCGTCACCACGCCGCTCGGGGAATTCCGGATTCCCCTCGAAGCCCTGCGTCTCGACGCAGCGCCGGTCTGACGTGGAACGCCGCAGGGCGTCCGGGTGATGGCGGCCTACCTCGTGAGGCGGCTCCTCGGTCTGGCGCCGGTCCTGTTCGCGGCGGCCACCCTGGTCTGGGCCCTCCTGTTCCTGCTGCCCGGCGATCCCGCCCGGCTGATCGCCGGAGGGCAGGGGAGCGATCCCGAGGTCCTCCGGGCGATCCGCGCCGAGTGGGGTCTGGACGAACCCCCCGTGCGGCAGTACCTGGCCTACATGGGAAAGCTGCTGCGCGGCGATCTCGGCCGGTCGCTGGTCCAGGATCGGCCGGTAAACGCCGTCATCGGCGAGGCGTTCCCGGCGACCCTGATCCTCGCGTGCGCCGCCCTGCTTCTCTCCTCCGCCGGCGCCCTGCTCCTCGGTTCGCTGGCGGCGCTCCGTCCGGGACGGCTCGCCGACCGGGCGGTCCTGCTGTTCGCCGCCGTGAGCGTGTCCGCCCCGGTGTTCTGGCTGGGGCTGATGCTCATGCTGCTGTTCGCGGGCACCCTGAGGTGGCTGCCGGTTCTCGGCTACGGCATGGAGGGGCCGGTGCTCCCGCTCCTCGGCGTGCGTCTCCCCGAGTGGGACCACCTCGTCCTTCCGGCGCTGACGCTCGGCATCGCGACCATGGGGACGACGGCGCGTCTGACGCGCGCCAGCCTGCTGCAGACCCGCACGGAGGATTACCTGCGCACCGCGGCCTCCAAGGGGGCGTCCCGGGCGCGCGTCTTCCTGCGTCACGCCCTGCGCAACGCCCTGATCCCGGTGGTCACCGTCGTCGGGCTCGACTTCGCCGCGCTTCTCGGAGGGGCGGTGGCGACCGAGTACGTGTTCGCCTGGCCGGGACTGGGGAAGACGCTGGTGCGCGCCATCGCCCTCAGGGACCTGCCATTGGTCGAAGGGTGCGTCCTGTTCCTGACGGCGATCGCCGTCCTCGTGAACCTGGTGGTCGATCTGCTGTACGTCCGGCTCGACCCGCGCGTCCCCCTGGGGCCGCCGTCGCCCGGCTCCCTGGGCTAGAATTCCCGACGGCGCTCGAGGTGCACGATGTCCCCGGACCTCCCCGCGGCGCATCCGGCGCCCCCCGCCGGCCGCGTCTCGGACCCCGAAAACCTGTTCGGCCGCGACCGCGAGGCGTTGCGCGCGGCCCTGGCGCCTTGGTCCGACCGCGCCTATCACGCCGGGCAGCTGTTCCGCTGGATGTACGCCCGTCGCGCCACCGACTTCGAGGCCATGACCGACCTCCCGGGCGCCCTGCGATCGGCGCTCCGGGATCGTTTCCGGATCGACTGGCCCCGCATCCGGGAGGTACGCGAGTCCCCCTCCGACGGCTCGAAGAAGTACGTCCTGGCGCTCGAAGACGGCGCCGAGGTGGAATCGGTCTACATCCTGTACGGCCGCCGGGTCACCCTCTGCCTGTCGTCGCAGGTCGGCTGTCCCCTCGCCTGCCGTTTCTGCCTGACCGGGACGATGGGACTGGTGCGGAACCTCGAGGCGGGGGAGATCCTCGGTCAGGCGGCGGTCCTGGCGCAGGAGAACGGTCTGGCGCCCGGGAGCTTCCGGGTCGTGTTCATGGGGATGGGAGAGCCGCTCAACAACTACGATGCGGTGATGGCGGCGTTCCGGACGCTGGCCGACCCGGAAGGCTTCGGCCTCGCGCCGCGCCGGATCACCCTGTCGACCGTCGGGCTGGTCCCGGGGATCGAACGGCTGGGCGGGGAATCGCCCCGGCCCCGGCTGGCGATCTCCCTCGGGACGGCGCGGGACGACGTGCGGGACGACCTGATGCCGATCAACCGCAAGTACCCGCTGGAGGCCCTGATCGACGCCTGCCGGCGGTTCCCACTGGCGCCGCGCGAGCGGGTGACCTTCGAATACATCCTGCTGGCCGGGGTCAACGACGGCGCCGCCGACGCCCGGCGGGTCGCCATGCTGCTGCGCGGGGTGCGCGGCAAGGTGAACCTGATCCCGTACAACGAGGCGGGCGTCGAAGGGTTCCACACACCGGCTCCCACGACCGCGAGGCGTTTCCGCGACGCGCTTCTGGCGCACGGCCTGCCGGCGACCATCCGCTGGAGCAAGGGGCGCGACATCGGGGCCGCCTGCGGTCAGCTGGCCCGGGGCCCGCTCGCGGTCGCGCCGGCCCCGCCGATCCCCTGAGCGACGGCGGCGCCGTCGAGGTTCCGCGCCGCGGCCTCCGGATCGGCGGCCCCGGCGATCGCCGAGATCACCGCGATCCCGGCCACCGGGATGCCGGCGAGCTCCGCCGCGGTCTCCACCCGGATCCCGCCGATCGCCCAGACCGGGATGCGGACCGCCTCGACCGTCTTGCGCAGCGCCGCGGTTCCCTGCGGCGGGCCGAAGGCGGCCTTGCCCGGGGTCGCGAACACCGGACCGAAGAAGACGTAGTCGGCCCCCTCCTTCTCGGCCTGACGCGCCTCCGCCACCGAATGGACCGACCGCCCCACCAGGAACCGGCGCGGCGCGTGGTGCCGGACCCCGGCGATCGGGAGCCCCTCTCCGGGCAGGTGCACCCCGCCCGCCTTCGCCGCCAGTGCCACGTCGAACCGATCGTTCACCACCACGAGACGACCCTTCCCGGCGGCGTCCGCCGCCTCGACGGTCCGGAGCGCCAGCTCCAGCAGCGCCCTCGCTTCCAGGTCCTTCTCCCGGACCTGCACCATCACCGCCCCGCCCGCGAGCGCCGCCCGGATCACCTCGAGGAGCGGGCGTCCGCCCGTGGCGCCCCGGTCGGTGACGAAACAGACGCCCCGCGGCCCCGCCCCACCGCCACCCCCCCGCTTCATGCGTCGCGGAACGAGCGGCAGAAGGCCACCAGGTCGGCCGCGCCGGCGATCAGGATCAGCAGCCCGAGACCGGAGACCGCCCCGCGCGCGTAGCCGCTCAGAAGCACACCCCGGAGCCCCGGCACCTGGGCGAAGTAGCTGTTGACCCACAGGAACGACCAGGGGACGAGGAGGAGGAACAGACCGGCCTCCACACAGTAAAGAAGATACATGAGGGGCCAGACGATCCCGTCGTTGCGCTCCCCGTTCACGCGTCCCACTCTAGCAGAGCCCCGGCCCCTTCGCCCCATCGTCCCGGCCCCGCGAGGCGGCGGGGGCGCGGACGCAGGCAGGGCGCGGGGCAGCCCCGTGCGCTCGCCCTCACCGCGACGCCGGTGCGTTATGCAGCCGATCGATATCCGCACCGGTCGCCGCGCGGCTCGATCGGCGTTGACGGCGGGAGGCCCTTTGATAGAATACGCGCTCCTGATCGCGGACCCATCACGCAGGCTGCCTCCATCATGAACTTCGTGCGCATCGCATCGGTCCCTTACGTGAACGCGGAGCCCCTGACCTGGGGCTTCACCGCGGGACCGTACCGCACCCTCTTCGAGGTGGTGAAGGCGCCCCCCTCCGCCATCCCGGGGCTCCTGGCGTCCGGGCAGGTGGACGCAGGGCTCATCCCGTCGATCGAGTATCTGCGGCTGGCCGACGCCGAGGCACTCCCCTACCTGTGCATCGCGGCCAAGCGACGCGCCCGGTCGGTGCTCCTGTTGTCCAAGGGACCGGTCGATGCGATCAAGTCGGTCGCCCTCGACTCCAGCAGCCGGACCTCGGCGGCCCTCCTGAAGATCCTGCTCCGGCAGCGCGGGCTGCGCGACGTGGTGTATGCCGAGCAGGCGCCGTCGCCGCGCGCCATGTTGCGCGACCACGACGCCGCCCTGATCATCGGAGACCCGGCGCTGACGGCCGACACGGACGGGCTGGTGGTGACCGACCTGGGGGCCGAGTGGGCGGATCGGACGGGGCTGCCGTTCGTGTTCGCCCTCTGGGCCGCCCGCCGCGACGCCGACCTTCCCGACGGCGTGCGGCCGTTCCTCGAGTCGCGACAGATGGGGGTCGCCAACATTCCGCGCATCGCCCGCGAGGCCGCCGCGCGGCTGCGGCTCCCCGCGGACCGGATCGAATCGTACCTGCGCACCCACATCCACTATCACCTGGGCTCCGAGGAGGCCCGCGGGCTCGAGTTGTTCCTGCGTCTGGCGCAGGAGTCGGGGATCGCCACGGGCCACCGCCGCATCGCGTTCCGCGAGCCGCCGGCGGGACCCCACGTCACGGCGGCCGTGCCGCCGGCGAGGATCGCGCATGAGTGACCCGGCCCGCCCGGCGACTCCGGCCGCGGCCCCGCCGCCCGCCGCCCCCTTCGACCTGCTGCGATCCCCCGACCTCGACCTCGAGATGCGCGCGCCGCGCCGGCCGGGCCCCGAGGTGGAGCGCCTGCTCGAGATGGCGTCGGCCGGAGAACGCCTTTCCACCGCCGGGGCGCTGGCGCTCCTCCGGCAGGCGCCCCTGCTCGACCTGGGGGTGGCGGCGGATCTCGCGCGCCGGCGGATCCACCCGGAGCCGATCGTCACCTACATCGTCGACCGGAACGTCAACTACACGAACGTCTGCGTCGTCCGCTGCTCGTTCTGCGCCTTCTACCGCGATCCCGGCCACCCGGAGGGGTACCTGCATCCAAAGGAGATTCTGTTCGAGAAGATCGAGGAGACGCTCCGTCTCGGGGGGACCGGCATCCTGATGCAGGGCGGGCACCACCCCGACCTGCCGCTCGAGTGGTACGAAGACCTGCTTCGCTCCTTCAAGGAGCGCTTCCCGCGGCTCCACGTGCACGCCCTTTCGCCTCCGGAGATCCAGCACATCGTCAGGATCTCCGGTGTGGCGCTCGGGGAGGTGCTCCGCCGCCTCCGCGCCGCCGGTCTCGACAGCATCCCGGGCGGCGGGGGGGAGATCCTGGTCGACGCTGTGCGGCGGCGGATCGCCCCCCTCAAGACCATGTCCGCCGACTGGCTCGAGGTGATGGACGCGGCCCACGCGCTCGGGATCCCCTCCACCGCGACCATGATGTTCGGCCACGTGGAGAGCTACGCCGACCGGGTCGCCCACATGGAGAAGATCCGGGACCAGCAGGATCGCAGCCTGGAGCGCGGGGCGGCCGCCTTCACCGCCTTCATCTCATGGACCTACAAGGCGGAGCACACGGCGCTCGGAGGGCACGAGGTCGGCAGCGCCGAATATCTGAGGACCCAGGCCGTGTCGCGCCTGTTCTTCGACAACATCCCGAACATCCAGTCGTCGTGGGTCACCCAGGGAAAGGAGATCGGCCAGATCGCCCTCAAGTTCGGCGCCAACGACATGGGGAGCACCATGATCGAAGAGAACGTGGTGCGCGCGGCCGGGGCCCACGGCTGCACCACCCGGCTCGAGATCGAACGCCTCATCCGCGAGGCGGGTTTCGTCCCGCGCCAGCGGGACACCCTGTACCGCCCGGTCTCCTGAGCCGGCCCCACCGCACCCGGGCGCGCGCGACGACCGCCGGAGGACCGCGCCCGTGATGGTCAGCGTCCTGGTCATCGCCAAGACGATGCTGGTCGGCGCCGTCGTGCTGTTCTTCCTGGCGGCGACCGGCACCATCCGCTACCGGATTACCGGGACCGCCATGGAGGTCCTGATCCTCGGGCGGGTGGCGCGGCGCGTCCCGCTGATCGACATCGAGGAGGTGCACCGGCGCGGCGCGCTGCTGCACGAATCCTGGTCGGGGTTCAAGTTCTGGAACGCGGTGACCATCAGGCGCCGGCGGGGCTGGCTCCGGAACTTCGTCATCAGCCCGGAGGAACCCGATCGCTTCGCCGAGCGGCTGCGGTCTGCGGTGGCCGCGGCGGGTGGTCCGGGCGGCGGGCCGCCGCCCGCCGGGGAGTAGGTCAGCGCTGCGGATGGACGACGCCTCCCGCCCAATGGCCGGGGATGGCGGTCGCGCAGCCGGGACAGCGCCCGTCGGGCGTCAGGCGGTTCGCGAGAATCCGATAACCGGCCCGCTCGATCAACAGGACGCCGCAGTCCGTGCAGCGGGTGTTCTCGAAGTCCTCCACGTCCCCCGGCAGGTTTCCCGCATAGACGAAGCGCAGCCCCTCCCGACGGCCGATGGCCGCGGCCCGCAGCAGGGTCGCGACCGGCGTGTCGTCGGGGTCGCGCATCTTGTAGTCCTTGTGGAACGCGGTCACGTGCCACGGGATGTCGCGCGACACGCCCGCCAGGAACCGGGCGATGTCGCGCAGCTCGCCGTCGCCGTCGTTGAAGCCGGGGACGATCAGCGTCACGACCTCGATCCAGAACTCCTTCTTCTTCAGTAGGACGATGGTCTCGAGGACGTTCCGGAGCGTCCCCCCGAGGTCCCGATAGCTCCGGTCGCGGAACGACTTCAGATCGACCTTGTAGAGGCCGACGTAGGGCCGGATGTAGTCCAGCACCTGCTCCGTGCCGTTCCCGTTGCTGATGTAGGCGCACAGCATCCCGGCCCGGCGGGCCTCCCGGAACACCTCGACCGCCCACTCCGAGGTGATGAGCGGCTCGTTGTAGGTCGAGGCCAGGACCGGCGCGCCTTGACGCCGCGCCAGCGCCACCAGCTCCCCCGCCTCCACCCGCTCCGGCATCGCCACCGCTCGCGGGTCCCGGATCGCCTGGGAGGTGATCCAGTTCTGGCAGTAGGCGCAGTGGAAGTCGCACCCGAGCATGCCGAACGACAGGGCGAGCGCGCCGGGGAGGACGTGGAAGAACGGCTTCTTCTCGATCGGGTCGCACTGCAAGGCGCCGACGTACCCCCAGGGGACGCGCAACCTGCCCCCCTCGTTGAAGCGGACCTTGCAGATGCCGGCGCGTCCTTCGGGGATGAAGCAGCGGTGGCCGCAGGCGTGACAGCGGACCGCATGGCCCGGGAGCGTTTCGACGAGCGCCCCCTCGCGGGTCAGGTCCGCCAGGATCCGTGTGAGCGGCGCTGTCGCGGTGGACATGAGGGACTCCTCGCCCGTCCAGTATAGCCCCGGGCCCGGCGCGCGGTGCCGACGCGAAATGCAGGTCGGCCCCGGGCCGACCTGTGGTAAGTTGCCGTCAACGCCGCGCCGCGGTGCCGTCGCACCGTCGGTTTCTTTCTGACTCGGAGTCTTTCCACCGGCCGGGACGCTGCCGTCCCGCACCTGGGGAGAGTCGTTGCCGATGGCCGTGGCCGCGGCCCTTTCGATCGTCGCTTCCCTGCTGCTCCTGGTCGCGGCGGTCCTCCTGTTCCGCGCCGCCGGGCGCTTCGAGACCCGCCGTTCCGTCCTGGTCCGGATCCCCCACGATCGGATCTGGGAGATTGTGCGGGATCTCCCCGACCTCCACTCCCGCCATGGGAAAGGGCGTGCCTTCGGCGGGCTGGTCTCCTGGGAGGTGCTGCGGGGCGACGGCGCCGGCGCCGGGAGCCTCTGGGCGGCGCAGGGCGACTGGAAGGGGGGACCCTACCGCGCCGAGATCGCGCTGGTCGAGGTCGAGGCGCCGCGCCGGCTGGTCTACGCCCTGCGGCGGGACTCGTTCGGCACGCACCGGGCCCTGCGGACCCACCGCGCCTCCCTGACCCTGGAGCCGGCGGGCGCCGGCGTCACCAAGATCGCCCTCCATCTGGAGGCACGCCTCAGGGGGGTGCGCGCGCGTCTGCTGTGCCTCCTGTCGCGGCCGGTCCTCGAGGCGCGCCTGCTCGATCTCGGCCTGCGTTCCTTCAAGGTGCACCTGGAGCGTGGCCGCAACGGCGCGGAGCCTCCGGCGCCCGGCGGAATCCCGGGCGTCGGCGCGCCGCGGAACGGATCGATCCTCCCGCCCCCGCCGTCCCGCGGGAAACCGCCCGAAACGGCGTTCTAGGAGGCCGTTCTCTAGGAGCCTGTCCGGGTATTCCGTTGGGTCGCGCGCCGGGGGCTTGCGCGGCGGATGCAAGGAGCGAGGAGGAGTCGATGGGTTGCTAGGAGCCCGGCTCCGCCAGGAGGCGATCGCGGAAATACCCCGGCGGGATCGTCCCCTGCTCCATGAACCGCTCGTGGAAGGCCCGGAGGGAGAAACGCTCCCTCTGCGCCGCCTGCGCCCGCGCCCGCAGATCGAGGATCTCCTTCTTTCCGAGGTGGTAGGTAATCGCCTGGGTGGGCCACTTCGAGTAGCGGTACACCGCGCGGCGGGCGGTGTTGCACGCGGCGGCGCGGGCCGGGTCGACGCGTGCGTCGCCGCACGACCCCGGCAGGAACTCGACCTCCGCGCCGTAGTAATCGACCGCCTCGTCGAACGTCATGCGCCCGGTGTGCAGCCCCGTGTCGATCCGGACGCGCGCGTCCCGGAGCACCTGCCACTTCAGCTGATAGATCCGCTCCTCGGGTGTGTAAAAACCGTCCGGTGAGCCGGGCGGCGGCTCGGCCATCAGTTGCTCGGCGTACAGGGCCCAGCCCTCCGCCGCGAGACTGTCCTGCCACATCGACGAGGAATCCTCGACCGCACCCGGAGTCAGCCAGCGGACGCCGGTGATCTTCCGGGCGCGGGCCCGCATGAACTGATGGTGCCAGTCGTGCCCCGGGAACCCTTCGTGGGCGCAGAGGTCGGCGACGGAGTGGACGTTGTTCTCCCGGAGGACGGCCGGGTCGCCGTGCGACGCCGTCAGGTAGAAGCGCCCGATGCCGGTGGTCTTGAAGGGCGGCGCCGGGTAATAGGCGGCCTCCAGCGTGCCCTCGAGCATCGCCGGGGTCGGCACGATCTCCAGGCGGTAATCCTGCGGCAGGTCGAACATGGCGTGCCGCCTGGCGAAGGCGACCAGATCCTGCGCCCGGGTCCGGTAGAGCCGGAACATCTCGGCGTCGTCCTTCGGGGTGTCGCGCGCCAGGTCGTCCATCACCGCGCGCACCGACCGGAGCGACGCGGCGCGGCCGCCCCATTCCAGGCGGAGCTTGCGGCGCTCCGCCACCGTGCGCGCGACTTCGATCAGGAGCGCCTGGCTCTTCGCCACCTCCTGCGCGGCGTACTCGTACAGATGCGCCGCGGTCTGCCCGGGAGGGAGATTCAGGTTGTTGCGCAGGCGCCAGTCGTAGTCCTCCTCCCCGGCGGCGAAGCGATCGACCTCCGGAAGCGATGCCAGGGCACCCCCGAGCCAGGCCCCGAGCGCCTCGTACGCGGCCGCGGCGTCCGTCCCCGCCTCTCGGAGGTCCCGCAGCATCCCGGGGGCGAAGGACTGCCCCCGGACGAGCCCCTCCGCCAGGGCCGGGAGCGCGTCCTTGAAGTAGGCGGCGTGGCCCGCGATCGCCTCGGTCCCGTCATGACGCACCATCCGCCGGTCCGGGACGTTCCCCGATCGCCGGCCCGCCTCGAGCAGTTCCTCGACCGCCTTCAGGTAGGACGGGATGGCGCGCACCCGCCGCACCACTCGATCCCACTCGCCGGCGCTTCCGACGCGGCCCTCCCCCTGATCGGTCATCTGCTGGATCTGCCAGTCGACCCCGCGGAACGGGGCGACCGTGTGGGTGTCGAGGGCGCGCTCTGGGTAGCGCCGTTCCTCCATCCTCAGCAGAAACCGGATCTGGGAACGCACCAGCGCGCGGTCGATGGCGTCGTCCGCCGGCAGCGTGGCCGGATCGATCCGCTCCAGATCGGCCAGGACGCCCCGGTAGAACGTGACGGCTTCGCCGCGCCCCGCGGCGGTGAGGTCCGGCAGCCGCGCGTTCACCTCGGCGAGACGGGCGTCGTAGCCGTCCCCCCCGAGATAGGTGCAGGTGATTGGATTGCGTTCGAGGAAACCAAGGAAGAAGCGCTCCCGCACCGCGGTCCACACCGGGCCAACCTCCTGGCGCGCGCAGCCGGCGCACAGCGCCACGAGGAGCGCGGCGGCCAGGCGCGCACGGCGGGGCTTCACGACGATCGCGGGACGGTTGCTGGCATTCCGGCCCCTCCGGGGGGCGCATGATAGCATGCAGTCGTGCGGTCGAATCGATGGTGCGGCGCGCTTTTCGCGTGCGCCCTGCTGGTCGCCGGAGCGGCGCCGGGCGGTCGCCCGCGCAC
>JBOGOE010000224.1:0-7317 GCA_050747445.1 Candidatus Polarisedimenticolia bacterium | reverse complement strand
GGCCGCCGGCGCCCACCTGGGTGGGGCGCTGGTGCTGCGCGGCGCGGCTACGAGGACCGGCGCCCCGGAGCTGGCGGTCGCCGCGGTTCAGCCGAACGTGCCCCAGGATCGGAAATGGGAGGAGGGGTCGGCGGCGCGGATCCTGGACGACCTGGAGCGCCTGACGCGGGAGGCGGCGGCGGGGGGGGCCGTTCTGATCGCGTGGCCCGAATCGGCCAGCCCCTACGCGGTCTCCCTGCCGCTTCCGGACCCCCGTGACGGCGGCCGCGCCGCGCCTCACAGCACCTACGTCGAACGCCTGGAGAAGCTGGTCGACGTGACCGGGGCCCGCCTCGTCGTCGGCACCGTGGATTACCGGATGACGCCCCGGGGGCTGCGCGCCGCCAACAGCGCCCGGATCGTGACCCCGGGGGAGGGGCTCGGTCCCGCCTACGACAAGATCCATCTCGTGCCGTTCGGCGAGTACGTGCCCCTGGCCCGGCTGCTGTTCTTCGTCGAACGCCTCGCCGGGGGGGCGATCGCCGATTTCGATCCGGGGGAGCGGCTCGAGCCGCTCCCCACGCCGTGGGGCGCCGCCGCCGTCTTCATCTGTTACGAGGCGATCTTCCCGGACCTGGTGCGGCGACTCGCCGGGAGCGACGCCACCCTCCTGGTCAACCTGACCAACGACGCCTGGTTCGGGAGGACCTCGGCCCCGTACCAGCACCTGGCGATGGCGGCGGTGCGGGCCGCCGAGCTGCGGCGGCCGCTGCTGCGGGCCGCCAATACCGGGATCAGCGCCCTGGTGGACCCCTACGGCCGGATCGTGGCGCGCACCCGGCTCATGGAGACCGCGATCCTGTCGGGTCGCGTCACGCCGCGGAGCGGGCGCACCCCCTACGCCCGCGCCGGCGATGCCTTCGCGTGGGCCTGTGCTATACTCGGCGCCCTTCTGGCCCTCGCGACGCGCGCGCGCCCCGCGCGCCCGTAACCGTGACGGCCGCCGCGGGGACCCCATGGCGAAGAACTTCGAGATCGAGGAACTGATCCGCACCGCGCAGACGCTCCGGGAGCGCTTCGCGGAGCTTCGAGGTCATCTTTGATCCCGGGGCGCTCGAGCGCGAGCTCGCGGCGATAGAATCCCGCGCCGCCGACCCGGCCCTCTGGAACGACCCGCAGCGCGCCCAATCCCTCCTCCAGCGCCGCACCCGTCTGAACGAGGAGATCGAGGCGATCCGCTCCCTGGAAAAAAAGGTCGAGGAGACCGAGGTGTGCGTCGAGCTCGCCCGCGAGGGGGAGGAGGTCGCCGCGGACCTGAAGCGCGCGGTCGTCGAACTGCGCCGGGCGATCGACGACTACGAGCTCGACGTCATGCTGACCGGTGAGCACGATCACGGCAACGCCATCCTCACCATCCATCCCGGCGCCGGCGGGACCGAATCCCAGGACTGGGCCGAAATGCTCTATCGGATGTACCTGCGCTGGGCCGAGTCCCACGGCTTCCGTGTGGAGGAGCTCGACTACCAGAAGGGAGAGGAGGCGGGGATCAAGAGCGCCACCCTCCTGGTGAAAGGGAAGAACGCCTACGGCTTCCTGCGCGCCGAGAACGGGGTCCACAGGCTGGTGCGGATCTCGCCGTTCGATTCCTCGGGCCGGCGTCACACCTCCTTCGCCTCCGTCTACGCCTATCCGGACCTGGACGACGCCATCGACGTCCAGATCGAGGACAAGGACCTCCGGGTCGACACCTACCGGAGCAGCGGGGCGGGCGGCCAGCACGTCAACGTGACCGACTCGGCGGTGCGCCTCACCCACCTCCCGTCGGGGATCGTGGTCTCCTGCCAGAACGAGCGATCGCAGCACCGCAACCGCGAGATGG
Source organism: Candidatus Polarisedimenticolia bacterium (assembly GCA_050747445.1). GTDB lineage: Bacteria > Acidobacteriota > Polarisedimenticolia > Gp22-AA2 > Gp22-AA2 > JBOGOE01. The sequence goes on along the minus strand of JBOGOE010000224.1, from coordinate 5,459 downwards.
CGATGCGGATCCTGAGGTCCCGTCTGTACGAGCAGGAGCGCCGGCGGCGCGACGAGAAGCGTCAGGCGGAAGAGGGGGCGAAGAAGGGGATCGACTTCGGCAGCCAGATTCGATCCTACGTGCTCCAGCCCTACCGGATGGTAAAGGACCATCGCACCGATCAGGAGATCGGGGACGTGGACTCGGTTCTCGATGGCGGGCTCGACGGCTTCATCCGGTCCTACCTGCTGAGCCTGCGCGCCGAACCGCCCGGACCCGTTCCGGGCGGCGGTTCGACGCGTTGACTTGAGGTTCGGGTGCCCGTATATTGGCACTCGCCCTTGGCGAGTGCCAGGAATCTTCCTCCGATGCAGGATCCGCAGATCGACGCGCGTGCCCAGGAAATCCTCAAGAGCATCATCCTCAACTACATCCTGACCGGGGAGCCGGTCGGGTCGCGGACCATCGCCCGGATCACCAGCGAGGGGTTGAGCCCGGCGAGCGTGCGGAACGTCATGGCCGATCTGGAGGAGGTCGGCCTCCTGACCCAGCCGCACGCGTCCGCGGGGCGGATCCCCACCGATCGCGGCTACCGGTTCTATGTCGACAGCCTGCCGGCGGTGGGCCGCCTGCCGTCGAAGGACAAAGCCGCCATCGACGAGACCATCCAGACGGTGGGCGCCGGGATCGGGGAGGCGATGGAGGCGGTCCCGAGGCTCCTGTCGCGCCTCAGCAGCCAGGCGGCCTGGTTCGTGGCGCCGCCCATCGCCGAGGCGGTGCTGCGGCACATCGAGTTCGTGCGGGTGGGAGAGCGGCGGGTGGTCGCGGTGTTCGTGGATCGCTCGGGTGTCGTCAGTCACCGCCTGCTGGAAACGGAGCAGGACCACACGCAGGGCGACCTCGACCGGGCGGGCCGCTATCTGGAGACCGAGTTCGCCGGCAAGAGCCTGCGCGACATCCGCGCCGCCCTGGTGGCGCTGATGGCGCAGGAGAAGGCGGCGTTCGATCAACTCCTCAATGACGCCGTGACCCTGGGGACCTCCTATCTCCAGGCGGAGCCGGAGGAGCCCCGGCTGGTCCTCGAGGGGACGACCAACCTGATGCGCCACCCGGAGTTCGCCGACATGGAGCGGATGCGGCAGCTGTTCGACACGTTCGAGGAAAAGCACCGGCTGGTGACCCTCCTCGATCGCTGTCTCGAGCACACGGGGCTTCGCGTCGTGATCGGGTCGGAGGCCGACGACCCGGCCCTCGCCCGGCTGTCGCTGGTCCTGTCGAAGTACCGGGTGGACGAGCGGACCACCGGGGTGTTCGGCATCCTGGGCCCCACCCGCATGCAATACGACCGGGCCGTTGCGCTGGTCGATTACATTTCCCGCCTGCTGTCCGGTTCGTTGACGGCTCAGGGCGGCTGACCTATATTCCGCGCCGGAGGTGGTATGTCCGCGCGCGGCAAGGACTCCGGAGAGCGCCGGCCCAAGGACCCGGGGAAGCACGCCGACCCCGCGCCCGAGGACGACGAGCCGATCGAGATCCTCGAGGTCGTCGGTGTCGACGAGACGACCGGAGCCCTCAAGAACGAGGCGGGCGATGCGCCCGCCCCGCCGCCCCGCCGGGGGGCGCACCACCGGCCGGTGCCGGCGGAACCGTCGCGCGATCTCGAGCAGGCGCTCAAGGAGAAGGAGAAGTACCACGACCAGCTCCTGCGCAAGGCCGCCGAGTTCGACAACTTCCGCAAGCGGATGGAGCGCGAGCGGGAGGAGTTCCGCACCGCGGCCACCGCCGACCTGCTGAAACGGCTGCTGCCGGTCCTCGACAACCTGGAACGGGCGATCACCACCGGCGCCGCCGGCGCCAACCCGCTGCACGAGGGGGTGGCGCTCATCCACCAGCAGATCCTCGACGTCCTCAAGAAAGAGGGGCTCGTGCCCCTGGAATCGCTGGGTGCCCCGTTCGATCCCCACCTGCACGATGCGGTCGAGGTCCTCGGAGTGCCCGGGTTCGAGCAGGGGATCGTCCTGGAGGAGGTCCAGAAGGGATACATGTTCAGGGATCGGCTGCTGCGGCCGGCCCTGGTGAAGGTGTCGGCGGGGCCGCGATCCGGTGGCGCGGTGGAACCCGGGGAGCGCGGGGCCGGTCCCGCGGAGAACAGGGGGTAGGGCCGCATGAGCAAGGTGATGGGCATCGACCTGGGCACCACGAACTGCTGCGTGGCGGTGATGGACGGGGGCAGCCCGGTGGTCATCCCCAACAAGGAAGGGGCGCGGACCACCCCGTCGATCGTGGCGTTCACCGAGAAGGGGCAACGGCTCGTCGGACAGATTGCCAAGCGGCAGGCCGTCACCAATCCGGACAACACCATCTACGCCGTCAAGCGGTTGATCGGCCGCAAGTTCAACTCGCCGGAGGTGCAGCAGGCGAAGCGCTACGTCCCGTACCAGATCGTCGAGGCGAAGAACGGCGACGTGCGGCTTCGCGTTCGGGACAAGGAGCACAGCCCCCAGGAGATCTCCGCCATGATCCTGGCGCGGCTCAAGGAGATGGCCGAGGAGCACCTGCAGACCGAGATCCACGAGGCGATCATCACCGTCCCGGCCTACTTCGACGACAGCCAGCGCCAGGCGACCAAGGACGCCGGCCGCATCGCCGGTCTCAAGGTGCTGCGCATCATCAACGAGCCGACCGCCGCGTCGCTCGCCTACCGGCTCAACGAGGAGGCCGAGAAGAAGATCGTGGTGTACGACCTGGGAGGCGGGACCTTCGACGTCTCGATCCTGCAGCTCGGCCAGGGGGTGTTCGAGGTCAAGTCGACCTCGGGCGACACGTTCCTCGGCGGGGAGGACTTCGATCAGCGGATCCTCGAATGGCTGCTCCAGGAATTCGAGAAAAAGGAGGGGATCACGCTCAAGGAGGACCGCCTCGCGCTGCAGCGCCTGAAAGAGGCGGCCGAGAAGGCGAAGTGCGAGCTGTCGGTCGAGCCGCGCGCCGAGATCAACCTGCCGTTCATCTCCGCCGACGCCAAGGGTCCCAAGCACCTCAACGTCCTGCTGTCGCGAGAGAAGTTCAACGAGCTGACCGCCGACCTGGTCGAGCGCACCCGCAAGCCGTGTCTGGAAGCCCTCCAGCTCGCGGGTCTCAAGCCGGCCGAGATCGACGAGGTGCTGCTGGTCGGGGGGATGACCCGCGTCCCGCGCGTCATCGAGACGGTGCGCGAGATCTTCGGCAAGGAGCCGTGCCGCGACAAGAACCCGGAGGAGGTGGTCGGGGTCGGGGCGGCCATCCAGGCGGGGATCCTGCAGGGGGACGTGAAGGACATGGTCCTGCTCGACGTCACCCCGCTGTCGCTCGGCATCGAGACGCGCGGCGGCATGTTCACCAAGCTGATCGAGCGGAACACCACGATCCCGACCCGCAAGACCAAGGTGTTCACCACGGTCTCGGACAACCAGTCGAAGGTCGAGGTGCACGTCCTGCAGGGGGAGCGCGAGGTGGCGGCCCACAACCGGTCGCTGGGACGCTTCGAGCTGGTGGGCATCCCGCCGGCGCCGAAGGGGGTGCCGCAGATCGAGGTGACCTTCGACATCGACAGCAACGGCATCGTCCACGTGTCGGCGCGCGACACCGCCTCGAGCAAGGAGCAGACGATCGTCGTCACCCCTTCCGGCGGGCTGTCCGAGAGGGAGATCACCGACATCATCGACGACGCCAAGCGCAACCTCGACGCCGACCGCAAGAAGGCCGAGCTGTACCGGATCCAGGCGCGGCTGGAAGGGCTCCTCGAGTCGAACATGAAGTCGTTCGCCGAGTTCGGGAGCCTCCTCGACGAGGAGAAGCGCAACCAGGTCAAGCAGATCCTCGACGCCGCGCGCAAAGCGCTGGCCTCCGCCAGCATCTCCGAGTGCACCGCGTCGCTGGAGAAGCTCGGGGAGGCGTCCCAGATCCTGACCGACGTGATCCTCTACCATCCCTCGCCCGGCGCCCCCGGGGGCTCCGGCGCCAGCGGCACCCCGCAGACCTCCTGATAGAATCCTGCCTTCATGGCCGGGCGGGCACCCGGCGGCACGCGCGCCTCCGGACCGGGGGGCCGGCGCGGCCGCGGGTGTCGTGTCCCGATCCGGACGGGGAGGGGTGTTGAAGAAGCGCGACTATTACGAGGTGCTCGGGGTCTCCCGCGAGGCCGGCGAGGCGGAGATCAAGAAGGCCTACCGGCAACTCGCTCTCAAGCACCACCCGGACCGCAACCCGGGCGACAAGGATGCGGAGGAGCGGTTCAAGGAGGCGGCGGAGGCCTACGCCGTCCTCGCCGACGCCGAGAAGCGGGCGCGTTACGACCGCTTCGGACACGCGGGGGTCGGCTCGGCCGCCGGCGGGGGGGGATTCAATCCCGAGATCTTCGCCGACTTCGAGGACATCTTCGGCGGCTTCGGCCGCCTGGGCAGCATCTTCGGCATCCCGTTCGAGGAGATCTTCGGTGGGGGGCGGGCGGCGCGTGGCGGACGCCGCCGGGGGAGCGACCTCCGCTACGACCTCGAGCTCGAGTTCACGGAAGCGGCGCGGGGCATCGAGAAGGAGATCCGGGTGCCGCGCCTGGAGCGCTGCGCCGAATGCGGCGGCTCCGGCTCGAAGTCCGGCGCCCGGGAGACCTGCCGCCGCTGCGGCGGGCGCGGACAGGTGGTGCACCGGCAGGGTTTCTTCGCGCTCAGCCAGACCTGCGGCGCCTGCGGCGGGAGCGGCCAGGTGGTGCGCGATCCCTGCCCGGGCTGCCGGGGCGAGGGGAGGAAGCGGCAGACGCGCCACCTCAAGGTGACCGTGCCGGCGGGCGTCGACACCGGGATGCGGCTGCGCGTCGCGGGGGAGGGGGAAGCGGGCCCCGACGGGGCAAAGCCCGGCGATCTCTACGTCGTCCTGCAGGTACGCGAGCATCCGCTGTTCCGGCGCGATGGACCCAATCTTCTGGTCGAGCTCCCGGTCACCGTCGCCACCGCCGCCCTCGGCGGCAAGGTCACGGTCCCCGACCTGGAAGGCTCCTCCTCGATCGACCTGCCCCCCGGGACGCAGCACGGCGCCGTCTTCTGCCTGCGCGGCAAGGGAATGCCGCGTCCGGACGGCGGGCCGGCCGGCGATCTCTACGTCAGCGTGGCGGTGAGCGTGCCGGCGCGGCTCAATCGCCGCCAGCGGGAGGCGTTCGAGACGCTGCGCGAGGTGGAGGATCCTCCCGCGGCCCCCGCCAGGGAACGGGATCGCCCGTTCTTCGACCGCGTCAAGGACATCTTCTCCTGAGTCCCGCCCGCCGCCCTCCGGGGCCCCGCTACCTGCGCGCCGCGCTCCGCCTCCCCGCCACCGACGAGGAGCGCGCGGTGGCCGCGCTGTGGGAGAACGGCTGCCTCGGCGTGGAGGTGCATTCTGCGGGGCGCGCCGCCGGCGGCGGCCGGATCCTGCTGCACGCATGGTTCCCCGGGAGGGGGCGCACGGTGTCGGCC
>JBOGOE010000223.1:0-10522 GCA_050747445.1 Candidatus Polarisedimenticolia bacterium | reverse complement strand
GCCCTCAGCGGGGAAGCGCGGCGCCGCCTCGCGGCGCGCTTCTCCCTGGAGGGGATGGCGCGGGAGACGGAGCGTTTCTACCTGGGGCTTCTCGAGACGCCGGAGCGCCGCCGTGGACGCCGTCGGGCGTTCCGCGTAAGGAGCGCCGCCGGCAGGGAGGTGTCGCCATGAACGCCGACGCATCGAACGGATCTCCTGAGATCTTCTCGACCTGCCCGCCGTGGAACGACGGCGACCGGCAGGGATTCCGGGACCGGGTCGTCGCGGTGTCGCGCTGGAGCGAAGCGGCCGGCTGCCGGGGAATCCTGGTCTACAGCGACAACGCGCAGGTCGATCCCTGGCTGGTGGCGCAGATCGTCATCGAGAACACCCGGGAGATCTGCCCGCTGGTGGCGGTGCAGCCGATCTACATGCACCCGTGTACCGTGGCGAAGCTGGTCGCCTCGCTGGGGGCGCTGTACGGCCGGCGTGTCTGCCTGAACATGGTCGCCGGCGGCTTCAAGAACGATCTGAACAGCCTCAACGACACCACGCCGCACGACCGGCGCTACCAGAGGCTTATGGAGTACACCACGGTGATCACCCGCCTCCTCGTGGAGGACGGTCCGATCAGCTATGCGGGGGAGTTCTACCGGGTCGAGAAGCTGAGCCTGAAGCCGGCCCTGCCGCGCGCACTGCGCCCCGGAATCTTCATCTCCGGTTCGTCCGCGGCTGGAATGGCGGCGGCGCGCGCGCTCGGCGCCACCGCGATCCGCTACCCCCGCCCGGCCGGGGAGGAGCCGGACGACGTGGTGCCGGCGGGCGTGGCGTGCGGCATCCGGGTCGGCATCATCAGCCGGGCGGAGGAGCCGCAGGCCTGGGAGGCGGCCCGGGTCCGCTTCCGTGACGACCGCCGGGGACAGCTGGCGCACCAGCTGGCGATGAAGGTCTCGGATTCGGAATGGCACCGGCAGCTGTCGGCCCTGGGGACGGCGCCCGGAGCCAGTCCCTACTGGCTGGCCCCGTTCGAGAACTACAAGACGATGTGTCCCTACCTGGTCGGGAGCTACGAGCGGGTGGGGGAGGAGCTGCGCCGCTACATGGCGCTCGGGTCGCGGACCTTCATCCTGGACGTGCCGCCGGATGCGGAGGATCTGCGCCACGCCCGCCACGCCTTCGAACGGGCGGCGGGGGGTCCGGCATGACGGAGCGGCTGGAGACCTGGGCCACCCTCCAGGCGGCGCGTCGTCCGGAGGCGACCGCGGTGGTCGGGGAGGGGGAGTCGCTCACCTACGGGGAGCTGGAGCGCGCCTCGAACCGCCTGGCGCGGGCCCTCATCGCCGCGGGGTGCCGGCCCGACGATCGGGTCGCCCTGCTCATGCCGAAATCCCCCGGCGCCCTCGTCGGGATCCTGGCTATCTACAAGGCGGGCGGCATCTACGTCCCGCTCGATCCGGCGAGCCCCGCGCCGCGGCTGGAGAAGATCCTGCGCTCGTCGGGTCCGCGCCTCCTCCTGGCGGGCGGGCCGGTGACGGGGCTCCTGGACGAGCTGGCCGCCTCGGGCTCCCACGAGGCCGCGATCATCTGGCCGGGACCGGGGGCGGGACGCGGTGAGCGCTTCACCCCGCGCCTCGCCGCGGCCGACCTCGCCTCCTTCGGCGCCGAACCGCCGGAGCCGCCGCGCGACGGGGTGAGCGGCGCGGCGCACCTCCTCTACACCTCGGGCTCGACCGGCACGCCCAAGGGGGTGGTGATCACCCACGCCAACGTGATCCCGTTCATCGAGTGGGCGGTGCGCGACCTCGGCATCGGCCCCGCGGACCGGCTCTCCGGCCACCCGCCGCTCCATTTCGATCTGTCGATCCTCGACATCTTCGGAACCTTCCGCGCCGGGGCCTCGCTGTGGCTCGTCCCGCCCGAACGGAGCCTGCTGCCGCACCGTCTGGCCGGCTTCATCCGGGATGCGGAGCTGACCCAGTGGTTCTCGGTCCCGTCGGTCCTCGCCTACATGGCCAAGTTCGACGCCGTCCGCCCCGGCGACTTCCCGGCGCTCCGGAGGCTCCTCTGGTGCGGCGAGGTGTTCCCGACCCCGTCGCTCATCCACTGGATGCGGCGGCTCCCCCACGTCCGCTTCACCAATCTGTACGGGCCGACGGAAACCACGGTCGCCAGCAGCCACTACACCGTCCCGGAGTGCCCCGCCGACGAGCGGGCCCCGATCCCGATCGGCACCGCCTGCGACGGCGAGGAGCTCCTGATCCTCGACTCCGAACTCAACCCGGTGGCGGACGGCGGTGAGGGGGATCTCTACATCCGGGGTGTCGGGCTGAGCCCCGGCTACTGGAACCTCCCCGACAAGACCCGGGAGGCGTTCCTGCCGGCCCCGAACGGGGTCGGCCCCCGGGATCGCCTCTACCGCACGGGGGATCGCGCCCGGCGCGGTCCCGACGGGCTGGTCTATTTCCTGGGGCGCGGGGACACCCAGGTGAAGAGCCGCGGCTACCGGATCGAGCTGGGGGAGATCGAGACGGCTCTCGACGGCGTCCCGATGGTGCGCGAATCGGCGGTCGTCGCCGCCGAGCGCGGCGGTTTCGAGGGGCGGACGATCTGCTGCGCCTACGTACCTGCCGCGGGCGGCGCCGGGCCGGCGGCGGTGCGCCGGGAGCTGAGCCGGATCCTGCCGGGTCCCATGATCCCGGCGGTGTGGAGGACCTTCGATCACCTGCCGCGCAACGCCAACGGCAAGGTCGATCGGGCCCGGTTGCGCCGGGCGTTCGAGTCCGATGCGGCTCCTGCGTCTCGATAACCCCGATCTCGTGCGCACGGTCGCCGCATGGCTGGCCTGCAAGGAGAACTACCAATGGCTCGACTTCGGCAACGGGCGCCAGATCCTGACGCCCGAGTGGCTGGCGATCGCAGCCCAGCGCGATACGGAGATCCTGCGCGTCTTCACCTCGGACGACCCCGGACATGCGGTGGGGGTGGTGGGTCTCACCAACGTGGATCGCACCTTCCGCACGGCGCGCATCTGGGCGGTCGCCGGCGACAAGGCGTTCGGCTCCCGGGGCTACGCGACCCGCGCCGCGGCGGAGCTCCTGACCTTCGGGTTCCGCGAGCTCGGCCTCGAGGCGGTCAACACCTGGTGCGTCGAGGGGAACCCGTCGGTCCGGATCGTCGAGCGCCTCGGCTTCAGAGCGATCGGCCGGCAGCGCCGGTGCCATCTCCTCGAGGGCGAGCCGCGCGACCGGCTCTGGTACGACCTGCTGGCGTCGGAGCACCGCGAGACCTGAGATGACGGACGTGCGTGCGGTGGAATGCGAGATCGCGCGGATCTTCATGGAACAGATCCACCTCGAGATCCCCTCGGCGGACGTCGATCTGTTCGAGACCGCCGCGCTCGACTCCATGGCGTTCGTGGAGCTGCTGGCGGCCCTGGAGGAACGTTTCGGCCTGCGCATCCCCCTGGACCGGCTCGGTCTCGATGATTTCCGGACCATCGGGAAGATCGCGCGGCTGGTCGCCGGCGGGAACGGCGGGTCGCCCCGGGAAACCTGATCGACCCGTCCCCATGGCCCCGCTCATGCACATCGGCGAACGACGAACGGTCCTCAGGTTGCTCACCAACGGCGTCTATGTCATCACCGCGCGAAGCGGCGGGCGCTGTGGCGCGGCCACCATCACCTGGGTCTCGCAGGCCTCCTTCCGGCCGCCGCTCCTGATGGCGGCGATCCGCAAGGAGAGCAACGTGCTCGCCTGCCTTCGGGAGAGCGGCGTGGCGGCGCTTCACGTCCTCGGCCGCGGGCAGCAGGAGATGGCGCGCCTCTTCTTCGCGCCCACCGCCGCGGCTCCCGGGGCGATCAACGGCGAGCCGGTGGGCGAGGGCCGGACCGGCGCGCCGGTCCTGGAGCGGGCCCCCGCCTATGTCGAATGCGTGACGCGTCTCGTCCTCGACGAACCGGGGGACCACGCGCTGGTGATCCTCGAGGTGGTCGAGGCCGTCCAGCGCGAGCCGGTCGAGCCCCTGACGCTGGCGGCGACGCCGTGGGAGTATGGCGGATGACATGCTGAAACCGGGCACGGCCGCCGCGGGGCCCGGGGTGACCGTGCTGCCGGACGGCCGGGTGCGTTCCCTGGTCCCGGATGACCTTGAGGCGGTCGCGTTGCTGTTCGGGCGGATCTTTCCCGCGCGCGCCGGCCGGAGGGCCGGCGCGGCGCGCGACGACCTCGGGGAGATCCTGTTCCGCCATCCGTGGACGGAGGCGGGTCTTCCCTCCCTGGCGTACGAGGACCGGGACGGCCGCCTGGCCGGGTGTCTCGGCGTCATGGCGCGGCCGATGTCCCTCGACGGGCGCCCCTTCCTCGCCGCCATCAGCCACACCTTCATGGTCGAGCCGGGCGCCCGGGCCGGTCTGGCGGCGGTGGCGCTGGCCCGCGCCTTCCTCTCCGGCGGGCAGGACCTGTCGATCGCCGAAGGCGGGGAGGCGTCGCGGCGGATCCTGGAGCGTCTCGGCGGCTCGAGCTCCCTTCTGTACAGCATCCGCTGGACGCGGCCGCTGCGGCCGGGCCGCTATCTCCTCACCCTGCTGGAACGGCGCGGACTGCCCCGGCCCCTCGCGTGGTGCCTCGCGCCTCTGTCCCGCGCCGCCGATGCCCTCGCCCCCCGCCTGCTCCGCGGCGTGGCGCGACCGCCGGCGCCCACAGGCCCGGGGGAAGCGGCGGGGGACGACCAGCTCCTGCAGGGGGTGGCGGAGGTGTCGCGACCCCGCGCCCTGCGGCCGATCTACGACCGGGAATCGCTCGCCTGGCTGCTCGACTTCCTGCGGGGGCGGCGCGAACGGGGGGACCTGCAGCGGGTCGTGGTGCGGGACGGACGGGGGGAGATCCTGGGCTTCTACCTCTATTACCTGAGCCGCGGCGGCGTGAGCGAGGTGGTGCAGGTCGGGGCCAGGCCCCGGGCCCTGCCGGGCGTCCTCGACCACCTCGCCCACCACGCCTGGAGCCGGGGGGCCGTCGCGGTCTCGGGGCAGCTCGATCCGGCGACGGCGCACGCCTACGCCGCGCAGGGTTCGCTGTTCCACCACGACGGCGCCTCCTGGTTCCTGGTGCACGCCCGCCGCCCCGAGATCCTGGAGGCGATCCGCCGCGGCGACGCGTTCCTCACCCGGCTCGAGGGGGAGTGGTGCATCAGCCTCTGATCGCCGCCGCCACCGCCGGGCGTCCCGCGCCGGCGGGCCCGCCCCCGCTGCGCACCGAGGTGGTGACCGACGCCGCCGGTCTCGAGGGTCTCGCGGCGGAGTGGGAGCGGCTGGCCGTGGCGGCCGGTCTCGAGCATCCGTTCCTGACGCACGCCTGGGCCCGCACCTGGTGGGAGTGCTTCGGCGCCGGGCGGCGCCCGCACGTCCTCGTGGTCCGCGAGGGCCAGGAGACCGTCGCCCTCGCACCGTTGATGGCGTGCACGCGCCGGATCTGCGGCGTGCCGGCGCGGGCCATCGCGTCGATGCACAACGAGCACACGCCCCGCTTCGACCTCCTCGTCGCCCGGCGCGCGGACGAGGCGTACGCGGCGATCTGGGATCGCCTGCTCGCGGCACGGGCCGACTGGGACCTCCTGGAGATCGCCCCGGTCCCCGCCGCATCGCCGACCCTCACCGCCCTGCGCGCGCTCGCCACGCGCGACGGGTGCCGCACCGGCACCTGGCAGGGGGCGCCGTCGCCCTACGTCCCCCTCGGCGGCGGCTGGGACGCCCTGCTGCGCGATCTGAGCCACAACCGCCGCGCGCAGATGCGCAAGCGGCTGCGCCGGCTGGAGCGCCTCGGCCCGGTGGATCTGGAGGTGATCACCGCGGGGCCGGTGGTGGACGAGGCGCTGGAGGAGGGGCTGCGGATGGAGGCCGACGGGTGGAAGGGGCGGGCCGGGACCGCGATCCTCTGCCGCGGCGAGGTCGCCCGTTTCTACAGGAAGCTGGCGCTCGCCGCGCGGGCCGACGGCAGCCTCCAGCTGCTGTTTCTAAAGACCGGCGGCGTCCGGATCGCCTTCGCCTTCGCTCTCCGCCGCGCGGGCCGGATGTTCGTGCTCAAAGCGGGGTTCCGCCGGGACCACGCGGCCCATTCTCCATACCAGGTGCTGACCGGTCTGGTGCTGCGGGATGCCTGCGCGGGCGGCCTCGTGGAGTACGACTTCCTCGGCGGTTTCGAGGAGTGGAAGCGGCACTGGACGAAGCAGGCCCGGCCGCACGACTGGCTCTACGTGTTCGCGGATTCGCGGCGGGGGCGGCTGCTGCACGCCCTGAAGTTCGGTCTCCTGCCGCGTCTTCGGAGGATCACCCGCCGGTGAGCGCTCCCGCTTGCGTGTCGTGCTGGCCGGGACTGCACCCGGCACTGCTGTGGCCCCGCCGCCCGCCGGGCGAACCGCCGTACCCGTTGTGCGCTCCGGACCGGGGGGCCTTTCATGCCGCCCGCGCCGGGATCTATCACCTGGCGCGCGCCCTGGCGCGGGCCGACGGGGACCACGTCCTCATGCCGGACTATCACAGCGGCGCCGAGGTCTGGGCGATCCGCGCCGCGGGTCTGGGGGTGCGCTATTACCACATCAACAGGAGGATGGAACCGGATCTCGAGGAGATCCGCGCCCTGTGCGAGGCCCGGCCCATCGCCCTGTACCTGATCCACTACCTCGGCTGGCCCCAGCCGGTGCGGGAGGCGGCCGCCCTCTGCCGCGAGCGGGGCATGGCGCTCATCGAGGACTGCGCCCTGTCGTTTCTCAGCCGGCTCGACGGACGGCCGCTGGGGAGCTTCGGGGACTACGCGGTCTTCTGCCTCTACAAGACCCTCCCGGTCCCCAACGGCGGGATCGTGGTGCGCAACGACACCGCGGTCGCGGAGTTCCTCTGGCCGCTCTGCCGGCCGCTCGATTCGATCTCCCTCGGCGGCCGGATGCTCGAGCTGCTCCTGATCTGGGCCGCCGGCCGCGCGCCGGTCGCCGGTGGCGCGGCCCTCAAGGCCAAGCGCGGCGCCGGCAGGCTGCTGACCCGGGCCGGCATCGATCGGCTTCCGGTGGGGGACATCAACCCCGATTTCTCCACCGCCGGCTTCGCGCCGGAGGCCCTGGAGATCGGCATGTCGCGCGCCGCCGCGCGGTTGCTTGCGGGCTTCGACTACGCCGCCATCGTGGCGGCCCGCCGGCGGAACTACCGCATCCTCCTGAACGCGCTCGCCGGGCGGGGGCTTTCCCTCCGGGAGGATCTGCCGGAAGGGGTCTGTCCCCTGTTCTTCCCGATCCTCGTGGAGGACAAGCCGGCCACGGCGCGCGCCCTGCGGCAGTATGGGATCGAGGCGGTCGAGTTCTGGGACTACGGGTATCCGGAGGCGCGGGACCGGGAGGGGCCGGACGCCCGGTTCCTCAGGCGGCACCTGCTCGAGATCCCGATCCATCAGGAGGTCAGAACGGAGCAGGTCGAGTTCATGGCCGATCAGCTGCGCGCCCTGAAGCCGCGGCCGGCCGCCGGCCGGGATCGAAGACCGGGATGATGCGGGTCGAAGTCCTCGGGGATGGCGCCGCTCTCGCACCCCTCCGGGCGGCGTGGGACGCCCTCCTGGAGCAGAGCCCGACGCACGGGGTGTTCCTGACCTGGGAGTGGCTGGCGACCTGGTGGAAGCACCTCTCGGGCGGGCGCGAGCTGCGCGTCCTGTGCGCCCGGGACGGGGAGGAGCTGGTGGCGATCGCGCCGTTCGCGCTCCGGCCCGCGGGGGTCGCCGGCATCCTGCCCCTGCCGCGGCTGGAGTTCCTCGGCAGCGGGAGCGTCGCCTCCGACTACCTGGACGTGATCGTGAAGCGCGGCCGCGAGCGGGAGGCGACCGAGGCGCTGGCCGCGGTGCTGGCGCGCGAGGAGGTGCTGATCGAGCTCGACCAGGTGCCGCACGGACGCAACGTCGCCATCGAGCTGGCGCGCCGGCTGGAGGCCCGCGGCTGGGGCGTCATCGGCCACACGACCAACCTCTGCCGCTACATCGGGCTGGCCGGGCTCACCTGGGAGTCGTACCTCGCCGGTTGCGCCCGCGAGCACCGTTACAACTTCCGCAGACGCCTGCGGAACCTGGCGCGGCGGCACGCGCTCACCTTCCAGCGGGTGACCGGGGAACAGGGACGGGCGGAGGCGCTGCGGGCTCTGATCGACCTGCACGAGGCCCGCTGGCGGGGCCGGGGCTTCGCCAACGCCTTCCACACCCCGGGGCACATGGCGTTCCACGAGGAGTTCAGCCGCCTGGCCGCGGCGCGCGGCTGGCTGCGGCTGTACCTCCTCCGTCTGGACGGGTCGCCGGTGGCCGGGCTGTACGGACTGCGCTACGGCGAGGTTTTTTCCTTCTACCAGTCGGGGTTCGATCCGCGGTACGCGCGCGACAGCGTCGGTCTCGTGACCATGGGGCTGTCGATCCAGAGCGCCATCGAGGAGGGGGCGGGGGAGTTCGACCTGCTGCAGGGAGTGGAGCGGTACAAACTGCTGTGGGCCCGCTCGTCGCGGGAGCTGGGGAGGGTGGAGATCTATCCGCCGCGCCTGCGGGGAAGGGTCTATCGCGGCGCGGTCGGACTGCGCCGGGCGGCGAAGCGGGTGGTCCGCAGGGTCCTCCCCGGAAGCGTGGTGCAGCGGATCGCGCACCGGCGCGATCTCGGGTCGGAACGCTGAGCCATGTGCGGCATCGCCGGAATCCTGAGCCTGGGCGACCACCGTCAGGTCGCGGCGGAGGAGATCGGGGCGATGTGCGCCGTCCTGACGCACCGGGGTCCCGACGACGAGGGGATGTTCCTCGGCCCCGGGGTCGGGCTGGGGATGCGCCGGCTGAGCATCATCGACCTGGAGACCGGCCGCCAGCCCATGGGCAACGAGGACGGGACGGTCCGGGTGGTGTGTAACGGCGAGGTCTACAACTTCCGCGAGCTGCGCCGGGATCTGGAGGCCCGCGGGCATCGCTTCGCCACCGCCTCGGACACCGAGAGCGTCGTGCATGCGTACGAGGAGTTCGGTCTCGACACCCCGGCGAAGCTCCGGGGGATGTTCGGGATGGCGATCTGGGACGCACGGCGGCGCCGGTTGCTGCTGGCGCGGGATCGGCTCGGGATCAAGCCGCTCTACTACGCCGAGTCGGGGGGGCGGCTGGCGTTCGCCTCCGAGCTCAAGGCCATCCTGCAGGTGGCCGGGATCGAGCGGGTTCTCGACTGGGACGCGGTCGATCACCTCCTGGCGTCGCTGACGACGCCGGCCGATCGGGGGATCGTCCGGGGGGTGAGGAAGCTGCCGCCGGGCCACCTGCTCGTGGCGGAGCCCGGGAGCGGCGTGCGCGTGGCGCCCTACTGGAGGGTCCGCTTCGAGCCGGATCGAAAAAGCCGCGAGGAGGATCTGGCGGCGCGGCTGCGCGACCTCCTGGAGGAGTCGGTCCGGCTGCACCTCGCGAGCGACGTGCCGCTGGGCGCCTTCCTGAGCGGCGGCCTCGACTCGAGCGCCGTGGTGGCGGCCATGACCCGCGTCTCCGCGGCGCCCATCAAGACCTTTTCGATCGGCTTCGCGGAAGCGGGGTTCGACGAGCTGCCCCACGCGCGGCGCGTCGCCCGTGCGTTCGGGACCGAGCATCACGAGCTGGTGGTGCGCCCGGACCTCGAGGAGCTCGCCACCGGGATCGCCTGGCACCTCGACGAGCCGTTCGGGGACTCCTCGGCGATCCCCGCCTACCTGGTTTCGCGTCTGGCGGCGGGGCACGTCAAGGTGGTCCTCACCGGCGACGGAGGGGACGAGCTGTTCGGCGGCTACGACAAGTACCTCGTCGAGGGGCGCGAGCGGCGCCTCGAGAGGCTGGCGGCGCCGCTCCGGCCCCTCCTGGGCGCGGCGGCCCGCCTCCTCCGGGAGGGGGCGCGCGGCAGGAACCTGCTGCACCATTTCTCCCTCGCGGGGGAGGAGCGCTTCCTCGATGCCCAGACCCTGTTCCGGCGCCCCGATCGGCTGGCCCTGCTGCACCCCGACGTCCGCGCAGGTCTGACGCACGCCGCCCCTCCCGCCGCCGGCCTCCCCGCCGCCGGCCGGCCGGATGGCGCCGGAACCGAATGGCTGTCGCGCCTGCAGCACCGGGATCTCGAAACCTACCTGCCGCTCGACGTGCTGACCAAGGTGGACCGGATGAGCATGGCGCACGGCCTGGAAGCACGGGTGCCGCTTCTCGATCATCATCTGGTCGAGTTCGCGGCGACCGTGCCGCCGGAGATGCTGGTGCGCGGCGGGATCACCAAGCACCTGTTCCGCCGGGCCCTGCAGGGTGTCCTGCCCAGGGAGACGCTCGAGCGGGGCAAACAGGGGTTCGCGATCCCGCTCGGCCGCTGGTTCCGCGGGCCGCTGGCCGGATTCGTCCGGGAGGTCCTGCTCGGGCCGCGCGCGCGGCAGCGGGGGGTGTTCGACTCGGAGCGGGTGCGGACGCTGATCCGGCGCCATGACGGCGGGCGGGACCTGGGCCTGCATCTGTGGACCCTGATGTCGTTCGAGCTCTGGTGCCGCGCCTTCCT
>JBOGOE010000222.1:0-5322 GCA_050747445.1 Candidatus Polarisedimenticolia bacterium | reverse complement strand
TGCGACCTCCGCGAAGGGGGCCCCCCCGTCCGCGGCCCGGCGCGCCGCATCCACCCGTCCGTGATCCTCCGACACGATCCCCTCCAGGTGGAACAGCGCCCGGTGCTGCCACTGTCGCGACTCCGGCGGCAGGCCCGCGAACGTGACCTCGATGGGCGCGAAGTAACGGACCGGGCGGCCGCCGAAGGTGGCGGGCTGGAATCGAAACCGCTGCGCCGCTTCCTGGGCGGACCGGCGCGTCCCGAGATCGGGGTCCGGTCCGCGCAGCGGGCGGGTCAGACCCGGCAGACCGCCGGTGGAGACCTCGACAAGCACCTCGACGTGCGCGTCCCCCACCAGGCGCGCCCTGCCGAGGTCCTCCGGATAGCGGGGACGGGCCTCCTCGAGGACCACGGGAGGGACCAGAAAGCGCATCGGTCCGGTGTCGTCACCAGGCGCGGCGGGCACGCCGGCAGGCGCGCGGCGGTCCGGTTCCGGCAACGCCGGGGGCGGGGCCAGACCGTGTGGGGTCCCCGCGGTCCCGGCCGCCGCACGTCCGATCGCGCCGGGCTCGATCTCGAATCCCCCGGCGACCTGCCACACGCCGCCCCCCTGCCGGACCACGAACACCCCTTCGCGCGCCAGGTCCTCCCCCCCGCACGACACCCGGTAGCCGACCCGCACTCCTCCGGGCCACTCCTCGATCATTTCGAGATCGCCGGGGACCCCGCATCCCCGTTCGATCGGGTGCGCCCACGCCACGAACTCCCGCAGCCGCTCCAGGCGCGCCGGTGACCCCTCGCGCGCCGCGACGGGTGGCCGGCGGACCCCGTCCGTCGCGTGTCCGGTCCCCGGACGCGCGAGGCTCATGTCTCCCGCGACGACGGCCAGGAGGCAGACGGCGTGGAACACCGTGGCGAAAACCCCGCACGGGGCCGGTCGATGCGCCACCCGATCGATGCCTCCGGCCGGGCCGTTGATCACGGGCTTTGTCCCGGTGCGGGGATTATATTCCGGCCGCGCATGGGCATCCCGGAATCGGATCACGCTCCACGCACCGCGCGGACGCCTCAGACCGGACTGCGACCCGCCACCGCGGTCGCGGCGCTTCTGGCGCTGCTCTTCGGGAGCGGCGCGGCGCCGCCGACCGGCGTCCCTGCCGCGCCCTCGATCCACCGGCCGGCCGATCCTGCCGCCGAGATCCTGCCACCCGCCGTGGCCGGTGCCTTCGACAGCGTGGTCGCGGTGCGGGTGCGGGAGATCCAGAAGGTCCCGGTGTACCGCGGCGGCCGGTTCCGGCGCGAGCCGGTCGAGGGGCTCGGCGCCGGGTCGGGCGTCGCGGTCGGACCCGACCTGATCCTGACCAACGCCCACGTGGTCGCCGGCAGCACCGAGGTGCGGGTCGCGCTCGCCGGCCGGCGCGAGACCGCCGCCCGGGTGATCTCGGTCGACGAGGCCTCCGACCTGGCCCTCCTGCGCGTGGAGGGGGAGACCCTGCGCCCGGTGGCGTTCGCCGCGGGCCCAGCGCCCGCAAGCGGCCGCACGGTCTACGTGCTCGGGAATCGCGGCGACTCCGGTCCGGAGGTCGCCTGGGCGCGTATGGGCGGTCACCGGCGGGTGCGCGCCGGGACCCGGCCCATCGAGTTCTGGTGCGAGGTCGAGGCCCCGATCGGACCGGGCAGCTCCGGGGGCGCGCTGCTCGACGAGCGCGGCGAGCTTCTGGGAATCCCGAGCCTCCTGGTGTCCTACGCCGGGACCCCCCGCGCCCCGACCCCGTCGGCCGGATTGTTCATCCCCGCCGCGCACCTGAAGCGGGCGCTCCGGAGGATGCTGCAGGGACCGCGCGCCGACTGGCCGTGGATCGGTCTCCTCGTCGAGGACCCCCTGCTCATCCAGGCGGAGGGCAGGGCCGCCGTCCCGACCCGCGGCGCCGTGGTGCGACGGATCCTGCCTGGGAGCCCGGCCGCGACTGCGGGATTCCTGCCCGGCGACCGGATCCTGGCCATCGCAGGACGCGCGGTCGCCGACCACTTCGAGGCGCTCCACGAGGTGCTCGACCTCGAGCCGGGCGACCGCGTCGAGGTGGTCGTCGAGCGCGCGGGGGCGCGGCTGACGATCCTCGCCGAGACCGGTCATCGTCCCTACGATCCGCGCCCCGATCCGATCGACGACTTCCTCCTGCACACCGGGGTGCGGCTGCGCCCCGTACACGGCGATCGCTCCGAGCGTCCGGCGCTGGCGTTCGCCGGTCTGTCGGCGCGCGCCCGCAGCAGGATGCCGGCCTTCGAGGCGGAGCTGTTCGCCGGCAACCCCGCGCTGGTCGCGATCGTCCCGGGGCAGAGCGTCCTGGACGGGCGGAACCGGCGCTTTCCGGTCACCTTCCCCGGGGATCTGGACGCCATCGTTCCCCGCTGCTTCGTGGGGGAGCAGTTCGTGGCGCTGCTGCACTGGGAAAACGGCGCGCTCGGATCGATCGATCGGGCGCACGTCGATCGGAAGATCTATCCGGTCGTCCTGTGAGACCCGCAGGATAGGGTGTTTGCCCTATCCCGACGACCGGGTCTTGAAGTCTCAACCGGCCGGACCGCTGAGGCGCTGAGACGGCCCCGCCGATCCTCATGAGGGGCGGTCGGTTGACCGGACCGGACCGGAGCGTTCCGACTTCCGGCCGCGTCTCAATCCGGGGATCACCTGCAACCGCCGCACCGCCGAAGGATTCGCGGGGGACTTTCGATCCCCTTGCGGCCATCGCGACTTGCGCGCGGTGGCGCGACCAAGTCGCGGGCCGGGGCACGGACCTTGCAGCCGGCCCGCGGGCGGGGGGACCTCCGTCTCCTGACGGACGTCCGAGACTCGCCCCGCACCCAAGGCGGCGGTGATGACTCACGGGGAAGTGCCTGTGGGCATCCGGCGGCAGGACGCGCCTTGCAGCCGGATAGGCACGAAAGCGCGGCAGGCCAGGCGCGGTTGCCCCGTTGCCCCGCGCCCGCCGCTCATATCGCCCTCCCGGGCAGCCGGGTATGGGCGGCGGGCGCCCCTCTTCCGGGCCGGGCCATCCCCGTCCCGCCCCCGGCCGCCCGGCCCGGCGCGCCCGCCCCGGAAATTGACCCGGACGGCGCGCGGGGCATAGAATCCGGGCCTGCATGCGCCGCACCATATTCTGGGATGTCGATACCCAGCATGATTTCATCATGCCGGGCGGAAGGCTTTACATCGAGGGGGCCGAAACGATCCTGCCGCGTTTGTCGGCGCTCACCCGCTTCGCGCGGGAAAAGAAGATCCCCGTCCTCGGCTCGGTCGATTACCATGCACCCGAGGATGAGGAGATCTCGGAGCACCCCGACTTCCGCGACACCTACCCGCCTCACTGCCTGGCGGGAAGCGCCGGTCAGGAGAAGGTCCCGGAGACGCGCCCGGCGGAGGTCCTCTGGATCGACACCCGGCCCGAGGACAAGGAGACCCTCAAGCAACAGGTGCGTGACGCCCTCGAGTCGGGCCGATCGGTGATCTTCCGCAAGCAGCGGTTCGACGTGTTCAGCAATCCCAACGTCGACACGGTCCTCGACGTGGTGCGCCCCGACCGGGTGGTGGTGTACGGTGTGGCGCTCGACGTCTGCGATCGGTACGCCATCGAAGGACTGCTGCAGCGCCGGCGCTTCCGCGTCGCCCTGGTCAAGGATGCGACGCGCGCCATCCGTCCTCGGGAAGGCGAGGCGCTGGTCGGCCAGTGGGCTGCGAGCGGTGTCTGCATCCTGTCGACCGATCAGGTGATCGGCGGGGCCCTGGGGATCTAGGATGGATGGTTCCGCCCGCAAACCCGGCAAACTGCGCCAGATCAGGGTGGTCCCGATCCGCCCCCGCGGCGCCCCCAGGGAGCCGCCACCCGAGCTGCCGAAACGCCAGGAGGGGAGCGAGCCGTCGACCTTCCCCGAGAGCCGCGTCTCCTTCGACATGCTCGGCCTGCCGCCGAAGGTCCTCGAGGCGCTCCGGACGATGGGGTACGCCCAGGCGACCGAGGTGCAATCGAAGGCGATCCCGATCGCCCGCTCCGGCCGCGATCTCCTGGTGCAATCGCGCACCGGGACCGGCAAGACGACCGCCTTCGGCGCCCCGGCGCTGGAGAAGATCGACCCCGCCGCCCCCGTCGTCCAGGCCCTCGTCCTCTGCCCGACCCGCGAGCTGACGGTCCAGGTCACCGCGGAGCTGTCCCAGATCGCCGCCCCCTCCGGCGTGCGCGTCCTGTCGATCTACGGCGGCGATTCGATGCACCGGCAGCACGAGGGGCTGCGTCACGGCGCGCAGGTGATCGTCGGCACCCCCGGCCGCGTCCTCGATCACCTGCGGCAGGGAACGCTGCGGCTCCAGGCGGTCCGGACCCTGGTCCTCGACGAGGCGGACCAGATGCTCGACATGGGGTTCGAGAAGGAGATGAAGCAGATCCTCGAGCAGGTCCCGAAGGATCGCCAGACCATGATGTTCTCGGCGACCATCCCCTCTTCCATCGAGGGGATCGCGCGGCGCTACATGAAGGACCCCGAGCGGCTGATGCTGTCGCAGGACTTCCTGTACGTCACCGACGTCCTCCATCTTTACTACATCGTGCCCAGGATGGATAAATCGGCCGACCTCTACAAGCTGATCGAGTACGAGGACCCGGCGTCCTCGATGATCTTCTGCAACACCCGGGCGGAGACCCGGCAGGTGTTCCACTACCTGGCGATGCGGGGGCTGCCGGCGGCGATGCTGTCGTCGGACCTGCCGCAGCGCAAGCGCGAGCAGGTGATGCGCCGCTTCCGCAACAAGGAGCTGCGGCACCTGGTGGCGACCGACGTGGCGGCGCGCGGCATCGACATCGAGGACCTGTCGCACGTCTTCATCTACTCGACCCCCGAGTCCTCCGACCAGTACATCCACCGCGCCGGCCGGACCGGCCGCATCGGCAAGGCCGGCAAGGCGATCTCGCTGGTCTCCGGTTTCGACCTGATGAACTTCAACCGCCTGGTGCGGGCCAACAACCTCAAGGCTTACGAGTGCGACCTCCCCTCGGACGACGAGGTCGCGCAGAAGAAGGTGAGGCGCATCGTGGAAACGCTGAAGGATCACGCGGCGCGGCTGACTCCCGAGGAGCGCGCCGAGTACGAGACCATGGCGCAGGGGATCCTCGACCACGCCGAGCGGGTGAGCATCGTGGCCTACCTCCTGAAGACCCACTTCGCGGAGGAGGAGGCGAAGCACGTCCTGGACGAGCTGGCCGCCGAGGCGGAGGCTGGCGCGCCGGAGGGGCCCCCCGCGGAACCGCGGCCCGGCGGCGCGCCTGCGCGTGGAGGGCGCCCGGGCCAGCAT